>DAOTUS010000658.1:0-8539 GCA_034437415.1 Herpetosiphonaceae bacterium
CGCCATATATGGCGTCCCTCCTCCCGCGAATACGTGCGCTTTTTGGGTTTCCCGGTCATCGCGCAGGTCGGTGCGAACGCCATACATGGTGTCCATGGGCCTAATCTAACATTGTCAAAGTATATATGTTCGATAAAACACCACGAAATACAAGTATTCGCATCAAAAATACAGTTTTAGATACATCCACCAAGCAGTATTAATCCACAAACTAAACTTTAGGCGGGTGCCCGGGGTGCCCCTAGGGCGTCGCCAGGGGGATGAAAACCCCCTGGGCGTGGAGGAGAAACAAAAGTGACCACAGATTCCACTACACATAATCCATTTAAAACCTTGTTCGTACACTTGACAAAGTATACTAATTTCGTTATTATTTTTCTGCCCAGAAGTTTGTTTGACCTCCCAACAAAATCCCGCTACACAGCGCGTCGAAACCTTCACACACCCCAAAAGGAGATGTCCATGAGCGACAGCATCCATCGCCGGAAGCCCATCAGCCTGATTGTGCTGATGAGCCTGCTCGTTTCCTTCGTTCTCCCGTTTGCCTCAGCCCGCCCGAGCGTGGTTCAGGCTGCGCCCAGCGCGCCGACCAGCGCCGCCCCAACGGCCCGCCAGACACCCCAGGCCCCCAATGCGCCGACCAGCGTAACCCTGGCCGGCAGCTTGCAGTCCGAGCTTGGCTGTCCAGGCGACTGGGCGCCCGAATGTGCCACAACCCACATGATCTATGATGCCGCCGATGATGTCTGGCAGTTCTCTGGCATATTGTCAGGAACATTTGACTACAAAGCCGCGATCGACAACTCGTGGGATGTGAATTATGGTGCTGGTGGTGTCCTCGACGGTCCCAACATTGGCCTTACCCTGCCAACAACTACCACTAGCACTGTTAAGTTCTACTACGACGACAAATCCCACTGGATCACCAGCGATAAAAATGTTCAGATTGCCACTGCTGTTGGTTCGTTTCAATTCGAACTCGGCTGCTCTGACGACTCACAAGCAGATTGTTTGCGCTCATGGCTTCAAGACCTTGACGGCGATGGCATCTATACATTTAGCTCAAGCGCCATTCCCGCCGGCAACTACGAGTTCAAAGTTGCCCTCAATGAAAGCGATACAGTAAGCTATCCGGCCAATCCGGTGCCGTTTACCGTTGGCCCAGCGGGTAACCTCGTCGTCATCACCTGGGACTCAGCCACCAACGCGGTCACCGTCAATGTGACGGCGCTGGGCGACACTATTCAGTACGCCTGGCTGCGCCACGACTCGCGCTCGGATGTCTACCGCACGCCCTATGGCGCGGTGCCGATGAACACTCCGGTGACGCTGCGCTTCCGCACGTTTCACGACGATGTGACCGGTGTGCGCGTGCGCTTCTACGACAGCGCCAGCAGCGCCCAGTTTATTCGCGAGATGACGCCCGCCGCCACGAACACCGACTGCTATGACGACACGGTCATCGCCCCAAGGCAGGCCGAGCCTCCCGCCCAAACCTGTGATTTCTGGACCACCAGCATCACGCCAACCCAGCGCGGCATTCTCTACTATCGCTTTATCGTCAACGATGGCACCGCGACCGCCTACTACGAAGACGATGCCCGCCTCGATGGCGGCCTGGGCGCGGCGGTTCCCGTCACCAGCGACCGCTCGTACAACATCTACATCTACGAGCCGGGCTTTCAAACGCCCGAGTGGTCCAAAAATGCGGTGATCTACCAGATCTTCGTTGAGCGTTTCCGCAACGGCGATGCCACCAACGACCCGACCGCCGACCCCGCCGCCACCTATCCCGGCGACACCGCGCCAACCCGCGGCTGGTTCTACCCCGAGGAGCGCGCGCACCGCTTTCCAATCACCCCCTGGAACACGATCGTCCCCGATCCCGAGCCATTTGCCGTGCTGACCAACACCTGGCGCCTGACCTACAGCAGCACGATGTACGGCGGCGACCTCAAGGGTATCCAGGACAAGCTTGCCTATCTCAAGTCGCTGGGCGTGACGACCCTGTATCTGAACCCGATCTTCGACAGCCCCTCGAACCACAAGTACGATGGCCGCGACTATCGCACGGTTGACCCGGCCTTTGGTGGCCCCGCCGCCTTTGCCGCGCTGGCCACTGCGGCCCACGCCGAAGATATGTACATTATTCTGGACGGCGTGCCCAACCACGTCTCCAGCGATAGCCCGTTCTTTGATCGGTTTGGCCGCCACACGGTGCTGGGCGCCTGCGAAAGCAACACCAGCACCTACCGCAGCTGGTTCTTCTTCCAGGACGTGCCCGCTGGCACCGGCGAGTGTATGTCCAATGCCGGCGTCGCCAACGCCGCCTCATACACCGGCTGGTTTGGCGTCGAGACCCTGCCCCAGATCAACACGGCCCACCCAGAGGTGATGGCCTACTGGTTTGGCACCCCCGGCGGAAATCCAAATCTGCCGGACACCAACACCGCCGCGTACTGGGTCGACGGCAACGACAAGGCCGACGGCTGGCGCATCGACGTGGTGCCGGATGTCGTCGGGGTCAATTCGACCTTCTTCGAGACCTGGCGCACCACGATGAAAGCCGCCAACCCCGACGCAGTCCTGTACTCGGAGACCTGGTCCGAGGGCGATGTGCGCGAGCGCGTGCTTGGCGAAGAGTTCGACAGCACGATGAACTATCGCTACCGCCGCGCCCTGCTGGGCTTCCTGCGCGACACCCGCTTTGTCGACAACGACGGCGGCCAGGAGATCGACCCGCTCTCGCCAACCCAGTTCGTTGATGCCTTCCGCGCCTTCGAGGAGGACTATCCCAAGCCCGCCTTTGACGCCGCGATGAACCTGCTCGGCAGCCACGACACCAACCGCCCGGTCCACGTGCTCAACGAGCTGGGCTTCACCGGGACTGGCTCCACCCGCGAGCCGGTTGATGGCTTCGCCGATGCCCGCAAGCGCTTGAGCATGGTCGCCGTGCTGCAGATGACCCTGCCTGGCGCGCCAACCATCTACTACGGCGACGAAGTCGGCCTGACTGGCTACGGCTCCGACGTCAATCGTGACGATCCCTACAACCGCCAGCCGTACCCGTGGGACGATCAGGCGGGCTACGGCACGCTGCCCGCCTGGCGCAAGGCCCAGACCGATCTGCTCGGCCACTACCAGGCCCTGGGCACGCTGCGCGGCGACCACACGTTCCTGCGCACCGGCTCGTTCGACCCGCTCCTGACCAACGATGATACCAAGGTGCTGGCCTATGGCCGCAAGGACGAGACCGGGGCGGGCATTGTGGTGATGAACCGCAGCAACGTCGCCATCACAGCGGTGCTCGATCTGAAGCACTATATCCCGAACGGCACGGTGCTGCGCCAGACCATGCCGCTGACGATGGCGGGCAATCTGGCGGCCTTTATCGCCAACACCTACCAGTTCCAGGTTCCCGCCAACAGCTACGGCATTTGGATCACGCCCGCTGGCACCGATCTGGTTCCGACGGCGGCGCCAACCAATCTGGTGGCGACCCCTGGCAATGCGGTCGTTCAGCTGAGCTGGAACGCGGTCGCTGGGGCGGCTAGCTACAACGTCTATCGCTCGACCCTTTCCGGCGGCGGCTTTACGCTGGTCGATGGAACGGCGAGCCTGACCTACAACGACACCGGGGTCACCAACGGCACGCGCTACTACTACATCGTCAAGGCGGTTGATGGGGTCGGCAACGAGAGCGACGCCTCGAACGAGGTATCGGCAACGCCGGCCTTCCCAATTGGCTACGCCGTGCTACAGTTCCCCAAAGACCTAAGCCACGTGCTGGGCGTTACCCCAACCAACACGATCTATGGCCAAGTCTATGTAGCTGGTGTTACCGATCAGGTTGTCGTCAACAGCGGACTGATCCTGGCCCAGGTTGGCTACGGGGCGCAGGGCAGCAATGCCAGCGCCTGGGCCACCTGGACGCCAATGAGCTTTAATGTGAAGAGCGGCAACAACTACGAGTATCAAGGCAAGCTGCGCCCGGAGAGCGTCGGCGTCTTCGATATGCTGGTGCGCTTCTCCACCGATAACGGCCTGACCTGGACCTACGGCGACCGCAATGGTATCGGCACCGCCACTCCGGGGACGCTGACCGTCACCGCCAACCCCGACAGCACCCCGCCAGCCGCGCCGCAGAATCTGCGGGTTAGCAACTGGAGCGACGACTTCATCGTGCTGGAGTGGAACAGCGTGGCCGATGCGGCGCTGTATCGCCTGTATCGCTCGACCATCACCGGCACCTTCGACTTCAACAGCCCGCTGGTCGAAGTCGTTGCGCCGACATTGATCTACACCGACACCACTGTGGTCGGCAACGCAACCTATCACTACGTGGTCAAGGCCTACGATGCCGCCCTGAACGCCTCAGTGGCCTCCAACGAGGTCAGCCAGACCGCCTCGCCCAAGCTGGTGCAGGTCACCTTCAATGTGACGGTTCCCAACGGCACGCCGGGGACGATCTACATTGTTGGCAACAACGAGGTTGTCTTTGGGGCCACCTGGAACCCCGGCTTCCAGCCAATCACGCAGGTTGCGACGAATACCTGGCAGTATCAGGTGACGCTGCTTGATGGGACGACCGCTGAGTACAAGTACACCCGCGGTAGCTGGGACAAGGTGGAGAAAGAGGCTGACGGCAACACCGAAATCGTCAATCGCCAGCTCCAGGTCGAGTACGGCACCACCGGCGTCCAGGTAGTCAACGATGTGGTGGCGAACTGGCGCGATCCGCTGGTCGCCGCGGTCAGCCCGGCGGCTGATGCAACCAATGTTGCCGCGACCACCACCATCGCTGTAACCTGGAACCAGGCGATGCCGACGGATACGAACTTCAGCGTGACCGGGTTCAACGGAGCGGTCGCTGGCAGCTTCGGCTACGACAACAGCACCAGAACCGTCATCTTCACCCCCAGCGTAGCGCTGCAGTCCGGCCGTACCTACACAGTCACCGTGGCTGGCAAGGTCGATGTCAACGGCGATGTGCAGCAGGTGGCGAAAGTCTGGTCGTTCACCGTCGCTGGTAACATTCAATACAAACTCTTCCTGCCGCTCGTGCGCAAGAACAACTAGCGCCCGCCCGGCCGCGCTCCCCGCCAAAGCACGGGGTGGCGAGCGCGGCCAACTCGGACCCAACAAAAAAAGCAGAGCCAGAGATTCTGGTTCTGCTTTTTGCTGGGCTATTTTACTGGCGAAGTCGGCGCTAGACCGCCTCGTTCTCCAGCCAGCCGTGGCGCTGCCAGTTGATGGAGCCCTGCTCGTTGAACTGGACCCCCTCGGCCTCCAGGCGGCTGCGCTGCTCGAGCGCGGTGTGGACGGGACAGTTGGTTGAGATCCGCCCGGCCTGATTGATGACCCGCCACCACGGCACGGCGGGATAGCGCTCGTCAAGCGCGTGCAGGGCGCTGCCGACGGCGCGGGCGTAGCCGGGATACCCGGCCACCAGCGCCAGCCGCCCATAGTTAATCACCCGGCCGGGCGGGATGCGCCGCAGCGTGGTGTAGAGAGCTTCCTGGAAGTCGGTCATAGCGCTTTGGGTTCACCTGTTTCGGTCGCGCCGCCGCCCATTTTATCGCGGGCCTCGGAGCGACTTAGAATCTCGCCGCCAAACTCCATGACGCTGGTGCTGAAGAAGGCCAAGAAAATCAGCCCGGCATTAAAAAGCACTCCAAACACCAGCATAAACCAGCTCGGCAGCGGCCCGACAGCGGCGCGGGCATAGAACTCCTCGAAGGTCATTGCTACGGTTGGATGAATCCCGACTTTGATCACCCAGCTCAGCGCCAGCAGCACGAAGATCCACATGTAGTTGCGCCGCAGACGGCGGCCCATCGCGTCCCACAGGCTGATGTTGAAGTGCGGCTCCATCAGGTCCTTGGCCAGCAGCTCGCGCCAGTGCTCTTTGCCATCATCGGTATCCGGCTGCGGCGCCAGTATATCGGCAAAAAACTCGGTCTCCATCACCCGGACGCGGGTGCGCCACAGGTCGTAGAAGCGATAGCGCCGCGCCTCGATGAACAGAAAGAACATAATCAGCAGCGAGTTGAGCAGAATCATCACCGGGGTATTGGCGGGGCTGCTGAAGGCGAACGAGAGCGTGGCGCCGGTGGTCAGCACGGCCCAGTTCGTAGTGCCATCGAGGCGCATCCGCCAAGTGTTGGCCCGGGTCACCTCGCCGCGGTACAGATGCACCAGGGCCGTGTTGAACTCGGTCGGTGTCAGCGGGCGCGTGACGGGAAGCGGGGCGCGGGGCGTTGGTGCGGCGGCGGTCAGCCGCGGACCCCGCGGAGCGATGGGGAGGCCACTTTCCGTCGGTGTCGGCGGGGTAAAAACTGGACGTTGCATAACAGTCACCGATCAAATAGAGAGCGTATGAAGGACGGATTAATCATACCACTGCCTTCTTCATGCCGCGACTCTTTAATAGCGGTCGAGAATTTTCGATAGCTCGTAGAGCTTGGCATCGAGCACCTTGGGGTGCGCCAGAACCTCGGCGTAGGGCGTAATCGTAATCTTCCGCGACTGCAGCCCGATCAGGCCGCCGTGCTTGCCGCACAGAAGCATCTCAACTGCGCCGCTGCCCAGCCGGGTTGCCAGGGTGCGGTCGAACGCCGAGGGCGAGCCGCCGCGCTGGATATGGCCCAGAATCGTCGCGCGGGTGCGAAAGCTCAGGCTAAAGCCACTCTCCTCGGCCGCGATCTGGTTGATATGGTCCTGGATCGCCTGCGAGTTCAGGTGCGAGCCCTCGGCCACGATAATCACGCAGTTGGTCTTGCCCTTGCGAAACGAGCGCTTGATCACCTCGATCACATCATCGATCGTGGTGTCGGGGATCTCGGGGATGAGAATCGCCTCGGCCCCGCCGGCCAGCCCGCCCATCAGGGCCAGATAGCCCGAGCGGCGGCCCATTGTCTCGATAATAAAGGCGCGCTGGTGCGACGAGGCGGTATCTTTGATCTTATCAATCGCCTCTAGCACGGTGTTGAGCGCCGTATCCGCGCCGATGCTCATATCGGTGCCGTAGATATCGTTGTCGATGGTTCCAGGCAGACACACGGTCGGCAGCTGGTGCTCGCTCTCCAGCGCATTGGCGCCGCGCAGCGAGCTATCGCCACCAATCACGACCAGACCCTCGATGCCGTGCCAGCGCAGATTATCCATCGCCTTCTGGCGGCCGGCCGGGGACATAAACTCGGGCGAGCGGGCGGTCAGAAGCATCGTGCCGCCACGCTGAATAATCCCGCCGACATCTTTATACTCGAGGCGGCGCATATCGTTTTGAATCAACCCGGCGTAGCCACGGTACACCCCAAACACCTCGCACCCGGCGTGGAGGGCGGTGCGGGTGACTGCGCGGATTGCGGGATTCATTCCTGGTGAATCGCCGCCACTCGTTAGGACTGCAATGCGTTGCATCATCAACCTCATTCTGGTATGTGGTTTGGAGAGGCGACGTTGCCCAACCCGGCCGTCGTGGCCGATCGTATCAAAAAATAAGCTTTAGCAGCACATACACTAAAAAAATGCCAATGCCGATAAAGAGCAGGAACTGGGTCACCGAGAGCGAAACGACAACGTAGAAGCGCAGACGGGTGAGCACAAACCAGAGCACGAGGATGATCGCCGCTGCGAGAAAAAATCGATTTTTGTCCGAGCGCCGCATAGATACTCCTTGCTGTCTGGGCGGAATTATTATAGCAGGGATTGAGCGCGGGCTGAGCATCGTCTGTTCTTATATTCGGGGTTTATGGGTTTATAGGTAAATCTTGATTCGCCCCCCTAAATTCCACCGGCCCATTAGCCCAAACTCCCCCTCTCTCACGCATAGGGAGAGGGGTGGCCGCCGCAGCGGACGGGGTGAGGGCACTCTTTGGGCTGGATTGCGGCCTCGTGGCACCCAGCCGGATCAGCGGCGCTCGACCACGAGAACCTGGGGCACGCGCACCAGCGAGTCGACCACGAAGCTGCGGGCGGCGGTGTCCAGCGCCAGGCCGGTCGAGGAGCCGCCATCAAGATTGAGCGCGTTGACAATCCCCAGCGGCTGATCGACCAGCCAGCGGCTGAGATCCGACAGGGTGAAGACGGGCCAGCCACAGGCGATCAGCAGCAGATGGCCGGACTCGTCGATTGCAACCACGCTACGGCGGGCGCGGTCGCCGTCGTCGTTGACCTGCGGCACGGCGGCGCCGTTCAGCACCAGCATCGGGGTGGACTGGAGCGCCTGGGCCAGCTGCTCGTCGCCATCGTAGGGCTGCTCACGGAGCGAGCGCAGCACCAGAATGCCGTTGAGATCGACCGCCAGCATTCCGCCAAAGCCCTCGTAGGAGCTGCCAGCGCTGACCCCGTCGTAGATCGTCAGGGCGGTGGCGCGGCCCTGGTCGTCGAAGTAGCCGCCGTTGATCAGCGCCAGCGGCTGGAGCGCGTTGGCCCACTCGCTAACCCGGCCGGGATCGCCGGCGTCGTAGGCGACGCGCACCCGAAACAGCGTCGGGTCGATTCGAATCACCTGGACTGTGGTGATCTCAGCATTGAT
>DAOTUS010000659.1:0-7028 GCA_034437415.1 Herpetosiphonaceae bacterium
GGGTCACCACGCCAACGCCGGAGCGGGTCGCCGCCGCCGCCGCCAGCCAGGCCGCCCCAGGGTAGAAATAGGACCCGGCGACAACCATCACCCGGCCAAAGCTATCTTTGTGGCTCTCGGCCGGGCGGGCCGGCACTAGCGAGCGCAGGGTCTCCAGATTAAGTTCGGTGGTCGACATAAACTCCTCCATTTCTAGTGGCAATTGGATCGGGGCAACAACAAGGCGCCCAACGTGGGCCGCCCCAGGATACAGATGGTGGCCGCGCTTGGGTAGCCCGGTGGCGACCGTCAGATCGGCGTGGACGATCGCGCCCCAGATCGCCCCGGTGTCGGCGTCCAGCCCCGAGGGGACGTCGATCGCCAGCTTCGGGGCGGGCGCGGCGTTGACGGTGGCGATGATCCGGGCGATATCGGCCCCAAGCGGGCGGCTAACCCCGACGCCCAGCAGGCCATCGACGATCAGCCCGGCGCGGCGGGCCAGCTGCTCCAGCCTGGTGGCGGCCTGGTCGGCCTCCGCCCAGACCACCGGGATCGCCTGGCCGAGCGCGGCGTGCCACGGCCAGTCAGCGGCATCGGGCCTGCGGCGCCAGACGTAGAGCGTCACCGGGATGCCGGCCTCGTCGAGGTGGCGGGCGACCACCAGGGCGTCGCCGCCGTTGTTGCCCGGCCCGACCAGCACCAGCGCCGGGGGATTTGCCGCCTGATCAAGCAGCGTGAGCGCCCAGTCGGCCACGCCCTGGCCCGCCTGCGCCATCAGTCCCGCCCAGGTCGCGCCCTGCGCGACGCTCAGCGTCTCAAGGCGGCGCATCTCGGCGGCAGTAACCAGAGGCAGAGGTGGTTTAGCCATCAAACACCTTCAACACGACTCTATCTATGCTGGTTAGTATACACCGCGATCAAGCTGAATGGGCGTGAACTGCAGCGCATCGCAGGCGGTGAGGTAATAGTGGACGCCCTCGACAACCCCGGTCGTGGCGTTGGCCCACTGGTCGGCCTGGTGCAGGTGGCCGTAGACGCAGCTCTGGGCGCCAGCGGCGGCGATCCGGCGGGCGAACTCGGTCGGCTCCTTGTCGCGGAAGGGCGGGAAATGCAGCAGCACGATGATCGGGCGGGTGCCCTCGGCCAGCACCTGCGCCCCCGCCAGCGCCCGGTCCAGCCGATTCAGCTCACGCTCGTAGATGCGCAGATCGGTGGTTTTGTTGAAGTCGCGGTCGCCGGGGACGGCCCAGCCACGGGTGCCGCACAGCACCACATCGTCAACCAGCAGCGCATCGCAGTCGACCACGCTGATCGACGGCGGCAAGACCGCCCGCACCTTGCCCTTGCTGCTCCACCAGTAGTCGTGGTTGCCCTTGCACATCACCTTGCGGCCGGGCAGCGCGTCGATCCAGGCCAGATCGGCCATGGCATCCTGAATGTGCATCGCCCAGGAGATATCGCCGGGGAGCAGCACCAGATCGTCGGCGGCGATCTGGTCGCGCCAGCTGCGCTCGATCACGGCGGCGTGATCGCGCCAGTGGTCGCCAAAAACGTCCATCGGCTTGGCCTGGCCGCCAGGAAGATGTAGATCGGCTATTGCCCAAATCCGCACAGCGCATCGATTCCCATTCAAAAACGTTATCATCGGACAATATTGTACCGTATTACGACCATCAGCAGTCAGCCGACCGAAATCAGCCCGGCCCGGCGGGTTTTGACTTCTCGGTTTCGATTGCATATCATCAGCAGGGTAGCAACGCCATTTAGCGGAAAGGATCAGCAATGCAGGTCAATCCGGGTATTTTCAAGGCCTACGACATTCGAGGAATCTATCCCAGCGAGCTCAACGAGGAGGTCGCCCACATGATCGGCCGGGCCTTTGCCTCGTTTCTGGGCGCCGAGAAAGTCATCGTCGGGCGCGACATGCGCCTCTCCGGCCCGTCGATCTTCGAGGCGGTCACCAGGGGGCTGATGGAGCAGGGCGCCGACGTGGTCAACATTGGCATGGTCAGCACCGACCAATACTATTTTGCCTGCACGCAGCTCGGCCTGCCGGGCATGATGGTCACCGCCTCGCACAACCCCAAGCAGTACAACGGCTTCAAGATGGTGCGCCAGATGCCGTATCTGCTCAGCGGCGACGCCGGGATTCAGGATCTGCGGCGGCTGGTCGAGAGCGAGGAGTTCGCCGCGCCGACCCGCCAGGGCAGCATGAGCGAGGTCGATCTCAGCGCGGAGTTTGTCGAGGCGGTGCTGGCGCTGATCGACATTGACGGCCTCAAGTCGCTCAAAGTCATCGCCGACACCGGCAACGGCATGGTTGGGCCAATCCTGCGGCGGGTCTACGAGCGGCTGCCGGTCACGCTGGTCGGCATGTATCTCGACCCCGACGGCAACCTGCCCAACCACGGCCTCGACCCGCTCCAGCCCGAGAATCGCGCCGAGCTTGAGGCGCGGGTGGTCAGCGAGGGCGCCGACATCGGCTTCGCCTTCGACGGCGACGGCGACCGCTTTTTCACCATCGACGACCGCGGCGAGTTTATCTCGGGCGACTTCATGACCGCGCTGCTCGGCCAGTACTATCTGGAGAAATATCCCGCCGCCAAAATTCTGTACGACGTGCGGGCCTCCTGGGCGGTGCCCGAGCTGATCACGGCCGCCGGTGGCACGCCGCTGATGGAGCGAGTCGGCCACGCCTTTATCAAGGAGCGCATGTCCAACGAGGGCGCGGTGTTCGCCGGCGAGGTCACCGGCCACTACTACTTCAAGGACTTCAACTACGCCGACTCGGGCATCATCCCCTCGCTGATCATCCTGGAGATGCTGTCGAAAAAGCAGAAAAAGATGAGCGAGCTGCTGGCGCCGCTGGAGTCGACCTACTTCATCTCCGGCGAGATCAACACCCGCGTCGCCGATGTGAAAGCGGTGCTGGCCAAGCTGGCCGAGCGCTACCACGATGGCGAGCACGGCCACATGGATGGCCTGTCGGTGACCTATCCCGACTGGCACTTCAACGTGCGCGGCTCCAACACCGAGCCGCTGCTGCGCCTGAACCTGGAGGGCCGCACCAAGGCGCTGATGGAGCAGAGGCGCGACGAGGTCCTGGCGATCGTGCGCGGCTAAACGTAGGTCCGCTGGCTGAGCCTGTCGAAGCCAAAATGATAGGCTTCGACAGGCTCAGCCAGCGGAGACAGGCCCGTCACCAGCAAATCTAACCAAACACCAACGGCGCTCGGAATAGCATCCGAGCGCCGTCGTGGTTGAAATCAAGGTATTTATCGGATTAGAATGGGCTAAAATCCACTCACTAGCCACTAGCCACTAGCCACTAGCTGCTAGCTACTAGCTGCTAAATCCTAATACGCCTTGGCCGGATGGCCCTCCTCGCTGGCGGACTTGACCGCGGCGTCCGCCTTGGCGTCGTCGACACCAATCGGCGAGCCCTGGCCGTTGCCGTTACTGCTGGCAGACTGGCGCAGGCCCTCGGCGACCCGGCGGCCGTAGTCGGCGTCGCACTGGGTGAAGTGCGCGACCATGCGCTCCTGGATGTGCTGGGCGGCTGGCGCCAGCGTGCTGACCAGGTTCAGAATCAGCTCGTCGCGCTCCCAGGCGCTAAATGCGCGGTACTGCGCCCCGGCCTGGGCGTAGTTGTTGGTGCGCTCGATCGGCTGGCGCACCAGGTTGCCGCTGATCGCCGGGGTGTACTCGACGCCAGCGCTGGGCGCCTCGGTCAGCCCGCCCAGCGAGGACGGCTCGTAGTTGACGTGCGGGTTCTGGCCCGGTGCCAGGTCGACACGGTAGGCCATCTGCCCATCGCGCTGGTTGGTGGCGACGTGGGTCTTGGGCGAGTTGATCGGCAGCTGCAGGTAGTTGGCGCCGACCCGGTGGCGCTGGGTGTCCGAGTACGAGAGCGTGCGGCCCTGGAGCATCTTGTCGTCCGAGAACTCCAGCCCGTCGACCAGCACGCCGGTGCCGAAGGCGGCCTGCTCAACCTCGGCGAAGTAGTTCTGCGGGTTGCGGTCAAGCACCATCCGCCCAACCGGACGCCAGGGGAACTGCTCCGGCGGCCAGAGCTTGGTGTCGTCGAGCGGGTCGAAGTCCAGCTCGGGGTGGTCGTCGTCGCTCATAATCTGGACCAGCAGCTCCCACTCGGGGTGGTCGCCGCGCTCGATCGCGTCGTACAAATCCTGGGTGGCGTGGTTGAAGTTTTCTCCCTGGATCGCATTGGCCTGGGCCTGGGACAGGTTTTTAATCCCCTGCTTGGGCTCCCAGTGATATTTGACCAGTACCGCCTCGCCAGCAGCGTTGACCCACTTGTAGGTGTTGACGCCCGAGCCCTGCATGTGACGATACGAGGCCGGAATGCCCCACGGCGAGAACAGGAAGGTGATCATATGCAGCGCTTCGGGGGTGTTGCTGATGAAGTCGAAGATCCGCTGGCCATCCTGGCGGTTGGTCACCGGGTCGGGTTTGAAGGCGTGGACCAGGTCGGGGAACTTCATGGCGTCGCGGATAAAAAAGACTTTGAGGTTGTTGCCAACCAGGTCCCAGTTGCCGTCCTCGGTGTAGAACTTGACGGCGAAGCCACGGGGGTCGCGCAGGGTTTCCGGCGAGTGGCCGCCGTGGATCACGCTGGAGAAGCGCACAAACACCGGCGTGCGCTGGCCCTTTTTCTGGAACAGCTTGGCCCGTGTGTAGGTGCCGACCGGCTCGTCGCCAACCGTGCCGTAGGTTTCAAAAAAGCCGTGTGCCCCGGCGCCGCGGGCGTGCACCACGCGCTCGGGAATGCGCTCACGGTCGAAGTGGGTGATTTTTTCCAGAAAATGGTAGTTCTCAAACGTGGTCGGGCCACGGCTGCCCACCGTGCGGACATTCTGGTTGTTGCTGACCGGGTGGCCCTGGCGGGTGGTTATCGTTGGTTCGTCGCCAGAGGTATGCGCCCCTGAGGTGCCGCTGGCATTGTGATCGGACCCGTTGTTTTCGGTGGTCATTCGTCACTCCTTATGCAAAGCCAATCCACAGCGCTCGCTGCGGACGGGCCGCAACGACGTGCATCATCAAGTATAGCCAAAAAATCCATGCGCTGTGCAAGCTGAGGTCTTAACGAATCATTAGCAGCCCGATTGCCGGCCCGCCCAGCCCTGGGTATACTGAGCCGTGGAGGAATCGCCGCATGCAGTCTGAAGCCGCTCTGGCCGCATTTGTCACCAGCCACTACCAGCTTGATCCGATTTTAGCGTGTGTCCCGCTGTCCAAAACCATCAACGCGCTGTATCAGATCACGACCAGGCGATCGCGCTTCGTCCTGCGGGTTTCACGCAGCGTCGCCACCGCCGAGGTGAGGCCCGGCTTGTGCTCCTCGCGAACCTGTGGCGGCGTGCGGTCCCGGTCGTGCAGCCGATCCAGCGCCGCGATGGCACGTACAGCGCTGTACTCACGCTCGACGATCAGCCCGGCCGCGCCACGCTGTATGCCTTTGTCCCTGGCATCACCCCAGGCCGGGCGATCACGCCGGAGCAGAGCGCGGCGTTTGGCGCGGCGCTGGCGCAGCTGCATCAGGCCACGGCTGCCCGCGCCGACCTGCCCGCGCTGCCCGACCTCGATCTGCTCGCTGGACCGGCGGCGGCGATCGCGGCCGCGCCAGGATTTCAGCACCACGCCAGCCTAAAGCTGATTGTCGATCTCGCCCACCAACCGCTGCGCCAGCTGCCCCGCACCAGGGCCACGTTCGGGTTTTGCCACGGCGATGCCCATCCGTCGAATGTCATCATTGATGCCGAGCGAGCGACGCTGCTGGATTTCGAGTGGTCGGGCTACGGCTGGCGCGCCTACGATCTGGCCACCTGCCTCTGGTCACTGCGCGGCCCGCCCGCCTTCCTGGATTCCCGCGCCGCATTTCTGCGCGGCTACCAATCGATCCGGGCGCTCGATCCGGCCGAGGAGGCCGCGCTGCCGCTGTTTATGGGATTGCGCCACCTGTTCATGACCAGTAAAATCATCGCCTACACCCAGCAGGGGATGGCGACAGGCTACGCGATCACGCCGGATTTTATCGGCCAGCGCCTGGGCCAGATCCAGCAGTGGCTCGCAGAGGCAGGCTAGCCGAACTTCAAGGAGCACAAATGGAACGCGAGCCAGATCCCATCCAGTGTTTCCCACTCGGCGACCAGGCCCTGCTGATCGGCGCGTCCGATCCGCTGGCCTGGATGGCGGCCATCGATCAGGCCGCCCTGCCCGGTGTGGTCGATCTGGTGCCGGCCAAGGAGTCGCTGCTGGTGGTGTTCGATCCGGCCGCCACCTCGTTCGCCACGCTGCGCCGCCAGATTCGGCGGCTCCAGCCCCAGCCCGGCGCCGCCCGGCTCGGCCGCGAGCACACCATCCCGGTGCGCTACGACGGCCCCGATCTGGCCGAGGTCGCCGGGCGCTGCGGCCTGACGGTCGCTGGCGTGATCACGCTGCACAGCCAGGAGACCTACACCGTGGCGCTGATCGGCTTCCTGCCGGGGTTTCCCTATCTCGACGGGCTGCCAGCCAGGCTGCATCTGCCCCGCCGGGACAGCCCGCGGCCCAAAGTTCCCGCCGGCGCCATCGCCATCGCCGGAGCGCAGACCGGGATCTATCCGCAGGCCTCGCCCGGTGGCTGGCACATTCTCGGCACCACCACCAGCGCCCTGTTTGATGCCGCCCAGTGGCCGCCCGCCCTGCTGAGCGCCGGCGACACAGTGCGGTTTACGCCAATAGAGTAGCTGCTCGACGAAGCTTAGAAACGGGGTGACAATGCTCACAGTTCTTCAGCCTGGGCCACTGCTGACCATTCAGGACCGCGGCCGCGCTGGCGCGCGGCGCTTTGGGGTGCCCGCCAGCGGGGCGCTCGATCTGGTGGCCGCCAGCAGCGCCAACCGGCTGGTCGGCAACGATCCGGGCGCGGCGACGCTGGAGATTACGGCGGGCGGCTGCGCCCTGCGCTGCGATTCGCTGGGCGTCATCGCGGTCGCTGGCGGCGATCTTGGGGCCACCCTCGACGCTGCGCCGCTGCCGCTGGGGCGGGC
>DAOTUS010000660.1:0-4527 GCA_034437415.1 Herpetosiphonaceae bacterium
GTGGCGGTGGCCGTCCTGGTCGCGGTGGCGGTGGCTGTCCTGGTCGCGGTGGCGGTGGCCGTCCTGGTCGCGGTGGCGGTGGCTGTCCTGGTCGCGGTGGCGGTCGGCGTGGCGGTGGCCAGCGATGGAACCACCCAGCCCATATCGTAAAATATGCCCAAGGTTACCGTGCCAGGGCTATGATTAGCTTCGGCGGTACCAATTTGGGGCGTCATCAGCGAATGGGCATTGCCGGCTGGATAGGTTGACTCATTCAGGTGCGAATAGCTCGATCCCGAACTCCATGTCGCGGGGGCATACAGCTGTGGGCGGGTGCCGCCATTGCCGATAGTCGCCTGGGTTCCGTTGAAGTAGAGGGCGTTCCCCTGTAGGTGGGTGGCCAGGGCCGCCGAGGGATTGGGGAAGGTCGCGGTGTTGGTCGTATCCACCCCGGCGGTATTCTCGGTAAACACATCATAGATATACGGATACCCGCTCGTGCCCCAGCTGCCCTGCCCGCTGCTCACGGTCGCCGAGCCAAAAAAACCTAAGCCATGGCCCAGCTCGTGCAAAACCACGGTGACAAAATCGTACTTGCCGGCGGGCGTTATGCCATCGGTGCCGTAGTACCAACTGCTGAAGGAGCTGTTGAAGTTGGCATTGATATCCGGTTGCGCGGCACTCAGGTCCGTTCCACTGAGCGAGTTGGCCAGGGCTTGCGGATACCAGGTGAAGGTTCGGGGAGCGTTGGTGAAGTTTGCATGAATGGTTGTGGCCCCGGCCGAGCCAAGGACGCCTGTGCCCAGAACCGCCCAGGTGGCGGTAACTTTAATCTCAACCGCCGACGTGAGTTTGCTCTCCCAGATCGTGACCGCATATTCAAAGGCGGCCTGCGCGGAGGCATCCCACGTTCCACTGTAGGTGACGGTGATGTTCGCCGCATTCGGCACCCGTGACGGTCTCTCGTGTGGGACAACGCTGGTGAACTCATCCTGTCCGGTAGCGCGTAGTTCCACCATCGGCCCAGGCATGCTCATGCCCTGGTTGGCGTATGAAGGTTTGATCAGACCTGCGATCAGCATGACCCCAACGATGCCGACGATCAATCCGATATTGAGGATGGGTTTCCGATGTAGCATGATACTCCTCCGTGCTGTGATTTGGGACTGTGTGGTTGAATCTGACTCGGTTTGTCTTCGCTGAAGCGTGTCGAATAATAATCGCATTGGATCCTGAGCAGGCTATAGCTTAACACCTCTCGGATAGATTGTCTGTAGTACGTATTCGATTTATCTGTAGTACATCTGTCATTATGACAAATGGCATCCTGATACGTTACGAGCAGTGGACACCAAAACGACGCGCCGGATCAAGGCGCGTCGTTTTGGTGTCTGAATGGGCGCTGGGCTACAGCTTAATCTTATGCCCGTGCTTTTTCAGCTCCTCGCCAGCGATGATGTACTTCTGGATCTCGTTGGTGCCCTCGAAAATGCGGGTCACCCGCGCATCGCGATACATGCGCTCCAGCGGAAGCTCGCGGCTAAAGCCCATCCCGCCGTGAATTTGAATCGCCTCATCAATCACGAACGAGGCGGCCTCGGTGCAGAACAGCTTGACCATCGCCGACTCGAGCGTGGCTGGCTTCCCGGCATCGACCAGCTCGGCACAGTGATAGACCATCTGCTCCATCGCGTAGATTTTGGTGCGCATGTCGGCCAGCTTGTGCTGGATCGCCTGGAAGTCGGCGATCGGGCGGTTGAACTGCTGGCGCTCGATGCTGTACTTGATCGCCAGATCGTAGGCTTCTTTGGCGGCGCCAAGCGAGCTGGCGCCCAGCCCGCAGCGCCCGATATCCAGAGTTTTCATCGCCACGCCGAAGCCGGCCCCAACCTCGCCCAGCACGTTTTCGGCGGGAACCCGACAGTTCTCGAAAAACAGGGAGGCGGTATGCGAAGCGCGCAGGCCCATCTTTTCTTCGACTTTGCCAACTTTAAAGCCGGGGAAATCCTTCTCGACAATAAAGGCGGTGATGCCGCCGCGTGGCCCGCGCTCGCGGTCGCTGACGGCGAAGACCACAATCACATCGGCAAACGAGCCGTTGGTGATCCACATCTTGCCGCCGTTCAGCAGCCAGCCATCGCCGTCGCTGGTGGCGGTCGTCCGAATGCCCGCCGCATCGGATCCGGCGCCCGGCTCGGTTAGCGCCCAGGCCCCGATGAAGGTGCCGTCGTTGAGCTTCGAGACATATTTATCTTTCTGGGCCTCGTTGCCCCCCAGGAAAATCGACATGGTGGCAAGCTGGGCGTGGGCGGCGATGATCGTCGAGGTCGAGGCGCAGTGGCGGTTGATCTCTTCCAGCAGCACACAGTACCCAACGATTCCGGCATCGGCGCCGTTGTACTTCTCGGGGAAGGGCACGCCCAGCAGGCCAAGCTGCCCGGCCTTTTTGATCACCTCAATCGGCACCCGCTCTTCTTCATCAATCGCCCGGGCAATTGGCTTGATCTCCTTCAGCGAGAAATCGCGCACTGTATCCCGTAACATCCGCAGGTCTTCGGTCAGTTCCATGGCAAGCTCCTTTGCTTAAGATAAAGGTGAATATATTCCGAGCCTCAACGATCAAGATCGTTAACCAACGTATAATTAATCATTGAGTGGCATCGCGGATTGGGTTGATTGGTGGCCATAGCGGGCACCAGCCAGTTCGAGTTGGACAATTTGGACAATGGAGCAGCAGTGACCAACTTTTTTTTCTTTGTCGCGTTCAGCTTTTTGCTGACCCATGAGATGGATGCAGTTCGTCGGTCGGAGTGGCATGTGTTTCCTGGGCTTTCACGCATAAAAAATGATGAATACGGGTACATGATCTTCGCCATTATTCATATTCCACTATACCTGCTTTTACTCCTGGGACTTTTCAGCGCTGGCGGCAGGCTCAATCGTTCGGTTGTGATCGGCTTTGATAGTTTCTGTATGCTTCATGTTCTGCTCCACCTGATCTTCATGAAGCATCCTAAGTACAAGTTCAATAATTGGCTCTCCTGGAGCTTTATCCTTGGCGCGGGGATTGCCGGCGGCGTTGATCTGTTCGCCTTTAGGTTTTTTGCTATCTGATGGTGACTATATGGACTATCGTGTTCTTGAGCTAACTGGATCGCCCCACGAGATTGGGCGGCGCCTGGCCCGTGAGCTGGCCCGCGTGCCCGCGCCATTTCGCCGCAATCCCTGGGAGGACGACCACGATTTTTTGCAGGCCTGCGCCGCTGTGCTGCGGGCAACCCACGCGCCGCTGTGGGAAGAGATCGCCGCCTTTGCCGATGCGCTCGATCTGCCGCCGGAGCGCGGGCTGTTTATTCGGGCGGCGCGCATTCCCCAGGGCTGCTCGGTGCTGGCCTGGCGCACCCACGATAATCGGGTGCTGGTTGGCCGCAACTACGATTTCTATGTCCAGATGCCCACCCGCCATCTGCTGCGCACCACTGCGGCGGGCAGCCTCGCCCACCTTGGCATGAACGGCGGCCTGGTTGGTGGCCGCTACGATGGGGTCAACGAGCGCGGGCTGTTTATTGGCCTGCATAAGGTGATGGCCGACCAGGCGCCGCACTATGCCCCCGGCGTGCCCTATCACCTGATGCCGCGCCTGGCCCTGGATCTGTGCGCCACCACCGCCGAGGCCGTGAGCCTATTCCGCGATATCCCCCAGCTGGCCTCGTTCAACTATAGCATCGCCGACAAATCGGGTGATTTCGCGCAGGTCGAGTGCTATCCTGGGCGCGCCCCAGCTGTTCACCGCTCGCGCGAGATAATGGCAACCACCAACCACTATGCCGACAGCGACCTTGCCCAGCTGATTGGCCGCCGCCCGACCGCTGAGTCGCGGGCGCGCCAGGCCAGTCTGTGTGCCGCGGTTCAGGAGGAGCGCGGCGACCCCTGGGTGCGGACCGCGCAGGCCCTGAGCGATCACGCCACGCCGCTGTGTTGTCATAAGGAGTTCGGCACCACGCTCTGGTCGGGGCTGTTCGACCTTTCTGGCGAGCGGGTGGCCTATGCGTTCGGGCCGCCGTGCGTCACGCCGTATCGGGAGTACGAGTGGCCAGGCTAGCGGATCGTAGAACCACTATCGCAGCCCTAGTAAATGTGACTGGAAACGAATATACTAGGATCAACCCGTACTTAGCGAAGGATCGAGATAGTACCTTTGTAGACTGTGCGTAACTTTTTATTTTGGTACACTTCATGTCCGTTCAATCTCGCATTTTTACTTGACATATCCGAAGGTTGTTGCTCAATAATTGCCGTTTGACTCGTGAATGTGAGCGCTGATTATGGACACTTATCCCACCTGGACGGAAGCAGTATCGGCACGCAGGCCAGCGATTCTCAGCAAGACCGCCCGGCTAGGGGTGCTGCTGCTGCTGTTGGGCGCCTGCGGCGGCGTGGCCGAGCAGCCGACCGCCCAACCCTCATCTCAGCCAGCCACCGCGGCCGCCCCTAGCGCTGACGCTGCGCCATCGCCAACCAGCAGCCAGAGTGCCAGCGCCCCAACCC
>DAOTUS010000661.1:0-7152 GCA_034437415.1 Herpetosiphonaceae bacterium
CCGGCGTCCAGCTGCCGTTTGGCGCCATCGCTGGCCTCGATCTCGATCGACCCGGTCAGCAGCACCACGATCTGGCGCTGGGGCGCGTTGTGCCAGTCGAAGTCGTAGGTCGGCGGCGTCTCGCGGATGATCACGCCGGTGGCGGCAATTCGCTCGGAGAGCCGCCCGATCTCGCCGTGGTCGTGCAGCGGGAAGGCCAGCTCCGCGAAGTGTGACTCGCCGGATTCGTCGGCGTAGATGCGGATGATCTGCATAGTTCCCCTCGTGGGCTACGAAGCGTTCCTGACGGTGAGCATAATCCCGTTCTGGGCCGGGTCGCGGACGAGCAGCCCGGCCTCGGTCGGCTCCAGCACAATGTTGGCCTGGCGCACCCGCTCGGCCACCTGCTCCAGCGCGGCCTGGTCGGGGAGCTGCACGGCGGCATAGCGCAGTCCAAGCGCTGCGGCGGGCGCTGGCGCGGATCCGGCGCTGTGCCAGGTGTTGAGGCCAAAGTGGTGATGGTAGCCGCCCGCCGAGACGAACAGTGCGCCGGGAAATGGGCGGCGCGGATCGACCGCTGGCGACACCTGAAAGCCCAGCACAGCGCAGTAGAACGCCTTCGAGGCCGGAATATCGGCCACCTGAAGATGCATATGGCCCAGCGTGGTCTGCGGGGCCAGCCCGCTCCACTCCGCGCTCGCCCCCGCCAGCTCCGCCAGCAGCCCGTTCAGATCCAGCGGCGCGTTGCTCATCTGAACTACGCCGTCGACCAGCGGCACCTCGGCGGCCGGCCGATCGCGGTAGATCTCAATCCCCAGCCCGTCGGGATCGCCCAGATAGATCGCTTCGCTGACGAGGTGGTCGGCAAAACCCTGCACCGCCGTGCGGGTCTCGACGATCCGGCGCAGCGAGCGGGCCAGCTCGACCCGCGAGGGCACCAGGATGGCGAAATGGTACAGCCCTGGGGCTGTCGGATCGTAGGCCGCGCTGGCGTTCTCGGTCAGAATCAGCAGATCCGGGCCGCCGACGCCGAGGTGGGCGGTCGATCCGCTGCGCTGGCGCACCTGCAGGCCGATGATCTGCTGGTAGAAATCCAGCGACCGTTCGAGGTTGGCGATGGTCAGGTGAACGGGGCCAACGGTTGTGGCCGGATGAATTGGCATACTTTTCATAGAAATCTCGCTGGTGAATCACGACTCTGGGTTAAGTGTACACCTTAAAAATGCGGGTGCTGCTCCCAGATCCGGCAAAAGGCGGATGCCGCCAGCTGGAACCAACACTACGATTCCGACGTTTGGATGAGGGGCGACCGATCGCGTCGGCTTGCGGCGCATTTTGGCGGCCCGGTCATACTGTTGTCTATTTGGAAGGATTTCACATGCTGTTCAGGAAACAAATGCTCACCCTGCTGGCGCTGCTCACCCTGCTGGCGCTGCTCACCCTGCTCGGCGCCTGCGGCAGCGCGGCGTCGCCGACCACCCCGCCCGCCGCGCCAACCCAGGCGCCCACCGCCGCGACTGCCGCCGCGCCCACCGCGACCGCGCCAGCGCCAACCACGGCGGCGGGGAGCGACCGAATCAGCAGCGCCGGCCGGATTCTGTTTAGCACCGATCGCGGCGGCAGCCAGGATATCTATCTGGTCAATGTCGATGGCTCGGGCGAGTTTCAGCTCACCAGCGACCAGAGCAACGAGCAAAGCCCGGCCTGGTCGCCCGACGGCAGCCGGATTGCCTTTATGTCCGACCGCGACGGCGACTTTGAGATCTATGTGATGCTGGCCGATGGCAGCCAGCCGCAGCGCCTGACCACCAGCTCCAGCATCGACACCGACCCGGTCTGGTCGCCCGACGGCAGCCAGATCGCCTTTGTCTCCGACCGCGACGGCAACCCCGACATCTTCGTGATCCAGGCCGACGGCTCCGACCCGCGCAACCTGACCCAGCACCCGGAGCGCGACTTCGACCCGGCCTGGTCGCCCGACGGCAGCCAGATTGCGTTTGCCTCGTACCGCGACAGCGCCGCCGACCGCCCGGCCGCCAACGACCTGTATCTGATACAGGCCGACGGCAGCCAGGTCAGCCGCCTGACCAACGACCTGAACCGCGACAGCGCCCCAGCCTGGTCGCCCGACGGCACCCGGATCGCCTTTGACTCGTTTGCTGGCGAGGGGATGTTCGATGGCGATATCGCCGGCGGCGAGATCTACGTGATCGGCCGCGATGGCACCAACCTGCAGCGGCTGACCCAGGACAGCACTGGCGGGCGCTGGCCAAGCTGGTCGGCGGATGGCACGCGGATTGTGTTTGCCTCGGCCCGCAACGCCAGCGCCACCTTTGATCTCTTTACCATGAACGCCGATGGCGCGGAGCCGCTTCAGCTGACCACCGCCGCCAGCAATGACGGCGAGCCAGCCTACGCGCCCGCCAGCCAGTAGGGCAGCGCCGCCGCTGTCGATATTCCAGAAAAAAGCCCCGACCGAGCGCAATGCCAGGTCGGGGCTTTGCTTTTCGTCAGATCAGGCGCGTGGGACTGCGCTGGCCGCCAGATAGCGCCGCACCTGATCCAGCTCCAGCTCCCACCAGGTGTCGGCGCTGATGGTTTGGAAGCCCAGGGCGTGGTTGAGGCTGAGCATGGCGGTGTTGCTGGTGGCGTTGCCGCTGCGAATCGCCCTGGCGGCGGGCTGCGAACCGCTGATTTTGTCCAGCAGGGCCGCCTTGAGCCAGCGACCAAGGCCGCGCTGGCGAACCTCCGGCAGCACGCCGGTCACGCCCTGCTCGAGCGTGGCCGGATCGAGGGCGCTCCAGATCAGCTCGGTAAAGCCGACCAGCCTGCCGGTGGCGCGCTCGCGGACGTAGGCGGTCCAGCGCTGCTCGCTGCGATCCCACAGCGCCCGCTCCTGCTGACGCAGGGTTTCCGGGGTGATCCTGGCGACCATCGCGCTGCTCACGCTGGGAGCCTCGCTGTGAACCTCGTGAAGCTGCGCCATCGCGGCGAGGTCGGCCTCTGGATATGGCCCCGTCCAGAAGCCCAGCTCGAACTCCGCCAGGGCGCGGCCACGGGCGATCCAGCTCTGCACCAGCGGGCGCTCGACCGCGGCGAGATCGAGCTGCAGGCTCTGGCTCTCCAGGCTGGGCGCCGCGCCGAGCCGCGCCATCCAGATCGCCCCGCCAGGCAGCTGGCGCTGGGTCTGGGTCAGCAGCACCGCCCGGCCCTGCACCTCGGCAAAATCGGCGATCGCCGCCAGCAGCCGGGTGCCCAGCCCCTGCCGACGCTGGCCTGGCTGCACCAGCACATCGAACATCACGGCGCGGGCGTTGGCGTCGCTGATCGCTGCGCCAGCCCCGGCGCTCGCCACAATCGCCTCCCCGTCGGCAGCCCAGACCACCCAGCTGCGGCTTTGCTCGGCACCGCTCCGGGAGCGCCAGCGCTCGCGGCGGGCCGCCAGCGTCGGCGTCGGCTCGCTGGGAAAACGCTCGGCCTGGATGCTGCTGAAATGCTGGTGCAGCGCCAGCGCGGTGCGCTCATCGACGCTGGGCAGCTGGACTGGCAGAACCTGAGGCTCGCTAATCGACATACGATCTCCTTGAAAACCTTAAATCGCTGATCCATATTCACCACAAACATACACAATCGCTGGCCCGCGCCCAGGCCCATCAGCGCGATTGACGGCGATCAGATGTGTGAGATACTGAATGTACCGCACCTCAACCCACACAGGAGCCTGGCTATGCACAACGCGAAAAAAGTTGATCGCTCCCCCACCATCACCAGCCGCAGTAGCCTCTCAAATGCTACCACCGCCGAGCACCAGCGTGAGACAGCTGGTGCGCCGCTGAACCTGGCGGCCCTCCAGCGAACCATCGGCAACCGCCAGATCCAGCAGCTGATCAAGGCCGCGAACAGCCAGACGGCGGCCGTCGTGCCTCAGGCCCCCATCCAGCGCCTGCTCTCCGAGGCTGACCTGATCGCCCAGGGCGGGGCGCGCACAACCGGGCTGCTTGGCGGCGCCAAAAGCTCGCTCTACAACACGCTGCTCGATTCGGTCAAGCGCTTCGACCAGGCCAAGGCCCACCCCACTATCGGCGGCAATATGCTGATTATGGCGATTGGGCTGGTGACGACCGCCGCCAAGGCCTGGATGGAAGCCCACGGCAGCGAGACGAAAAAAGCCGTCCGGGCCGCCGCCATCAGAGCCGTCTGGGTCGAGGCGGCCAAGCTGGAGAAGGCCATGGTCAAGTGGCGAGCGGACTGGCTGGCCCACGGCGATATGGCGGCGTGGTATGCCGACGGGCCAGCCTGGGCCCTGTTCAAGCAGCTTGCCGCCCGCAACTTCACCGACGAAAACACCGATTTCTACGAGCAGGTGCAGGTCTACATCCAGACCGGCGCCCGCAAACAGGAGATCTTCGACGAGTTTGTGGCCGTCGGGTCGGCCCGCCAGATCAACGTGAGCTCCGAGGTGGTGCAGGGGATCCAGGCCGGATTGGCCGGCGATGCGCGCACGCTCTTCAACGTGGCCATCGACGATCTCGTGCAGGTCTGGGGCGATCTCTACGGCAAATCGCGCAGCGAGACGGTGATTGGCACGGTTATGCGCAGCCAGCTGGCGCTGTAGGACTCGTGCAACCTGAGCGAACAGACCGGAATATTCCGGTCTGTTGTGCTTTAATCGCCAATTTTAGCGAGCTAAAAAAATGAGGCCCAGGAGAGTAGCCTTCTCCCGGGCCTCGGTTGTCCGCCCAATTGCACAAACCAGTACGTTTAAGTCCCAAGATCAATCGTTAGATCGTCGTGTTCTGCGATTAAACTACCGCTCCAAAAGTGGCGGAGCGGGCCGGAATTGAACCAGCATCCGACAATTTCCGTCTTGTGACACTTGACCTGGTTTTCGGCGAAAAATACTGAAGCTGGCGCAATAATTTGACCTTGATGGTGACCAACGCTGCCTCTGCCAGTTGGGCTACCCCGCCGTGAGTGGTGGCGGGGGGAGGATTCGAACCTGCCACTGGGACGTTGTTTTTTTTGCACCTGTCAAACTAAGCTTAAGATTCAGTCTGCGCTGTTGCGCCCAGGTATGATAGCGCAGCCAGGCCGCCGCCGCAACTAGCGAAATAGGAACTGAAAGACCTTCTCGCCGACTTTTTGCTCGGTCACCTCGGTGTTGTTGGCCTCCTCGCGGGCAAACTTGACCGCCTGCTGCAGCCGCTCAACCCGGTCGAGCAGCTCGCTGACCCGCTTGCCCGGCAGCGCGCCCGAGAACTTGACCGTCCGCCAGTAGCCGACCGCGACATCCTCGTAGTAGACCTCGACCTGGGCCGGGTGGTGCTCGGTGGCCTCGGCCTTGACGTGGTTGCGCGGGATCTTCTTGGTCTTGACGGTCTGGACCGGCTCGGTCGCCCAGCAGTCCGCCGCCCCGTCGAAGCTCCAGGTCTCCGAGGCGTCCAGGGTCGGCAGCTTCTTGACGAACGTGTGCAGATCGACCAGCTGCTTCTCCAGAAATAGCAGGTAGGTGACCGGAACCTGGGTCAGCAGCGGCTGGCCATCGAGCGCCACATCGGCGCGGGCGACATTGTTGGCCCAGTCCTTGGTCGCCGTCACATCAAACAGCCGGGTGAGGATAGCGGCGGTCTGCTGGATAATCTCCTCGGCCTTCATCTGGACTTTGGTCGACTCCGGCGGCAGGGCCTCGCCCTCGTCGTCTTTGGGCCGATAGGTGCGGGCGATCCCGGTCAGCAGCGCGGGCTTCTGGAGGGTGTGGTGGGCCTCGGTGAGTTCCTGGAAGGAGCGACTTTTCACCCCTTTTTCGACCGCGATAATTTGATTAAGCTTGGCCATTAATGATTCTCCTGGTAGGGTGAGATTAAGCGTGCTGGTGGGGATTATACTCTGCGAGCTGCGATATTTCTAGAAGCAGACTCTGCGCTAGGCCTGTTTGTCGGGCGGGGCGACGTTCGCGGCGAAGTAGCGGCCCCAGTGCGGCTGGCTGCCGTCGGTATCGCTGAAGCCGTACTCGTCGGAGAGGCCCCACGAGCTGTACACGCCGCCGGATTTCTGGGCCACGTTGGGGTCGCTGGCCAGCGCCGCGACCGCCCGCCCGACGAAATAGGGCGTCTCGGAGGCGCTGAAGTGCGGGTCTTTGGCCGCGCCGTCGCGCCAGTTGGCCTCGGTGACGCCAAACAGGCCCAGCATCGCCTCGGAGCGCAGAAAGCCGGGGGTCAGCGCCAGCGCGGTGACGTTGTGCGGGCGCAGCTCCTCGGCCATCGCGTAGGCCAGCCGAATCACCGACAGCTTGGCGAGATCGTAAAACAGATTGCGGCGATAGGTCGAGTCGACGCCATCGGTGATCTCGATCACCAGCCCGCCCCGCCCAAGCAGCAGCGGCACGCCGTAGCGGCTGGTGATAATGTGGCTATGCACGGCCCGCTGCTGCATCAAAAACCCTTTATCCAGGTCAAGCTCCCAGAACGGCGTGTCCCACTCGGTCAGCTCGTCGCCGCCCCACACATCGTTGACCAGCAGATCCAGCCCGGACTGCTCGGCTTTGATCAGCTCAAACAGCGCTTTGACCTGGGCCGCGTCGGTGTGGTCGACCTGGACGGCCCGGCCAACCCCGCCGTAGCTCGCCACCATCTCGGCGGTCTCCTCGATTGTCTCGGGGCGCTGGGCCAGCACGAGCGGGTCGATGATTGGCCCGACCGGGGCTGGCCGGGCACGGGTGCTGCGGCCGGTGCAGTACACCGTGGCGCCCGCCGCGCCCAGCATACAGGCGATCCCGCGCCCGGCCCCACGGGTTGCGCCCGCCACCAGGGCAACCTTTCCAGCTAGTGGTTTCGTCATAGTATCTCCTTGTAGTAGCTGGTAGCTAGTGAGTTGTGTAGATCTTCTCCAGGATAGCGGTGGGGCTGGGGAGATACAATGCGAAAAAAGTCGTAACGTTCGGCCTGCCAATCGTGATCAGCAGGGGCGGATCCAGAGACGTGCCCCTGCTCAAGTTCAATTTCGGATCAGATTGAGGATGCTGCACGAGCTGCCGATCCCCGATCCCCGATCCCTGACCACTAGTGGGTCACTTGTCACGTCCATCGCCATTGGGCAGCCGCCCGAGATCGGCGGATGGGCCGACGGGTGACGGCACCCGAGCCGCCTTGGCTATGCCGCCGCTGCCGCTGGCGT
>DAOTUS010000662.1:0-7072 GCA_034437415.1 Herpetosiphonaceae bacterium
GCCGCCAGCGCCGCCGCGCCATTGGTTGTTCGTTCATACCGCCTCCTCCGCGACGTTCTCGCCATTGACGAGACGCAGAAACAATAGCTCAAGGTCATCAGCCTCCCGGTGGAAATCGACCACGGGCAGCTCGGCCCGGCCCAGCACCGCCAGCACCTGGGCGGCCGCCGCATCGTCGCCCTCGAAGTCCACACTCAGCGTGGTCGGCGCGTCCGCGCTGGGCGGATGGACCACCCGCACCCCGCTTTGGGCCGCCAGCAGGTGGGTAGCGCGCTCAATGTCATCGAGCAGCTTGATTCGGATTCGCTGGCGGCCGCTGCGCCGCAGCTGCTCGATTGGCCCGCTGGTCAGCAGCTCGCCACGGGCGATGATGCCGATCTCGGTGCAGATATCCTCCAGCTCGGTCAGAATATGCGAGCTTAGAATAATCGTCTTGCCCATATCGCGCAGCGTCCGCAGCAGCTCGCGCAGCTCCACCCGCGCCTGGGGGTCGAGGCCGCTGGCCGGCTCGTCGAGCAGCAGAATCGGCGGCTCGTGAACCAGCGCGTGGGCCAGACACAGCCGCTGCTGCATCCCCCGGCTGAGATGCTGCACAAACGCCTCGCGCTTATCGCTCAGATCGACCAGATCGAGCAGGCCGTCGACGGTGGTGCGGCGTTTCCCGCTCGGGATGTCGTGGCAGCGGGCGTAAAAATCCAGATATTCCCAGACCCGCAGGTCGTCGTAGACGCCGAAAAAGTCGGGCATGTAGCCAACCATGCGGTGGGCGATCTGGCCGCTGCGGCCAAGCTCGCGGCCATTCAGCGTAATGCTGCCGCTGCTGGGCTCAAGCAGGCCCGCCAGCATGCGCATTGTCGTGGTTTTGCCGGCGCCGTTCGGCCCAATAAAGCCATAGATCGTCCCCGGCGCGATGGCGAGATTGAGGTTGTTGACCGCGACCTGTTTGCCGTAGCGGCGCGTCAGTCCAACGGTTTTGATCGCTGCCTCTTGGCTCATTGCAAGCTCCCTTTGACCACCAGGCCCGGCGAGAAACAGCCCCACCAGCCGCCGCCGTTGTCGATCCCCGGCGGCATGGTGTAGCGCAGGCGGACCTGGCCGTTGCTGAAGTAGGGCTCAACCACGGCCGGGTTGAGAAATCCCGCCTGATACACGATCGGCTCCCAGGCGTCGGCCTGCCAGTTGTATAGCTCATAGGTTAGCTTTGATGGATCGGTGATGCCATCAAGCGCCGGGACAAAGCGCAGCTCGCTGGCCTGCAGACGGCTGGTCTGGGGCGGGAGCTGAATCTCAATCTGGCCGGTCTCCGCCGTAATCGTCATGCCGTTGCCGCGGTTGGTGAAGCAGAAATCGGCCTGTCCGATGGCTACCTGGGCCGCGTTGATGCTGCGCAGCTGCATCCAGCGGCTATCCAGGGCCACCTCGCCCGTCCCAAAGTCCAGCTGGCCCTGCTGGACCAGCAGCGTTTTTTGGGAGCGGCTAAAGCGCCGATTGTCCAGGCTGAGGATCGAAAGATCCTGATCGACAAAGGCCACAAAGACCGGATCCACCGACGGCGGCCCGTAGCCGGTTGGCACCGCCGTATCGATCGCCTGGCTACGCGCCAGCAGATCGCGGTTCGGGCCACGCGGCGACTGGTAGCCCGCATCGAGCTCGGCCTGGTACAGCAGATAGCTGATCGAGCTTTGATTGAAGCTGCTCTGCATCCGCATGTCAATCTGGCGCTCCTCCCCAGCCGCGAGCAGGCCAAACTTCTGGGCCTGGCCGCCGACAATCAAGGCGGCATCGCTCATCGGCGCCGCGCTGAGGTTGCGCACCGTCCCGCGCAGGAGATCGCCGTCGAGCGTGAGGTCCAGCGCAACCCTGGGTGGGTCGCTCAGGCGATACTCAAAGGCAAACATCTCCATCGACCACTGATTGATCTCCAGCTGGCGGATTTCGGCGGGATCGTTGCTGTAGAGGGCATTCGCCGCGCCCTGAGCCGCGCCTGGCCCGCCAAACCCGGCGTTGATCAGCAGCGGCCGCAGCAGCGTATTGGGGCTGGCCTGCACCGCGTACGCATCCTTGATCGGCGAGAAGATCCCGGCGTAGCCCTGCACCGTGGCCGCGTTCGCGCCATCGCTCTGAATAATCGCCAGCTCATTGATCAGAATGTCGCTGCCGCGCTGGCGGGCCCCAAAGCCATAGGCCAGCATGGCAAAAACCAGCGTCAGGACCGGAATCGTAATCCAGGCCCAGGCCATGCGGTCGAGGCGGCGCAGCACCAGGTGGGTGACCGGGCCGACCAGCACCACATACACGGCCAGCAGCAGCAGCAGCGTGCGCAGCGGCGGCAGATCCAGGGCTGGCAGATTGTTGAGATAGGTTGGAACCTGGCCGTCGCGCAGGCTGCTGATCGTGGTAAACGGCCCGGCCCAGGGCGCAATGTTGGACTGCGGCACCAGCGTGGCCCAGAAACGGTCCAGGCCGCGCCAGCCCACCAGCGCCGGGGCGTCCAGGGCCATCGCGGTTGCCACCACCCGCCCGCTGCCGACCGTGCGCACCACCAGCAGCGGATTGCCGCCGTTGACCAGCAGGGTGAAGCTGTCGGCGACTGGTCGCAGCACGTTGCCAGGAATGGCGTCGGCGGGCTGATCGTAGCCGATCTGGCGGGCCAGGACGCCGCCGTCAAAGCTGGCGCTGCCGGCGGTGGTGGCGGGCTGCAAGGTGTCCGGCAGGCTGTCGGTGGCGCTGCCGACCGCAATCAGGGTGCCGCCGCCAGCCACCCACTGGGCGATCGCCGTCTGCTGGGCCGGGGCCAGCTCGTTCCAGGCCGCCTCGTCCAGCGCCAGGGCCGCGAGCATGTGCAGCCCCGTCGGTGTGCCCGGCAGATCGGCGGGCAGCAGCGCAATCAGGCTGTGGGTGCGCAGCTGTGGCAGCGGCTGGGCCAGCATGGTCGCCACAATTGGCTCGGCGGTGGGGCTCAGGCTCAGGGTCGCGGTATCGCGCTTCTCGCCGTTCTCGTACAGCGCCACCGGAACCCGTGTGGTCTGGTCCAGCTGGACATACAGAATGGTCGCTTTTTGCCCGCCGCCGGGCACGTCCAGGGTTGTGCTGAAGTTGCTGACCCGCACTTCCAGCCGTCGGTCGCTGCCGCTATTGCTGATCGCCACCCGCAGGGGCACCCACGTGCCTGGGCGATAGCTCTCGCCGTAGATCGCGGTCACCGTCCAGCTCAGACTTGAATCTTGCGCCCAGAGTGCGGCTGGATTGCCGACCAGCACAAGCAGCAGCGCCGCCACCACAAGCAATCGTATACGCGCCATAATAGTATCTCCACCGCCAGATAAAAAGCTTTTGTTATCATAACGTATCGATCGCCGATTGGGTTCCTTTGTCAGCCAGCTATCAGGTTTATAGGGGCTGTTTCAGCCAGGCGGGGCCCCGCTACGCTCCCGGCTGATCATCGTCGAGATCGCCGGACAGCGGCGCGTTTCATCATTATAGGGCGGCGTGCAAGAATCGCGACTTGTCAAAACAAAACGCATCTGCTATAGTTATTTAAACGTTTAAATAGAAGTTCAGGCTATGGCAACTATCAAAGATGTAGCGCGGGTCGCCCAGGTTTCAGCGGCCACCGTATCGTATGTTTTGAACGATAGCGCCCCGGTGCGTGAGGAGACTCGCGCCCGTGTGCTGGCCGCCGTGAGTGCCCTAGGCTACCAGCCCAACCAGCAGGCGCGCAACCTGCAGCGCCAGCGCACCGGAACGCTCGGCCTGATTCTAACCACCCGACGCACAAACATCCCATCCGACGATTTCGATCTGGGGCCGCTGCTGGTCCAGTGCGTCACGACCGCCGCCCGGTTCGGCTACTCGCTGCTGGTGCTCCCATCGCTCGACCACGCTCCGGCGGCCCACGGCGTCGCCGATGGCTGGATTATGCTCGCGGCCGAAGAGCAGCCGCAGCTTGGCCCGCAGGTCTGGGCAACCTGGCCGCCACGGGGCAGCCCGGCCCCAGCCGTGATCTGCGATGGCGCCGCCGCCGCCGAGCGGGCCGTGGCCGCCTTAGTGGCCACCGGACGCCGCCGGATCGCCCTGATTACGCCGCCGACTGGCACAGTTGGCAGCGCCCGCTGGTACCTGGGCTATCGGCGCGCCCTGCGCCACGCCGGGCTGGCGTTCGACCCAATGCTGGTGGTGGAACCGGAAGGCCGCAGCGGTGCCGCCGGCGCGGCCGCCCTCGAGGCTCTGGCCTCCAGCGGCAGCGACTTCGATGGGCTGCTGACCGCCGGTGGCGCCCTGGCCTACGGAGTCGTCCAGGCCGCCGAGCGGGTGCCCGGCCGGCTGGGCCACGCCTGGAGCCTGATCGCCGGCGCCGATGGGCCGCTGGTCGCCGGGGCGGGCATCTCGGCCCTGCGCTGGCCGACCGAGGTCTGGGGCACCGCCCTGACTGAACATCTCGTCGCGTTGCTCAACGGCGAAACACCGCCGCAACGCACCTTACTCCATCCAGCGCTGATTATTCGTCAGTCGTAATGTCTTTAGACCTAAGGAGGGTTCGATGGCTTCGATCACGTTCGACCACGTTGACAAGGTTTTTGGCGATGTTCACGTTCTCAAAGATCTGAATATTGATATTCCTGACCAGGAGTTTCTGGTGCTGGTCGGCCCCTCGGGCTGTGGTAAATCCACCGCGCTGCGCTGTCTGGCCGGCCTGGAGGAGATCACCAACGGGCAGATTATGATCGGTAACCGCGTGGTCAACAATGTTCCACCCAAAGACCGCGATATCGCCATGGTGTTCCAGAGCTACGCCCTCTATCCCCACATGTCGGTGTTCGATAACATGGCCTTTGGCCTGAAGCTGCGCAAAGTCCCCAAGCCCGAGATCAAAAAGCGCGTTGAAGAGGCCGCCGAGATGATCTCGATCCCGCACCTCTTGGACCGCAAGCCCCGCCAGCTCTCCGGCGGCCAGCGCCAGCGTGTGGCGCTTGGCCGGGCGATTGTGCGCGACCCGGCGGTGTTCTTGATGGACGAGCCGCTCTCCAACCTCGACGCCAAACTGCGCGTGCAGACCCGCGCCGAGATCAGCAAGCTGCACCAGCGCCTGAAAACCACCTTCATCTATGTAACCCACGACCAGACCGAGGCCATGACGATGGGCTCGCGGATTGCCGTGATGAAAGATGGCCTGGTCCAGCAGCTCGATACGCCCCAGACCCTCTACGATCATCCCGTCAACAAGTTTGTGGCCGGATTCATCGGCTCGCCATCGATGAACTTTGTGCGCGGAACCCTGCGCAAAGGCGATGGCCAGGTATTCTTCGACTCGGGCGTGTTCTCGGTGCCGATCCCCAAGAGCCGCACGGTCCACGTCGAGTCGCACATTGGTAAAGAGGTTGATCTGGGCGTGCGCCCAGAGGATATCCACGATGCGACCCTGCTGCCCCCAGGCATTCAGGATACGGCCCGGGTCGAGACCACCATCGATGTGACCGAGCCGATGGGTAGCGAGATCTACGCCTACATGCAGGCCGGTACCCACTCGTTCATTGGCCGATTTGACCCGCGCACCAGCGCCCGCCCAGGGCAGCCAATGCTCGCAGTGTTCGATATGGATAAAATGCATATTTTCGATACCCAGACCGAAAAAGCGCTGATCTGATTCAGCGTGAGATGATGGGCGAAGGGTTATAGGGACATTTCCTATAGCCCTTCGTTTTTTTGCTATGAATGATCCCGATCTGAATTTTGTCGCCCGGTTGCGCAGCGCGATCGAAGGTGTCGAGGACAACAACACCGCCCGGGCACAGCTGATGCCGATCTTCGTCGATGGCCGTCCGGCCCGCTCGGTTGGCCCGCCTGCAGGGGTGGTGCCACGGCGCGGGGCGGTGCTGGCAGTGCTGTATCCGCACAACAACGAGCTGCACGTCCCCCTGACGATTCGCAGCGGCAGCCTACGCACCCACACTGGCGAGATCTCGCTGCCTGGCGGTGCCATCGACCCGACCGACGTGTCGGTGGTTGCCGCAGCCCTGCGCGAGGGCGAGGAAGAGGTTGGCCTCGACTCCGCCAGCGTCATCATTCTGGGCACCCTGACCGACGTCTATATCGCCCCGAGCAACTTCCAGATCACCCCGGTGGTTGGCTGGATGCCGACGGCCCCGCAGCTGACCCCGGATCCCCGTGAGGTGGCGGCGCTGCTCTACCTGCCGCTGCGCCATCTGCTGCGGCCCGACGCCGTCAGCATCGAAGATCGGATGATTCACGAGCAGTCTATCCGGGTGCCCTACTATGCCTTTGGCGAGCACAAAATCTGGGGCGCAACCTCGGTCGTACTGAGCCAGCTGGCGGCCCGGCTGCGCCCCATCCTCATCCCCTAAGCCCACCAGAAACTTAGATACCGGCGCTGAGAAACTCCACCACCACCTGATGGGCGGCGCCATCGTCGGCCAGCAACAGCGTCGCCGCGCCCTCGCCGTAGGTCCACTCCTTCGTCGCCGTCCCATCCACCAGCACCCGATTGGGCACCCGACAGTGCAGATTGAGCAGAATTGAGCGGGGCGCGGGCGTCCAGGGGCCGGTGCGGACGTCAATCGTAAAGGCCAGCTGACTGGCCTCTTCGCGGCAGTGATAGGTGGTGCTGGCCGACTCGCCCTGCTCGAACGCGAACGAGATCCCATCATCCTCGTACAAGGTCGCCGAGCTAGCCCCCGCCGGATAGACATCAAGCGTCAGCGGATCGAGCGGAGCCTGATCGGTGTACTCAAGGTTGGGGCCAAGCGGCAGGATTGCGCCGCCGCGCACATACAGCGGCATCCGCTCCAGCGGCGCGTGGGCCAGCAGATGCAGCGGCCCGCTGAGGCGCTCGCCGGTCCACCAGTCGTACCACTCGCCCGCCGGCAGATACACGGCGCGATGCTCCACGCCAGGGCGCACAATCGGCGCCAGCATCAGCTGGGCGCCAAGCAGCGCCTGATCGTGGCGCTGGTAGGTGGCCGGGTCGTTGGGAAACTCGTAGAGCAGCGGGCGGATGAGCGGCGCCCCGGTGGTGGCGGCTTCGTGGAACAGCGTGTAGATGTAGGGCAGCAGC
>DAOTUS010000663.1:0-5940 GCA_034437415.1 Herpetosiphonaceae bacterium
ACGTATTCGCGGGAGGGACGCCATATATGGCGTCCCTCCACCAATCGTTATCCACCAAGCGTCCATCTTCATCCAAAATCCTGCGCCTTTGCCGTGTAATCTAACATTGTCAAATTAGGCACGGTACGTTTGATTCTGTTATACAGCCAAAATCCCCTTCCCCGGTACCCTAGGGAAGGGGATTTTGCTGTTTTCGGGCTAGGCCGCTGCTTTTTCGTGCTTGAGCGGACCCTCCTCCTCGGTGTCGTGGCGCTGGAGCGGCGGGTACAGCGCGTAGTTGGCGGCCGAGGCGGCCATCGCGCCCTCGTGGACGGCGCAGGCGATCTGGTGGGCGTGCGATCCGGTCACGTCGCCGGCGGCAAAAACCCCCGGCACGTTGGTCTGCTGATTCTCATCAATGTCGATGTAGCCCGCGCTGTTGAGCATCACGCCCAGCCCGGCGACCAGCTGCGAGTTGGGGATTTTGCCGTAGAGGCTGAACAGAAACTCGGGCTTCAGCACCGCGCCGCTGGAGAGCTGCACCGCCTTGACCATGCCTCTGGCCCCTTTGACATGGCTCACCTCGGCCTCGATCAGGGGAATATTGTTGCGCCTCAGGTCCTCCAGTCGCTCGGGGCAGATCGTGTTGTAGCCCGGCTGGGCGACCAGCGTCAGCTTGCTGGTAAAGCGCAAAAACTGCAGGGCTGTGATCGCCGCCTCGTCGGTGTTGCCGAGCAGCAGCACCTCGCGGTCGATCATCTTGTAGCCGTCGCAGGTGATGCACCAGAACAGGCTTTTGCCGATGTAGCGCTCGACAAAGGGAAAGGCCGGCCAGATATCGCTCACGCCGGTGGCAACAATCAGCTGCCTGCTGCGCACGGTAAGTTCATTGCCGCACTCGACAACAAAGTTGTCGATCTCTTTGCAGATTCGGGTCACCGAGCAGTCGCAGAACTCCACGCCAAAGCGCGCGGCCTGCTGGCGGCCAAGCTCGCGCAGCCGCCGCACCTGCACGCCTTTGGGGAACCCGAGATAGTTTTCGTTGACCTGGTGCCCGGCAGCCCGCCCGTGGCCCGCGTCGACCACCAGCGTCGAGCGCAGAAAGCGCCCCATGTACACCGCCGCCGACAGCCCGGCCGGCCCGCCGCCGAGAATAATCGCGTCATATATTGTTGGTTTTGCCATGATACTCCTCGTGGTTTTGTCGCAGCCCCTTCTGCACAAGCCATACCACGAGCTGCGGGCGGCTCGGCCAGTGTTGATCCACGAAGGCCACGATGGCCACCCAACCCTCGAATCAGCGCGCCTGGGCCGCCCGCCAGCGGGCGCAGAGATCGCGGGCCGCCGCCGGCCAGGCGGGAAACTCGAAGCTAAATCCGCTCTCCAGCAGCTTGCCGGGCACGACCCGGCGGCTCTTGAGGATCAGCTCGGTCTCGGTGCGCAGGAAAAACGTGCCGATCTCCAGCATCCAGTTCGTGGCTGGCAGCCCGAAGCGCACGCCCCAGGCCTGGCGCAGCTCGCGCATAAACGCGGCGTTGGGCAGCGGGTTGGGCGCGGCGAGGTTGACCGGGCCGTCCAGCTCGGGGTGGCTGATGATCCAGCTGATTGCGTTGATAAAATCGGTCTCGTGGATCCACGAGATGTACTGGCGGCCGTCGCCGTTGGTGCCGCCGAGGCCGCGCCGGACCAGCCCGAGCAGCACATCGAACACGCCCGCGCGGTCGGGGCTCATCACCATCGCCGAGCGCAGCTTGACCTTGCGGGTCTGCGGCGTGGCGACCGCGTCGACGGCGCGCTCCCAGGCCTGGGCGACCTCGATGCTAAACCGCCAGGTGTCCGGCACATCCGGCTCGGCCCCGCCGAGGATGCCGGTCGCCTCGTCGTTGGGCGCGTCGTAGCGATGCTCGTAGATCGTCGCCGTGCTGGACTGGAGCCAGAGGCGCGGCGGCTGGGCGGCCTGGGCGATCGCCTGGCCAACAATCTGGGTGGATTTGACTCGCGATTCGATGATGCGCTGGCGATTTTTGGCGGTGTAGCGGCAGTTGACGCTGTGGCCGGCCAGATTGATCACGGCATCGGCGCCCTCCAGCTCGCTGGTCCAGCCGCCTAGCGTCGCGGCGTCCCAGGCCACGCCGCGCCAGGGTGCCCGCTGCGGCTGGCGGCTGAGCACAACCACCTCGTGTCCGGCGCCATGAAACGCCCGCGCCAAGATCGTCCCAACCTGTCCAGTGCCGCCAGGAAGAATAACCTTCATCGCCGCTCCCATCTGCTGCGCCACGCCGCCAGCCGCCGAAATAGCAGTGGTACGGCGCGATAGTGCTGGAATTCTATCACTGCGGCGGAGCGAATGGCACACACGGGCTGCGGCTACGGAGCACCGCCGTACAGATGATCCTCATCCTGATCCCCGATCCCCGATCCCCTCGTCTCCAGCAGCAGATTATCGATCAGGCGGGTTTTGCCGATGCGCACGGCCAGCGACAGCAGCGCCCCGCCGCGATCAACCACGTCCAGCTCCTGCAGGGTCAGCGGGTCGGCCGCGCTGACATAGTCGACCTCGGCCAGCGGCTCGGCGGCCAGCACGGAGCGGAGCGCCTCCCGCAGCGCCTCGGCGGAGCGCTCGCCGCTGGCGTGGAGCTGGGCGGCCTGGCTCAGGGCCCGATACAGCACTGGCGCCGCCGCCCGCTGCGCGGGGCTGAGATAGACATTGCGGCTGCTCAGGGCCAGCCCGTCGGCCTCGCGGACGGTTGGCGCAACCACCACCTCAACCGGCAGCGCCAGATCGCGCACCATCTGGCGGATGACCACGGTCTGCTGGGCGTCCTTCTGGCCGAAGTAGGCCCGCGTCGGCTGCACCACATTGAAGAGCTTGACGACAACCGTGGCCACGCCGCGAAAGTGCCCCGGCCGCCGGGCGCCCTCCAGCGGATCGGCCACGCCCTCGACGACGATATAGGTGCTAAAGTCGGGCGGATAGATCTCCGCAACCGTCGGCAGCCAGACCAGGTCGCAGCCAGCCTCGCGCAGCAGCTCCAGGTCGCGCTCGGGGTCGCGGGGGTAGCTGCTGAAGTCCTCGCTGGGGCCAAACTGGGTCGGGTTGACAAAGATCGTCGCCGCGACAAAGCCACACTCGGCCTTGGCCTGCCGAACCAGGCTCAGATGCCCGGCGTGTAAAAATCCCATCGTCGGCACCAGCCCCAGGCGGCCAAAGCTGGCCCGCGCGGCCCGCACGTCAGCAATTGTGGTGATTATTTGCATTGGTGCTCCTTGGTGGCAGCTAGTAGCTAGCAGCTGGTAGCTGGTAGCTGGTGAATTTATTGGTGGCTTTTCGGCTTTCCTAATGCCTTAAATCAATAACCTTGACTACTAGCTGCTAGATGCCAGCTACTAGCTACTACTCTCCCCTAACGCCTCGGCCAGAACGGCTGCAGCGATGGTGCTGCTGTTTTCGGCGGTGGGAAAAGTTCGCTCGCGCACATCGCTGGCGTACTGGCTCAGGGCGCCGACAATCTCGTCGGCCAGGGTCAGATAGCGGCGGGTGTGGCGGGGCTGGCGGTCGGTGTACAGGCCCAGAATATCGTGCCAGACCTGCACCTCGCCGTCACAGTGGACGCCGGCGCCGATGCCGATCGTCGGAATCCGCAGCCGGGCGGTGATCGCCTGGGCCAGCGGGGCCGGAATCAGCTCCAGCACCACCGCAAACGCCCCGGCCTCCTCCAGCGCCAGCGCATCCTCCAGCAGCTGGCGGGCGTGGGCGGCGCTTTTGCCCTGGACGCGCATGCCAATCTGGTTGACCGACTGCGGGGTGAAGCCGAGGTGGCCCATCACCGGAATACCCATCTCGACCAGGCGGCGGACCGTCGGGGCCAGCGCCGTGCCGCCCTCGAGCTTGACCGCCTGGCAGCCGGTCTGCTGCAGCATCCGCCCGGCATTCAGCAGCGCCTGCTCGGGCGTGTTGTAGCTCAGAAACGGCAGGTCGCCAATGATCAAGGCCCGCTTGGCCCCGCGCATCACGGCCTTGATGTGATAGATCATCTCGTCGAGCGTGACCGGCAGGGTCGAATCGTGGCCCTGGATCACCATGCCCAGCGAGTCGCCGACCAGAATCAGCGGAATGTCGGTGCGGTCGACGATCTGCGCCGCCGTGTAGTCGTAGGCCGTGACCATCACAATCCGTTCGCCCTTCGTCTTCATCCGTCCAATATCAGTGATCGAAACTCGCATGATACCCTCCCGTGGTGAATTAAAAAAAGTCCTTCAGTCAGCCGCCTGGCCGCGCGACCCTTCAGCGAGTGGCTGGCTCAGCAGCGGCTGGGCCGCCGCCACCCCGGCGCGATAGAGCGCCGCCACAGCGGGGGCGCGGCTGTCGAGGGCGGCCAGATGGCGGCCGACGGTGCCCCAGTCGCCGCGCGCCAGCGGCCCGGTCAGCGCCAGCGGCAATCCCACCCGCTCCAGATTGGCCAGATTGCCCTGGAGCAGCGGCAGCAGCGCCTGCAGGGCCGCGTCGGGAGCCATTCCGCACTGGCCGAGCAGCTCGACCGCCCGCGCCGCCAGCACGATCGAGAAGTTGGCCGCCAGCACAGCCGCCGCGTGGTAGAGCACCTTGTCGGCCGCCAGGAGGTCGAGCGGCCGCCCGCCCAGCGCCACCGCCAACTGGTGCAGGATCGGGCGCAGCGGCGCGGGCGCCTCGATCCCCCAGGTGATGCCGGTCTGAACCTGAGCCTGGGGCGTGGCAAATGCCTGCAGCGGGTGGCAGCAGCCCGTCATCCAGCCGACCGCCGCCAGCGGGCCCGAGCAGGGCACCAGCGCCTGCGGCCGCGTCGGCGCAATCGAGCTGAGTGTGGTGGCGAGCGCCGCCAGGGCATCGTCAGGGATCGTCAGGAACGTCAGGTCGGCCTGGGCCAGCAGTTCGGGTGGGCTGAGCGCGGGGGTGTCCAGGGTGGCGGCGAGCTGGGCGGCGGGCGCGGGCGTGCGCGAGCTGATGCCGGCCAGCGGGTAGCCGGCCGCGTGCAGCGCCCGAGCCAGCGCCGCGCCCACCCGGCCCGCGCCGATGATCCCAACGGTTGGGTGTGAGGAGCTGAGCATGAAAAAAACCTCCGCAGCGCAGATTGCGCCAGCCGAGGCCGAGGAGCAGCACATCGCTGTGCTATCAACCATCTCGGTCACGGTTTGATCCAAGTGGTGGGCTGGAACTTTCCAGCGTTCGATTCTGTGCCTGAGCCAACGCTTCCCGCCAGTTCGGTCGGGAGCGTGAGATTATTGTAGCACGAAAGGTGGCGAGTCAACAAATAGAGGGCTAGGGGCGATCCAGGGCTTATGCGTTCTCCCATCAATCATTGGTTTCTTTTGATTCCCCTCCCTTCCGTCCCTCCGCCGGAGGGAAACCCAGGGGGTTTTCATCCCCCTGGACCCCTAAAGTTTAGTTTGTGATGCGATTATGGATGGTGGTCACAATCGAGTACGGATTTGACAGAACAAATGTTTTCAAGTAATATTTCCAGCAACTCTAAGAGCAAACGGACTGACCGGCTCCATTGATCGGCTGTCTCGATGCTTTTTTTGTTTAACCTAGTTCAGCAAAAAAATATATCCGGCCAGCCGCTAAGGTTACTTTCGTGGCTAAAAGCCGAAAAAATCGCCAAGCTCGCAACCGCCGCCGGAACCTTCCTCAATCCTCTTCGCCCGTTGCTCCACGGCCAGCTACAAAAAAGGATTGGTTTATCGCCCGATCCAGATTAACAGCCAGAATCATAATTTCACTACTGGTGGAAAAGCTTGTGGAGTATATCTTAGGGATTTAATCTTAAGTTAAATCACCACAGGGTCAACCTCTTTACTTATGACTTATCATTCGCGTAAATCCATGACCAAGTTCAGGGGACTGAACGCCACTCGTTCATAGAGATCACTGGGCAATTCCAGCAACCGCAGGATGTGCTGTTGCGGCGGCGTGAGAGGGGT
>DAOTUS010000664.1:0-5537 GCA_034437415.1 Herpetosiphonaceae bacterium
GCATCAGGTGCACCAGCAGCGTATCGGCGGCGAACTGGGTGCGCTGCTGCCCGGTGCGGCGGGCTTTGGCCACCAGGCCCTGGGTTGGGCTGAACAGCAGGACCAGGCCAAACCAAACTCCGGTCATTGTCGCAATCGCCCCAGCCACCGAGCCATCCAACAGAATCGCCAGCCAGTACCCGCTGATGGCGGCCAGCGCCCCAAAGCCCACCGCCAGCGCAATCATCACCGGCAGGCGGTTGGTCAGGAGGTAGGCGGTCGCGGCGGGAACAATCATCAGCGCCACCACCAGAATCGCCCCGACGGCGGTGAACGCGCCAACCGTGGTGATCGAGACGACCGCCATCAGCGCGTAGTGCAGCAGGATTGGCGAAAAGCCCAGGGTGGCGGCCAGCCCGGCATCAAACGTGGCCAGCTTCAGCTCTTTGTAGAACAGGCCCACAAACGTCAGATTGATCACGCACAGGCTGCCCATAATCCACAGCGCCTGCGGCCCCAGATCGTAGGCGCCGATGAACAGGCGGTCGAAGCTGGCAAACTCGATGCTGCCATAGAGAATCGCATCGGTATCCAGGTGCACATTGGCGAAAAATTTGGAGACCAGGAACGTCCCCAGCGCAAACATCGCCGGAAAGACAATCCCAATCGCCGACTCGCCGCCCACCCGGCCGGTGTTCTTCAACACCTCAACCAGGGTGATCGTGATCAGCCCGGCGACGGCGGCGCCCAAAAATCCCATCAGCAGGTTGGGTCCCTGGGCAATAAAGTAGCCGCCCACCAGGCCGGGCAAAATCGAGTGGCTAATTGCGTCGGACATCATCGCCATGCGCCGCAGCACCAGAAAGCAGCCCAGCAGGGCACAGGCGCTGGCCACCAGCACGCCGGTCAGCATAATCACAAAGCCAGTACTCATAGCTCATCGCCTTTCTTGTTGGCGCTGGTCGAGCGTGGGTCGGTGGCGGGCAGCAGCATTGCTGGGCCAGGGCCTCCAACTGCGGCGGCGCGCTGGCGGCGGCGGCGGCCCCAGTCCCACACAATTCCACGCGCCGGAGCAAACAGCAGCGAGGTGATCACAATCGTAGTTAGGCTCAAAATAATCATCGGGCCAGTCGGCAGGTTGGTATCGCTAACGCTGATAATCGCGCCGCTGACCCCCGCTGCCGCGCCAAAAAACGCCGCCAGCGCAATCATAATCCGCAGGCTGTGGGTCCACTGCCGAGCGGCCACCGCTGGGCCGACCAGCATCGCCGCCATCAGCACCACGCCGACGGTCTGCAGGCCGATCACCACCGCGACCACAATCAGGGTTGTGAGCAGAATGCCCAGGCGATGGGGGTTGAAACCCAGGCTGGCGGCAAAGGCCGGATCGAAGGTGAGCAGCTTGAACTCTTTGTACAGAATCCCCACGACCAGCAGCGCCACACCGCCGAGGATCGCCATCGTGATGACGTTCGAGGCCACCAGCGTGGCGGCCTGGCCGAACAGATATTTATCCAGCCCGGCCTGGTTGGCGTCGTTCTGCTTGGAGATGTAGGTCAGCAGCAGAATGCCGAAGCCAAAAAACGTGCTGAGCACAATCCCCAGCGCCGAATCCTCGCTGATCCGCGTGTCGCGGACAATTCGCCCGATCAGCAGCGTGCCAACCCAGCCGGCGACCCCGGCGCCGAACAGCAGCACCAGCGGCGCCTTCGAGCCGGTCAGCAGATAGGCCACCGCGATGCCCGGCAGGGCGGCGTGCGACAGGGCATCGCCGAGCAGCCCCTGGCGCCGCAGCACCGCAAAGCAGCCCAGCACACCGCTGACAATCCCCAGCAGGGCCGAGCCAAGCGCCACATTGCGCAGGGTGTAGTCGGTAAAAAGCTCACGCAAAATATCCATCACGCGCTCACTTTCGCCAGATCGCTCAGGACGTGCATGCGCCCGCCGTAGGTCCGGGTGATATTCTCGGTGTTCCAGGTGGTCGCCATCGGGCCAGCCGCAATCAGGCGGACATTCAGCAGCGCGACCCAGTCGAAGTAGGCCGGGGCCGACTCCAGATCGTGGTGGACGCAGATGACAGTTTTGCCCTGGTTGCGCAGCTCCTGCAGCAGCAGCACAATCGCCCGCTCGGTCAGCGCGTCAACGCCAACAAACGGCTCGTCCATCAGATAGAGCTGGGCGTTCTGGGCCAGCGCGCGGGCCAGAAAGACCCGCTGCTGCTGCCCGCCGCTCAGCTGGCTGATCTGGCGGTGGGCGAAATCGGCCATGCCGACCTGGTCCAGGCAGTGCATGGCCTGCTCGCGCTGCGGCTTGCCCGGCCGTTTGAGCCAGCCGAGCTGGCCGTAGGTGCCCATCATCACCACATCAAGCGCATCGGTGGGAAAATCCCAGTCCACGCTGGAGCGCTGGGGCACATAGCCAACCAGCAGCCGCTGATCCTTGTAGGGCTTGCCGAACATGCTGATCGTGCCGGCGGCGGCGGGCAGCAGGCCCAGCGTGGCTTTGATCAGGGTGGATTTGCCAGCGCCGTTTGGCCCGACAATCGCCGCCAGCACCCCGGTGGGCACCTGCAGGTCAATATCCCACAAGACCGGCTTATCCTGATACGCAACCGTCAAATCGTTGATCGAAAGCGGAAAATCACTCATCATCGTTTTCCTTCTGTAAAACGGTTGGATATGGTCTGTCCGATGAAATTATTTACTTCAGCGCCCCGATGATCGTATCGACGTTGTGGCGCACCATGCCAATGTAGGTGCCCTCGGGCGTACCGTCGGCGCCCATCGCATCCGAGAACAGCTGGCCGCCAATCTGCACATCCCAGCCGCGCGACTGGACGGCCTTTTGCACCGCCTCGATGGTGGCCTGGGGCACGCTCGACTCGACAAAGATGGCCTTGATCTTACGCTCAGCGATAAAATCGGCCAGATTCTGTACATCGGCCGCGCCGGCTTCGGTCGCCGTGCTCATCCCTTGCAAGCCGCGCACCTCGAACCCGTACTGGGCGCCGAAGTAGCCAAAGGCATCGTGGGCGGTCACGAGGATGCGGCTCTCGGCTGGCAGGCTGGCCGCCTGGGTGGTGACGTACTGGTGCAGCTCATCAAGCTGCTTCAAGTAGGCCTCGGTATTGCGCTGATACAGGTCTTTCGAGCCTGGGTCGAGCTTCGCCAGCTCGCTGTTGACGGTGCGGGCAGCCTCTTGCCACAGGGTCACATCGAACCAGATATGTGGATCGTACTTGCCCTGAAACTCGGGCGGCGTGCGCAGCTTGTCCGGGCTGATCCCCTCGCTGACGGGGAAGGTTGGCTTGCCGTTGCGGGCCTGCTTGACGAAAATATCGGTCATGCGGCCCTCCAGCTCCAGCCCGCCGTAGAAGATCACATCGGCCTGGTCGAGCTTCTGGACATCGCTGGCGCTGGGCTTGTAGAGATGCGGGTCCACGCCCGGCCCCATCAGCCCGGCCACGACCACGCGCTCGCCGCCAACATTTTGCACAATATCCTTGATCATCCCAACGGTGGTGGTTACCTTGATCTGGCGCTGGCTCAGGTCCGCGCTGGCGCTGCTTTGCTGGCCGCATCCGGCCAGCAAAGCCCCAACAATCCCGATCAGCAGCACCAGGGTGCTCAAGTTTTTTTGGTACATCGAAAACTCCTTTATAGCTTTATGAAGAATAAACTTAAGCATCCCTACAAGCATACGCTAAAAAAATTTCGCTGGCGTCAGGACTGCAGGCGCTGCACCTGAATCCGGGCGGCCAGACGGCTATCCAGCACCCGCTCGACCGCTGGCTGGCCAACGTGGAGGGTTAGCGGCCCGTCGAACGGCGCCCGCGCCAGCAGCACAATCTCGGTCTGGGGCAGCAGCCCAATCTCGGCGAGATAGCGCAGCCGCTCGGGGTCGCGGTCGTCGACCTCGACAATCAGCGAGCGGCTGCCAACATCAAGGCTGGCCAGCGAAAGCGAGTCGCGCTGCGGCAAGGTGCCATCGCGGGCCGGGATTGGCGCGCCGTGGGGATCGAACTGCGGGTCGCCCAGGTAGGCCGCAATCCGCTCTTCGAGGGTCTCGGAGAGAAAATGCTCCAGCACCTCGGCCTCGACATGGACCTCGTCCCACGACATCCCCAGGGCCTCAACCAGATACAGCTCCAGCAGGCGGTGGTGCCGAATCATCTCCAGGGCAATCCGCTCCCCGACATCGGTCAGGCGCACCCCTTCGCGGGCCTGGTAGTCAACCAGTTGGAGCGTCTCAAGCTTTTTCACCATCTCGGTAATCGCAGGCGCGCTGAAGCCAAAATGAGTCGCCAGACGGCCATTGGAGACTGGCGCCTCATCGTGTTGCAAGGTGTAGATCGCTTTGACATAGTCCTGCACTCCAGGTGTGATGCGCATGGCTGATCCCTTTCTTTTAAGTACCACCTAACTATAAAATTAAGTGCTTTTTTTGTCAAGTGGTAAATATCGCCAATCCATGAATATTAAAAACAAACAGCCGCAGAACTTGTATTCTGCGGATCTAGAGGTAGGGTAAAGCATTTCAACAACAACTAAGAACAGCTTGATTGATCAGTACCGTGATTCAATACCTGACTGTAATAAATCACTTTTTTACAGTCAAATTTTCCAGCAAGACTAATGCTTTCTTTAGATCATTTTGCAAACGCTTCCAAGATGGCACTTGTGTTATAGAACCATCGGTAGAGAGTCGCTCAATCACTAGATTACGATGCAACAAAAAGTCCTTACGTATGTTAGCCAAGCGCCTCCCAGATACTTCGGCAGCAGTAATAAGTGCTTCTTGAAGAAATTCTTTAGGTTGAGCAAGATTTTCAACTTTATTTGGTAAGGGAAGCGATAGCTCTTTCCTACCATTAGGTTTTCCAACAACCTTTCGGATAGATTTCTCATCCAAAAGAAGCCAGGCTTCAATTTCTTGCACAGGAACCACCGCTATCCACGGTCGATTAAGATTAGATAACTCTATGGCCTTAGCAATTTCTCGGTGGCGTGATTCTGATTCACGACTGTCAGCATCTCTATGAATGAAAAATAAGTTTGCATCTGGTTCTAACTGTATGGCCAAACGCAATTTAGCTTCAAGAGTTTTTCGTGAAGGTTCTGGTAATCGCGCAAAATCTATAGCGACTCCTGTAACCTCATCAACACCAGCATCAATACATAAATTTTCAAGATGTGAAATAAGCCTATCATCTGATGACCCTTCTCCAATAAACACAAAATGTATACGCATCACTTAACCCACTACTTCTGAGAAATTTGGAAGTTCAAGTTGCGCACCGGGCGGAGAAGAAAGATAGGTGATAATTGTCATCATTCCAACAGGTAATTCTCCATCTTTTGCACGCCAAGTATTCTCAAGAGGTCGGCAACGAAGCGTCTTTACTGGATATCCATCAGGGCCCTTAACTTTTGTTTCTATACTTATCATTCGCGTAAATCCATGACCAAGTTCAGGGGACTGAACGCCACTCGTTCATAGAGATCACTGGGCAATTCCAGCAACCGCAGGATGTGCTGTTGCGGCGGCGTGAGAGGGGT
>DAOTUS010000665.1:0-2271 GCA_034437415.1 Herpetosiphonaceae bacterium
ACGGTCGAAACTGCGGGGGCCATCGCGGGGCGGGCCACGGTCGCCACCCTCTTCACGGCGGCGCAGCGGTCGGCTGACCTCAGCGTTGATTGGCTGGGTGGCGGCGGTGTCCTCGCCAGGCTGCTCGGTTGGCTCGGCTGGCTCGCCCCGGCGGCGTAGGGGCCGATTTCCGCCCTCGGAGGAGGCGCGCAGCGGTGCTCCACGGCTATCGTCGGGGCTGCGATGGGGCTGGCCCGAGCGGTCGATCCGCTGCATGCGTGGGCGATCCTGGGACTGATCATCGCGGCTGCGCTGAAACTGGCTCGAGTGGGTTGTGCGCGGCCGCTCCTGGGGATTCTCATCCTGGGGCGACTCGGGCATTGGGCGGGTTGGCAGCCAGGCTTTTGAGCGCTTGGCGTGCATGCGCAGGTTGATGATCTCAGCCTCGGTCAGGGGACGCCAGGTGCCTAGCGCCAGCGTCTCCAGGTTCAGCGGGCCTTCACGCATGCGCACCAGCCGCTTGACCTCCAGCCCGAGCTTTTCGGCCACCCGCCGAACCTGGCGATTGCGGCCCTCGTGAATCACCACGCGCACCCAGACGCCATCGGGCGTCTCGTCTAGTGCCTCAACCCAGGCTGGCGCCGTGCGGCCCTCTTCGAGCTCGATGCCCTCCCGCCACTGGCGCAGCTGCTCCAGGTTGGGAGCCATGTTGAGCAGCGCGTGATACTCTTTCTCAACCTCAAACGAAGGGTGGGTTAGTTTATAGGCCAGGTCGCCATCATCGGTCAGCAGCAGCAGGCCCTCGCTATCGAAGTCCAGCCGGCCAACCGGAAACAGGCGGCTCTCGGTCTTGACCAGGTCCGCCACCGTTGGGCGACCCTCGGGATCGCTCATCGAGGTGATGACGCCCCGTGGTTTGTGCAGCACAACATAATGTAGCTCGGTGGGAGCCTTAACCGGCTCACCATCAAGGCGAATATCATCAACATCGGGGTCGATCTGGGTGCCGAGTTCGCGCTGAACCCGGCCATTGACTGAAACTCGACCTGCGAGCATTAATTCTTCACAGGCCCGCCGCGAATCGACGCCGGCACGGGCTAAAAATTTGTGTAACCGTTCCATGAGAACTCCAAGCGCTGAGGCAATAACGGATATATAGGTTGTCCACGAAGGACACGACGGCACACTGAGTTAGAACGTGGATCGTGTCGGGCAGTAGATAAAGTGTGTCACATTATAGCACACGCGGTTGCGGATTTGAGGGTTGTCTTGCATAATTGGCCGATGCAATCAATCAATTGGCGTGTTGCCATACGCCGTATTCTCCGTGGAATCATGGCCAGTCTGGTGCTGACCGGTGTGATTCTGCTGGTGCTTGGCTACCTGATCAATAAACAGGCCACTCGCGCCGAGCTTCGTTCGGTTGATGCGCTGCTGGTGATGGGCGCAGCGCAGTGGGACGGCAATCCGTCGCCTGTGCTGCAGGCCCGCCTGGACGAGGCCCTGCGGCTGTACCGGCTGGGCTATGCGCGGCGGATTATCGTCTCCGGCGGGACGTTTCTTGGCGATACGCGCTCCGAGGCCTCGGTGAGCTACGAGTACCTGCTGCAGCAGAATATCGATCCCGCCGTGATTGTGACGGTGGCTGAGGGCAGCGATACCTACTCGACGCTGGTCGCGGTGCGGGCCACCGCCCAACCGCTCGGCATTCAGACCTATCTGATCGTCACCGATCCGCCCCATCTGCTGCGGGCGCTGAAGATGGCCCACGACCTGGGGCTGGCCAGCTATGCGGCGCCGGTCCAGGCGAACAGGCCCGTTGGCCAGGTCGCCGAGCTGAAAACGCTCTGGCACGAGGCCTGGGGCTACCTGGGCTATATCCTGCTGAACGAGTGATCGAGGATATAGCTTTTTATTTTTTGGCAGGCGCTGGCCTGCTTTGTGGGAGAAGTTTATGAATCGACGGGCGGCGGGAGTGGTGTTTATGTCGTTGGGGATGGTGGTGTATGCGTTTGCCCCAAGTAGTGTTAGAGATACACCAATGCTTGTGTTATTAATTCTAGGCGTCGGCTATTTATATCTTGCAGAGACGGAAAAACCGAAACCATGAGTGTAAACGAACTGTTTCAGGCCCAGCAGGCCATCGCGGCAGGCGACCGGACGGCAGCGCGGGCAATTCTGGGCGGGCTGGTGCAGCGCAATCTCGCCGATGCCGAGGTCTGGCTGCTGCTAAGCCAGACCGTTGACGCGGTCGAGCACAAGCGCGACTGCCTGCAGCGGGCGCTCCAGGTC
>DAOTUS010000666.1:0-4044 GCA_034437415.1 Herpetosiphonaceae bacterium
CGCCGCGCCCGCCGCGCCCCGGCGTACCGCACCAACCACGCCGGGGACCCTTTGGGTGACGGGTTCGACCCGCCACCGCGCCGCCAGCAGCGTCTCCCCCGCCGGGCTGCGATTGAACGCCGCCGCCACCCGCTGCGTCGCGTGATACGCCGAGATGAACACGACCCGGTGCCCGGTTGGCGCGGCGTCCGGCGCCCGACACTGATCCCCAGGGCATGTGCAAAGTCGCGATTCGGGCCAGTTTTACCCCACTGCTTTCCCTCGCCGGGGTGCCCTCTGGGCCACTGGGAGAGGGGTGTCCGCCGCTGGGCGCCCTCTGGGCACCGGGGTGAGGGCGGACTTTGCACATGCCCTGGTGCCTCAGCCAATTCCTGCGCTACAATTAACCCCACAGGTGATTTTTGCAGGAGCACACCCAATGCCTCATCGACGTATCCCACCCCAGCCCGGCCAGGAGTCGGTCTGGGACTATCCGCGCCCGCCCCGGCTTGAGCCAGTTAGCCAGCACATTCTGATCCGCTTCAACGGTGTGACGATCGCCGATACCACCGCCGCCTACCGCGTGCTGGAGACCAGCCATCCGCCGGTGTACTACCTGCCGCCGCACGATATTGCGCGGCAATATCTGGTGTCGGCCGCTGGCAGCAGCTGGTGCGAGTGGAAGGGCGCGGCGGTCTACTTCAGCTTGGTGGTTGGCGAGCGGCGCGCCGAAAAGGTCGGCTGGGCCTATCCCAAGCCCACCGCCGATTTCGCCGCGATTGCCGGCTACATTGCGTTCTATGCCGCGCCAATGGATTCCTGTCAGGTTGACGGCGAGCAGGTCACGCCCCAGCCCGGCGATTTCTACGGCGGCTGGATCACCAGCGCGGTTGTCGGGCCATTCAAGGGCGAGCCGGGCTCGTGGGGCTGGTAGGCTGCTCAGTCCGCGCTGGGGTTGGGCGTTTTTTTGATGATCGAGGTGCTGTCGTTGCCGCTGGCTGGCGCGCTAGCCGCTGGCGCCGTGGAATCCGCCGCAGCGCCCGCGGGGCTGGCCGTTGGCTTGACCTCGGGCAGGCTCAGGGCGGCCACGGGCAGGGTCCAGATGAAGCGTGAGCCGCGCCCGAGCGTGCTATCCGCCCAGATTCGGCCGCCGTGGGCCTCGATAATCGCCTTGGTCAGATACAGCCCCAGCCCGGCGCCCTGGGTCTCGCGGGCGAGGCGATTGTCGACCCGATAGAACGGGCTGAAGACCTTGATCAGCTCATCCGGGGCGATGCCGATGCCCGCATCGGAGACATACGCCATTACGTGGCTGCCATCCTGCCAGCCGCCCAGCCGAATAATCCCGCCGTTGGGCGAATACTTGATCGCGTTTGAGATCAGGTTGTTCAGCACCATGCGAATGCGCTCGGCATCGGCGTACACCGCTGGGATCTCGGGATCAAAGCGGAGCTGAAACTCAAAGCGGTCGTCGGTGGTGGCGGCGAACGCGCTGACCACATCGCCGCCCAGCTCGGCCAGATCCCACTCGCTCGGGTGCAGGCGCAGACCGCCGGCCTGCATCCGCGAGACCTCCAGCAGATCGCCGATCAGCCGCCCGAGGCGGTCGGCCTCCTCCTCGATCCCGGTCAGCAGCTCCTGGTGGGTGCTCTCATCGAACTGCACATCGGTGCGGCGCAGCGTCCCGGCGTAGCCCTTGATAATTGCGACCGGGGTTTTAAGCTCGTGCGACATCACCGAGATAAACGTCGACTGGAGCTCCTCCTCACGCTTTTGGGCCGTGAGATCGCGCACATTCGCCACCGCGCCCATAAACCGCCCGGCGGCATCGCGGGTTGCGCTGTAGGATGAGCCGAGATACAGCTCGTGGCCATCGCGGTGGGTCACCCAGCCCTCGATCGCCGGGTGGGCATCCGGCGGATACACCTGCAGCGGACAGGCGGTCAGGCACAGATTGACGCCCTGGGTGTTGTGGATCGCCAGCACCTCGGCGCAGGGCCGCCCGATCGCCTCGGCGCGGGGCCAGCCGGTCAGGCGCTCCATCGCGGCGTTGAAGCGAATAATCCGCCAGCGCGCATCGAGCATCATCATCCCGTCGGCGCTCTGCTCGATAATCTCGTCCAGGCGGCTGCGCTCGGCCACGGCCTCGGCGTAGAGCTGGGCATTGTTGACCGCGATGGCGGCGAAATCGACAAACGCGCCGAGGAGCTGGCGATCGTCGTTGGTGAACCCGACGTTCAGCGCGGCCCGCAGCACAATCAGAAGGCCGACCTGCTCCTCGCCGACCACCAGCGGCAGCGCCACCGCCTGGCGCAGCGGCAGATTGAGCGTGTTGGCGGCGGTGGCCAGCTCGCCGCCAAGCCGCGGCGACTGCGGCCCCTCGAGATCCAGCACCCGCAGCATATCGTTGAAGGCCGGCCAGCCCGATGGCGGCAGCCCGTAGGCGGCGCGAATCTCCAGCATGCTGGCCGGATTGATCAGCGCGATCAGGCCGTAGTTGCCGGCGAGCAGCTCCACCGCCTGGGCGATGACGAGGTTCAGCAGTGGCTCGGCGTCGAGCTGCGCCGCCATCGCGCGGGCCAGCCGCAGCAGATAGTCGCGCTGGCGCAGTCGGCGATCCTGGCTCTCTAACATCGTTTAACGCCCCATCTATATCCATCTAACACGGGGATTGTACCATAGAGGTAGGTTCGAAATCGACCTGCATTCTGCGCCTGGAGATCCCCAAGGCCGAGGAAGTCAAGCCGCGCAAGATGAGCATTCAGGCTGGCAAGCAGGCCCAGCTGATGGGCGAAAAGATCCGCGAGGTGGGCAAATAGTTTCCGAATCCACAGGCGGGCCACGTTGGTAAACGTGGCCCGCCGCTACGTTTTAGACCTATCTGGTGACCAGCGGCAGATAGACGTTGTTTTTCAGCACAGCCGCTAGCGTTGCGGTGGCGGTCGCGGTTGGTGGCTCCGTGGCGGTCGCGGTTGGCGAGTTGGTGGCGGTCGCGGTTGGTGGCTCCGTGGCGGTCGCGGTTGGTGGCTCCGTGGCGGTCGCGGTTGCGGTGCTGGTTGGCGTGATCTCAAGCGGCCCGCTCTCGGGCGGCCCAGCGCCAGTTGGCATAAAGTTGGCATCGGTGGTGATCACGATCCGATCCAGGCGAAAGCCGTCCTCGCGCATCCAGATATTCAGCGTGTGGATGCCTGCGGTAGTGATCGAGATCTCGGCATCGCCGCCGTCGAGCGTGCTTTTAAACCAGGTCCAGCCGCCGTAGGTGGTGGTTGAGAGGCGGTCGGCGCTGCTGATCTCGGCGCCATCAAGCCCGCTGTGTGCCGAGTTATTGTTGTCATCATCCGGCAGCGCCCGCAGCCAGACGTAGTAGGTTCCCAGGGTTGTAAAGTCAATCTGATACTGCATTTCCGGGCTTAGGCTGGCGTAGTTCGTGCCGATCAGCAGCCCGGTATCCGGCTCCGCCACCATTGCGGCCTCCCCCGTGTAGCCCGCCCGATCGGTGCGGGTCAGCCAGGTTTTGGCTTCGCGGCCAATCGCCGCGTGATAGTGCTCGGCCTCCATCACCGCCAGCCCATTCTGCTCCACAAACGGCGGGCGGGTCGGCCCAGGCACGCTGGTTGGGGTCGGGGTCTGGCCAACCGCTGCGGAGAGGGGATCGCCAGGATTGTAGATCTCCAGAATCCCTGAGTTGGAGTAGCCGGCCTGGGTGCCGCCGCCGCCAACATAGATCCGCTTGCCCACCAGCAGCGGGAAGATCCCGTGGCGGGCGGTCGTCATGGCCGATCCCGAGCGCCAGGTGTTGGTGTTTGGGTTGTAGATATCGACCCGCCGATAGACCTTCTGCGCCGTGGCCCCAGCGCCGTCGGTGGTCTCGCCGCCCAGCACATACATCTCGTCGTTGTAGTAGACCGCCCGGCCCATGCCGCCGCGCGCCTGGGGCAGCGGGGCTAGCGGCGACCCGGAATCCAGGCTGGACTGCCAGGTATTCGTGGCCGGGTCGTAGATCTGGATCGTATCAAAGCCATTGGCGACCGTGTTGCCATCGCCGCTGCCGGGGCCGCGCCCGCC
>DAOTUS010000667.1:0-7648 GCA_034437415.1 Herpetosiphonaceae bacterium
GTTCGATCGTCTCGGTGTCGCGCCCGCCGGTGGCCGCAAAGCGGTTGACCACCCGGTCGACGTAGGGCACGGTGTGGCGCAGCAGCTTGAGCGTGCCGCGGCCGACATTGCCGATCGAGCCGCCGCCGCTGTTGTAGCTGGTGAAGCGCACCGCGCTGCCACGGGCCGGGATCGCCCCGTACTGGCGCTCGGTGCCATCGGGCTCGCGGATCGACGGGCCAAACGCCACCTCGCCGGTGACGCTGTCCAGCACCACGTGGTGATCGGTTGGCCGCGAGGCGCTGAAGTGCTCGGTCTCGCTCCACGGCTCCCAGGTGCCGTCGGCGGCCTGCACCTCGACGTGCTGCCCGGTCTGGCGCGGCAGGATCGGCGGGTACTCCAGGAAGAAGTGCTGGCCCGGCATCCCATCGCTGCGGCCAAGCTGGGTGTCGGTGATGGTGCGGCAGTGGGTCGCGGTGACGGTGCCGCCGAGGGTGGCCGCCCGCAGATCGCTGATCAGCGGCGAGGCCAGGTAGGCCGACTGGCCGGGCGCTGGGGTGATGTACTGGCAGCGCAGCCAATAGGCCGTCGTGCCGTTGATCTCGATCGTGGTCATATTCGCCGGCAGGTACAGCACCACCTCGCCGCTCTGATTGAGGCCGCCGGTGCCATCGCGCTCCAGCGCCGCGCCGCCAAGCTCAACCCAGCCATCCTCGCACCATGCCTCCCAGATAATCGGCGGGTTGGTCGGATCGACGCCGATGCCCTGGATCGAGCAGTCGATCCGCAGCGACAGGATCAGGGTGCTGAGGTTGTCCTCGAAGCCCAGATAGAACGCATCGCCAGGCCGCGGCCGCGGGCTGAAGGCCATAAACGAATCGTTCTCCGCCGCCAGCCGCCAGCGCTGATCGTCAAAGACGCGCTCGTTGGGCGAGGTGAAGCAGGCGACCAGCTCCGGCGGGCTGACCACCAGGTCGGCGTCGGTGCTGAAGGCGACCTCGCTATCGGTGCCGATGTTGGCGGTGGCGACCTGGGTATTGAGCGGGATCAGCACCGGCTGGATCGGCGGCGCCGACAGCCAGAAGGTCAGATCGACCCGCGCCGGAGCGGCGGGCTGCAGCTGGACTCCCATCAGCTCCATGAACGTGATCAGGCTCTTGTCGGTGACGCGGTTGACTCGAAAGAGCATCATCTCGACCATCCAGGCAAACAGCTCGATCAGCATCACACCGGGGTCACTGACGTTATGATCGGTCCACTCGGGGGTGTAGCGCGGGATCAGACGCTTAGCTTCATCAACTAAGTCCTGAAAACGACGATCATCAAGATTAGGTGTTGGCAGTGGCACGGGGATCCTCCAGATGGTGGGCGAGCTGCGCGTACCGGCGGCTACTCGTCACCAGGAATGCTGTAGAAGGGATAGACCAGCGCGCGCTCATCATACGTTGTGCGCACGCGATACGCAATATAGATCAGCAGGCAGCCCGGCACATCGGGGTCATCGTCGGCGACGACGTCGATCACATCGATTCGTGGCTCCCACCATTGTAGCGCCTCGGTGACATACTGCACAGCGGCGGCCATGGTGCTGGAGTTGATCGGCGCAAACTGCAGTTCGTGGACCCGGCAGCCGAACTCGGGCCGCATCACCCGGTAGCCCTTGGGCGTGCTCAGAATAATCTGGATCGCCTCCTCAATATCCTCAACGCCGTGGGAGAGCGCGATCCCGCCGCGCATATCCACGCCCAGCGGAAAGCGCCAGCCAGCGCCAATCAGATCAAGCCCCTGTCTGGCCATCTCAGCCTCCAATCATGACGGTGGGAAAGCCCAGCACAATCGCGCCGCCGTGGGCGGTGGTGTCGCCCATCCGCGCCGCCGGCCGCCCGCCGATCAGCACGGTGGCGCTGCCCTTGACGATCGAGTCGGGCGGCCCGACGCAGGTCACCAGATCCCCGACGACCGCCGCCGGCAGCCCGCCGATCAGCACAGTCGGCATGCCCGGCCCAATGATCGGCCCGCCAACGTGGGGCACCGGCCCCGTCGTCATCGGGCAGGTGTGCAGATCGGTTATCCGCGATGCAGGTGGCATAGTGGTTCTCCTTGAAATAAATGCCCTCTCCCCGTCCGCGAGAGAGGGGAAAGGGTTTAAGCCATTCTTCGTGATCTTCGTGGCCTTCGTGGATCAAAGCTCCCGATCCCTAATTTATCTTCACCAGCGTCCCCTGGATATTCAGAATCGCCGACGACTTGAGGTTCAGCATCGCGTTGGCCTGGACATCGCAGTTGGCGTTGGCTTTGACGGTGATGTTGGCGTTGGCGGAAAGCTCGACCCCGGCGGCGGCGATCGCCAGCTTGCCGCCGCTGCCCGTCAGCTCGATTCCGCTCTGGGCGAACTTGAGCGTGTTGCCGCTGCCGGAGAGCTCCAGGGTTCCGCCGGACGTGAGCGTGACCGCGTTGCCCTGGTCGTCCAGGGTCACCGTGTGCTTGGCCGACTTGATCTCGATCTTCTTGTCGGTGTCGCTGATCGTCATGGTCTGCCCGCCGGCGGTCTTGAGGATAATCGCGCCCTTGTTGCTGCCGTCATCATTCTCGATCGTCAGGGTGTGGCCGCCGCGGGTCTTGACCGCCCAGGCATTGACCTTGGACTCGGCGACCGCCAGGCCCGGCGGCGCATCGCTGCTGCTCCAGACGCCCCCGAGGACGAACGGGCGGCTGATCTCGCCGTGCTCAAACAGCACCAGCACCTGGTCGTTGACCTCGTGGGTGAACTCCATGCCGCGGGTCGGCCCGGCCCCCGGCGTCACCGTCCAGCACCAGTCGGTCTCCTGCTGGTCGTCCAGCCAGGGGAATTTCAGCTTGACCCGGCCCAGCTTGTCGGGGTCGTTGATGTTGGTGACGACCCCGAGCGCGGCGCCCTGGGCATGCTGGCGGGCCGCACCGCCGTTGATCGTGGCGACCATGCTGTTGGGCCGCCGCCCGTTGACGATGAAGGTGGTCTGGTAGCCGTCCTGGGGCGTGTACTCGTGGCGCGAGGCGGTGACAAAGTACTTGCCGCTAAACTTGGCGCCCACGCCGGTAATCGGCACCAGCGCCCCAGCCTTGATCGCCGGCTCGCCAATGCAGCAGCCCTCGGCGGAGAGATAGCTGCTGGCCATCTGGTCGAGCAGCGCCTGGGCGTGTTTCGTCGCCTCGGCCTGGACGCGCACCGGAATGCTGCTCACAATGATTTTGGCGCTGGAGCTGAATGCGGTCTGGGCCGCCGCGCCGCCTTTTTTGCCATCGCCAATTGTCGAGGGGCTGGCCGAGGTTGCGGCGGTTCCCACCACGGCCAGCTTGGTCTTGGGGTCCCAGCCGCGCACCTCCACCGAGTTGGGCTGTGCCACGGCGCTCAGCCGGCCGCTGAACGAGATCAGACCCTGGTCTAGCTCCTGCGCCGGGGCCTCGGGCGGGCTGGTCTCGGCGCTGCGAAACTTGATCTTGGCGCCGTCGACCACGATCTGGTAGCCATTCCGGCCGGCCAGCTGGCGCAGAAACTCCATATCGTGCTGGCTGTGCTGCATCACATATTCATTCTGGTTGCTGGTGGCCTGGACATCGGTCTGCAGCCCGGCCTCCTGAATAATCGTGCTGGCGATCGCGCTGTCGGTCTGCTTGAGAAAGGTGCGGGTTTTGCGGCCGCGATACAGGCGATGGGATTTGTCGTAGCCGCGAATCACCAGGCTGCGCTCGTAGCGCGATCCCTCCACCTCGATTGCGGTGACCTCGCCAGTGAAAATCGGCTTAACCTGATTGTTCTGGCGCTTCACGCTAATCACGAGCTCTTTTCCGAGGGTAAACGTCGTGCCATCGGTCAGGGTGTACTCGGGGTCGTGAAAGCGCAGCGTGGCCATGGCGGGCTGCTCCAGGTCATCTTCAACCACCACATCGATCAGGGTTTCCATGACGATATCGGTCAGCGCCGTGCCCGCGGCTTTAATGATGATCTGGCTATTGATAAGGTCAAAATTGGACATGATCTACCTCTTTTGGATGCAACCCGATACGCCTACTCAGGCAGTGGCGCAATAATCAGGGTCTGGCCCGCCCGCAGGCGCCGGGGATCGTCGATTGTGTTGACGGTGGCGAGATAGCGCCAGTGCTGGCTCGATCCGTACTCCTCGTAGGCGATCCCGGCCAGGGTCTCGCCGGCCCGCACAATCCGCACGTGGCTGCCGGTCTGCCCGCCCGAGGTTGGGTTTTGGCGCGGGTAGTGGCCGGCCTCGGCGACCTGGCGGAAGGTGGCGTCGACGGTTGAGCGCACCGGCGTGCCGTTCGGGCTGAACAGCGAGAAGGTTTGGCTCAGGCTGATGATCACGGCCTCGAAGCTCCAGGCGCTGCCCCACTTGAAGACGCAGTGCGGCGGCTCGGGGCGCTCGCTGGTCTGGGTCTCGTCAATGCTCATCAGGTCCCACAGAATCTGGGTGTATTTGCGCACGTCGTCGCCCGCCGCGCTGTTGATCAGTGGGTGTTTGTTGGCCTCGTAGGTGTCGAACAGCAGCTTGAGCGAGAGCTGCGAGGGCTGGCCGCCGCGAAAGACGGCGTGGCCGATGTTTTTGGTCGGCACCTGCACCACCTGCCAGTCGTTGGTCTTGGAGATGGTGTACTCTTTGGGGTTGAACATGCAGACCGTGCGCTTGGTCGGGTCGTCTTTGAAGGCAATTTCGGCTTTAACTAGTTCGCCATTGGCCATGGTGGTCTCCGCTGTTTCGCCACCCCTCCGCCCCGCCCCGGCGGGGAACCCAGGGGGTTTTCATCCCCCTGGACCCCCTAAAATCGAGTTGAGTGGATGAATGGTGCTTTGTGGGTTAATCCAAATAGTTGTCCGGTGAGTGTGTATAATGCCTTGCTATGTGCCCAGGCGCGTGGGTGGTTGGCTCCAGCCAGTCAGATTCCAGTCGGGCGTTCAATTCTGTTGTTGCTATTTGCCCAGGCGCTCCGCCTCAATGCGCAGGCGGCGGCGGAGGCGGCTGTACACTTGGCGGGCCAGCGCTTCGATGTCCGGGCTGGCGGACGGGCTGGCGCCGCTGGCGCTGCCGCTTTGGTCGCTGGCGCGGGTCTCTGCAATGACGCGCTGCAGGGGCGGCTGACTCGCTTGCGTGGCGCGGGCAGGCCGCAGCAGATCCAGGCTGGTGTCCGCCGCTCGCTGGGCCAGCGCTGATGGGCGCTGACCTGGCTCTGTCGGATCGCTCCACAGTTCTCGTGCGCTGGCCGTGGCCCGTGGCTGCACCAGCGCCAGCGGGGTGGCCTGCCCGGAGTCTGGTTGCTCGGCCGCTCGTGTGGTCTGGTCGATTACGCCCTGGGGAAAGCGCCTGATCAGCGTGCTGGCCATGTTGGCGGGTGCTGGATTCTGATCCGATCCGACGTGCCGGATAGCGCTGGGCGGTGTGGCCGGGGCCAGCGCGGCCCGCAGCAGCCGGTTGAGCGGCAGCGGCTTGGTTAGGGCCAGGGCGCTGGTCTGGCGGGCAGGTTGATCATGGTTGATTTTAGCTTCAGTCCCAGCCGCTGCGCCGAATGTGGCGCGCGCCGCCGCCAGCGTGCGTTGGAGCAGCCCGAGTGGCCGCAGCCAGCTGCCGGGTGCGCCGGGTGCGCTGGCCCGATCACCAGCCGCGCGAGCGCTCGATCCAGCGCGGGCGACCCAGTCCTCGTTCGCCCTGTGCGCTGGCCCGACATCCTGGCGGACGTTGGTGAATGCTGGGTGATCGGCCGCAGTGGTGTGGCGCTGGACCGTGTGATCAACCCTGTGCAGTGGAGCGCGGCCAAGCGGCTGGAGCAGCGGGCTGTCGGCCTGTCGCGCTGCTGGTTTGAGATAACTTGACATAAGTATTTGCGACATCATAGCGCTGAAGGCTGCCGCTTGGCCACCGAAGGCCGCATCTGGGCGTCCAGCAGCTCCCAAATCGCCACCCAGCTGACCCGGCGTCATTCGCTGGAGCGCTGAATTTGCCCGCCGCCAGACGGGATCCCGCAGCGGCTGGATTGTGGTCAGCGCTAGCCCAGCCTGGGCCTGCGCTCGCAGCGACGGCGCACCCGCTGCCGGGCCTGGCGCGGACCCGATCTGTCCCGTGCGCTGTTGGGCGGTAGGTTCCGGCCCCGCGCCCGCCGCCGTGGCCTGGCTGGCAGGGAAGCGGCTGGCCCGCTCGATCAGGCGCTCGGCGAGCTGGCGCTGAACCGCCGGACGTCCGGCAGGTGTTTGCGTCTGGCCCCAGCCGCCGCTCAGCCAGGTCAGTGCTGATTCTGGCTGCTCGACGCGCACGCTCCGGCGTGCTGGCCCTGCGCCACTCGACGGGGCCTCGACGGGCAGTCGTGTCGCCAAGCCGCTAAAACCCGGCCTGCCCAGACGCTGCAGCAGCGGGCTGGCCTGGTGGCTGGCGGTAAAAGCGCTCGGCGCGACGAAATCCAGCGCCCCGAATCGAGCGGACGATCGCTGAGGATTGCGCTGCAGTGCGAAGAAGCGCGGCACGAGGGAATCCGCGGCCCCAAATCGAGCGGACGATCGCGCCGGATCGCGCTGCAGTGCGAAGAAGCGCGGCACGAGGGTCCGCGGCCCCGAATCGAGCGGACGATCGCTGAGGATTGCGCTGCAGCGTGGCCGCGGCTGTCTGCCAGCGCCCAGGCTGCTCGCTCGCCAGCGGTTGCACGGGCAGGTTGGCGTGAAAACGGCGATCTTGATCGGCCCCAAAGCGCTGGAGTGACGCGGCGGCTGATGGTGACGGCCAGCTGCCAGCGTCGCGCTCAGCCGCTGCCCAATGGCGGTTTTGAGCCTGCACGAGCAGGAGGGGTTGCTGTGGATCAGCCCAATCCTGCCGAGCGGACCAGCGCTGGGCCACCGCCGCAGATTCGCCCGCCACCCTGCCCTCACGTGGGAGCGGGCGGCGCTCAGCTCCGAACATGCGCTGAACGGCGCCACGTAGCGGGAGCGCCGCGCTCAGGGCGGGCGACGTGCTGGCGAAATCAGGTGCGCTGGCGGCGGCGCCGAACCCTGGGGCGCCCGAATCGCGGCCGCGCTGGCCTGGCTCGGCCACGGTGGGCCTGCTAGCGCTGGGCGCAGGCGTGAGCGAACGCCGCAGATCGGGCGGCTGCTGCTGGGGTGTCGCCGGATAGCGCCGCAGCAACGGCAATGCGCCGCCGGGCTGAGCGACGCCACGCAGCGGGAGCGCCGCGCTGAGAGCGGGCGACGTGCTGGTGAAATTCGATGCGCTGGCGGCGGAGCCGAACCCTGGGGCGCCCGAATCGCGGCCGCGCTGGCCTGGCTCGGCCACGGTGGGACTGCTAGCGCCGGGTGCCGACGTGATCGAACGCCGCAGATCGGGCGGCCGCTGCTGGGGTGCTGCCGGATAGCGCCGCAGCAACAGCAATGCGCCGCCGGGTTGGTCGAAACCCACTGGCTGAGCCGGTCGAAGCCCCGCCGCTGCACCGCCCAAACCCGCAGGCTGCGCCGCTCGCGGACCGCTGACTGCGCCACCCAAACCCGCTGGCTGCGCCGATCGCGGCCCGCTGGTTGCACTACCCAAACCCGCTGGCTGCGGCCACTCGGGCTGCTCCAACGCACGCTGGCGGCGGCGCGCGCCACATTCGGCGCAGCGGCTGGGACTGAAGCTAAAATCAACCATGATCAACCTGCCCGCCAGAC
>DAOTUS010000668.1:0-13730 GCA_034437415.1 Herpetosiphonaceae bacterium
GGAATTTCGGTTGGCAGAGCGATACTTGGCGCGCTGGTGGGCTCGATCTCGGGCTGACTGGTGGCGGTCGCCTCAGGCGCAAGCGTCGGGGCGGGCGGCTGGGTGCTGGTTGGCGTCGGCAGCTCCGCCGGGGAGGCCGTGACTGCGGCCAGGCCAATTGGGATCGCGCTGGGCTGAGCGGCGGGCGTGGTGGTTGGCGCGCTGCTCTGGGCTGAATCGCGCTGGGTGAACCACAGCAGGCTGCCACCGAGCAGCATTACAAGCATCACAATCACCCCGGCCAACACCCAGCGCATCCAGCGGCGGCGTGGCGCTGGGGTGGGAATGGCGGCAGTTGGTGGCGCTGGCGCCGCGACGGGCGCTGGCACAACCGCCTGGGTCGGCATTCCGGCGCTCGAAGGCCCGGCCACCCGCACGTGGGCGACCGCTGGCGGGCTGGCGGCGGGCTTGGCGGCGCCGAGATCGACGGTGGGTGGCGCGACCAGGATCTGCATCGCCGCTTTGGCCGAGGCTGGCCGCCGGTCGGGATCGAGCTCCAGCATCTGCATGACCAGATTGCTGAGCGTCGGCGGGGTTTTGGGAGCGAAGTGGGTTGGCGGCTGCAGCTCGGCGTTCATCACCTGCCGGGCCTCGCCGGGCGCCGGTGGGTGGCCGGTCAGCAGATGGTAGGTGGTGGCGCCCAGGCTGTAGAGATCCGAGCGGGCATCGGTGGCCTTGCCCCGGGCCTGCTCTGGCGAGGCATAGTAGAGCGAAAACGCCTTGGCCCCGGTCTCGGTGCTTGGCGAACGCTTGGCGATCCCGAAATCCAGCAGCACATAGCGGCCATCGGCGGTGCGCTTAATGTTATCGGGCTTGATATCGCGATGAATAATGCCGACGTTGTGCAGGCTATCGAGGTTGGCGAGAATCGTGTGGAGGAACCGCCCAACGACATTCGGCGGCCAGGCGCCGTGCTCCTCGATCAGGCTGCCCAGCGTGGCGCCATCGATGTACTCCATCACCAGAGCGATGCGATTGTTCTCGGTCCAGATATCGTAGATCTCGGGCATAAACGCGAGACGGCGGGCGTGCTGGGCCAGAATCTGGGCCTCGATGGCCACCTGTTCGCGGATGGCGGCCGAGGTCGCAATGATCAGCTTGATCGCATAATGGCGATTGAGATCTGCGTCAACGGCCTCGTAGACCACGCCAAATCCGCCCTGTCCAAGCAGCCGTTTGATCCGATAGCGCTCACGTAGAACCTGGGGCTGGCCACACTGGGGACAGCTGTTGGTGGTGGGCGCGATTGCAGTTTGGCAGTAGTAGCAGATTGATTCGCTCATTGAATTCCTTCGCGCAGCCAAAGCTTTATCGCCAGATCCTAGCAGCCCGCTGGAGGTTTGGCAAGCTTGGGCGGGGGCTTGGGGTTACTGGGTGATATCAAGTTCAACCTTGATGGTTCGAGGTGGCATATCACCGGGACAACCAGGATCAGTACAAGGTTGGCGGACTTCGGTGATCGTGATGGTGGTTGTTCCTTTCCGAGTGATGCTCCAGAGCCACCCCTGCTTTGGTGGGCTATTAAGATCCATGGATGGTGCTGGGAGGAGGAGCGTTGAATCGTAGGTCACAGCATAGCCCCAGGAACGATTACCCGGACGCGTAATCCGCACTTGCTGCCCAACCTGCACCCGATTTGCCGGGGGATGACGACTAAAGTAGGCATCGCTGGTAATAATAACGGTGTTGCCTTCCAGAACTGGATACGGGTTGGGCGTGGGCGGAATAATAATCGGCCCGCTTGTCATCGGTGGAATGGCGGCCACGGTCAATTCCATGGTCTGTATATTTTCGGCAGATCCCGGTTGCGCACCTGAACGCGAACCTTGCTCGGCGCGGCCACAGCCAGCGATGCTAGAAACCACAACGATCAATCGCAGTATCTGCGTAACTCGCATGGACGACCTCACTTTGTAGCCAGCCGAAGCTCAATAATTTAAGATGTGACAATTCAATAGGATGATGGGTTGAGTTTACGCGGATGAAAAAGAAAAATCAATGACCTGCCGGGATGTGGCTAGCCGCGGCGGTCCTGGGCCAGCAGGAGGGCCAGCGAGGCAGCGGCGGCTAGCATCAGCAGCAGGGCGGGCAGGGCCGCCTGGGAAAACTGCACCTCGGTGGTGTTGCTCCAGATGTCGGTGGCCAGGGTGTTGAAGCCGGTTGGCCCGAGCAGCAGGGTGGCGGGCAGCTCCTTGAGGGTGGAGAGAAACACCAGCGCGGCCCCGGAGAGCATGCCCGGCATCAGCAGCGGCAGCGTGATCGATATGACGACCTGCCAGCGCGGCCGGCCGAGCGCCTGGGCAGCCTCCTCGATGCGCGGGTTGATCTGGAGGAACGACGTGCGAATGCTGCCGATCGCCTGGGGCAGGAAGCGCACCACATAGCCCAGAATCAGCATCGCCAGGGTCTGGTAGGCCCACGGGACGTATCTGGCCCCCCAGAACACCAGCGCCAGCGCCACCACAATCCCCGGCAGGGCATAGCCGACGTAGGCGCTGCGCTCCAGCAGCAGGGTTAGCTTGCCGGGATAGCGCACCGCCAGCAGCACCACCGGCAGGGCCACCACCACGGTCACCAGAGCCGCCAGCCCGGCCGCCAGCAGCGAGTTGCCCAGGTCGGCGAGCTGGAAGTTGAGCGGCTGGCCCGCGCGCAGGCCGATGATCAGCCACGAGACCACGGCCAGAATCGGCAGCGCCACACTGACCAGCATCACCAGCGTGCAGAAGATAATCGCCGGCCAGCGCCAGCCGCCCAGCTTGAACGGCGGCGCGATCCGCAGCGCCCCGGCCGACGAGCGGTGGTAGCGCGCCCGGCCGCGGGTCAGCGTCTCGGCGCCCAGAATCAGCAGGGTCAGGCCGACCAGCAGCAGCGACAGCACCGCCGCCCCGGCCGGATTCATCGCATTGCGCGAGATGTAGATCTCGCGGGTGAACGAGCTGTAGCGCAGCAGCGAGACGGCGCCGAAATCGCTCAGGGTGTACAGCGTCACCAGTAGCGCCCCGGCGGTGATGGCGGGCCGGAGCTGCGGCAGCGTCACGCCCCAGAAGGTGGCCCGCTGGCTTTTTCCCAGCGATCTGGCCGCCTCCTCCAGGGCCGGGTCCATGCGCTTCAGGGCCACCCGCACGCTTAGCAGCACAAACGGGTAGCCAAACAGCGTCAGGGCAAACGCCGCGCCGCCAAACCCATAGATCGACGGCAGCTGCTCGATGCCGAACGGCGTCAGCCAGCGCTGCAGCAGCCCCTTGGTGCCCAGCACCGCGATCATGGCCCAGGCGCCGATGTACGACGGAATCGCCATCGGGGTCATCGCCAGCACCAGCCAGATCCGCCGGCCGGGGAGATCGCTGCGGGTGGTCAGCCAGGCGAGCGGCACGCCGATGAGCGTTGAGGCCACCGTGACGACCAGCGCCAGCAGCGCCGAGCCGGTGAAGACCCGCACGGTGTTGGGCCGCCGCAGCTGGGTCAGGGCCGCGTCGCTATCGCCAATCGTGCGTATGACCAGATAGACCAGCGGCAGCAGCATCACCAACGCAATCAGCCCTGCGCTGCTGTACAACAGCAGCGAGGGCCGGGTTGGGAGGCGACGGCGCCGTCGGCGGGGCGCGGTCTGGGTAAGTTGAACGTCAAGATGGGCCATAATGTACGTTCAGCCCAGCGGACAGAAGCCTGTCCGCTGGGCTGGAATTCCTACTTCAGCGCTCCGACATCTTGCAGCAGCGTCAGGGTGCCCTGCAGATCTTTGAGATTGCTCAGATCGAACTCGGGGCTGGTGATCTCGGTCAGTGCTTTGATCTCGGTGTTGGTTTTGATGCCGCTGACCAGCGGGTACTCGAACGTCTTATCGGTGAAGTACTGCTGAGCGGCATCCGACAGCAGGTATTCGATGAAGGCCTGAGCGGCGGGCTGGTTTTTGCCGGTTTTCAGCGTGCCCACACCAGCGACATTGATCAGCGAGCCAAGGTCGCCGTTGGGGAAGTAGTAGTTGGCCGCCTTCACAGCGCCTTTATCTTTCTTCAGCGCGAACAGATAGTAGTGGTTGACCAGGCCGGCATCGATCTCACCATCGGCGACCGCCTGGACAATCGCACCATTTTTATCGAACGATTGGACATCGTTGGCGAGCATGCCTTCAAGCCACTGCTTGGCCACATCGTCGCCCTGGTCGATGCGCAGCGCAGTCACGAAGGCCTGGAACGAGGCGTTGGTGGGCGCCCAGCCAATCCGGCCTTTCCATTTTGGATCGGTCAGCTCAAGGATGGATGCCGGCAGATCGCTTTCTTTCAGCGTGTCGGTGTTGTAGACCAGCACCCGTGCCCGGCCCGAGACGCCAACCCAGGTGCTATTCTCGGAGCTGAAACGTGGCTCTACTTTGCCCAGAGTCGCGGTGTCGAGGGTGACGAAACGGTCGTTGAGGGCGCCCAACGACCCGGCATCCTGGGCAAAGAAGACATCGGCCGGGCTGTTGTCGCCCTCTTCGAGCAGCTGGGCGGCCAGCTCGGCGGTGTTGCCATAGCGAACCTCGGCCTTGATCCCGGTATCCTGCTCGAACATCTCCAGCAGCGGGCCAACCAGGCTTTCCGAGCGGCCGGAGTAGATCACCAGGGTGCCTGCGGCTGGGGCGCTGCCGGTGGCCTCGGCGGTCGTTGGGGTTGCGGCTGGGGCGGCCGTGGCCTCAGCGGCGGCGGCAGTGGTGGCGGTCGGTGCCGTGGCGGCGGTCTGGCTGGTCGAGGTGGCGGCTTCTGAGCCACAGGCGATGAGCAGGCTGCTGATAACTGACAGCAGTATGAGCAAACGGAGCGATTTCATTGTTCTGGATAATCCTTTGCGCTGGTGCGCCTAAATCGAGCGATCGAGCCAACTAGCTGCGCCCAGACAGCGCTGAGGCTGAGCTGGTGCGCACAAAAAAAGCGATCCTGCTTGCACAAGATGGCACAAGTAGCGTGAGTATTCCTGGGTTAATCGGCCGGTCTAGGCCGATTGTTAGCGGCCCTGGCGTTGCGTGCGGATAAGCAGAATGCCGCTCCCGCCAACCAGCAGTGCCATGCCAATTTGAATTGCGCCAATCACTAGGTCTGCCATTGTTACCTCAAAAAACAGTTTTAGCGGAAATAACAGTGTAAACTGGAGAGAGTATAGCGCTAACTTCGGCATCTGTCAAACAATCTTTGCGACACAAGGTACAAAGTACGCTTAAAATGCTATTTTCCGGCTTTCGTAGAATCATTATAAATTTAGAATGATTATAAAAATCATCAAAAAGGCTTTACACTTAAAAGCGGCTATGGAACTTAAGTCACCGAGAATATCTGCATCAATCCAGGCTAGAACGAGTATACTGAGCAGCGGATTGTTGTTTTATTTAGGCATACGAGGTGGATCGATGGCTGATCTTTGGCTCGATGGCGAGCATTTGACGATCGACGATGTGGTGCTGGTGGCGCGGAACCCCGCCGTGCGCGTGGGGATTGCCCCGGCGGCGCGGGAGCGGATGGAGCGCTCGCGGGCGGCGGTGGAGCGCTTTGTTGCCGACGGCACGCTGGTGTATGGCATTACCACCGGCTTCGGGCACTTTCAGAATCGCACGATTTCGCCGGATAATGTGCGCGAGCTGCAGCGCAACATCGTGATGAGCCACGCCACCGGGGTCGGCACCCCGCTGGCCCGCGACGCTGTGCGGGCGATGCTGCTGGTGCGGGCCAACACGCTGGCCAAGGGCTACTCGGGGATTCGCCCGCTGGTGTTGGATGCGCTGCTGGTGCTGCTCAACGCCGACGTGCTGCCGATTGTGCCCTGTCAGGGATCGCTGGGCGCCAGCGGCGATCTGGCGCCGCTGGCCCACATTGCGTTGGTGCTGCTAGGCATGGGCGAGGCGGTTGCGCCGGACCAGAATCCGGCCTACGGTGAGCGGGTGAGCGGGGCGGCCGCGCTGGAGCTGGTTGGCCAGGCGCCGCTAGTGCTGGAGGCCAAAGAGGGCCTGGCGCTGACCAACGGCACCGCCCTGCTCTCCGGCCTGGCCGCGCTGGCCGTCCACGATGCCGAGCAGCTCTGCCACGCCGCCGATCTGGTGGCGGCGCTGTCGATGGAGGCGCTGGCCGCCGTGCCATCGGCGCTCGACCCGCGGATTCACGCCGTGCGCCCGCACCCGCGCCAGATCGAGGCCGCCGCCTACACGCGCCGCCTGCTGGAGGGCAGCACGTTTCTGTACCCGGCCAGCGGAACCGGCCACGCCGATCCGCAAAACCCGGCCCAGATCCACCAGGGCGGCGGCGATGGCGTGCCGACGTTCAACCACGGCCCGCACAAAGTCCAGGACGCCTACTCGCTACGCTGCGTGCCGCAGGTCCACGGGGCCGTGCGCGACGCGGCGCTGTACGGGCACTGGTCGGTTGAGATCGAGCTGAACAGCGCCACCGACAACCCGCTGATTCTGCCGCTCGACCTCGATCGGCCGGGCGACGAGTACGAGGCGCTGTCGGGGGGCAACTTCCACGGCGAGCCGCTGGCGCTGGCGATGGATTTTCTCAAGCTGGCGCTGTGCGAGCTGGGCAACATCAGCGAGCGCCGGATCGCCCGGCTGGTGGATACGGCCTGCAACGGCGGCCTGCTGCCCCCGTTCCTGATCGCCGATGGTGGCCTGCACTCGGGGCTGATGCTGGTGCACTACACCGCCGCCGCCCTGGCCAGCGAAAACAAAGTCCTGGTCCACCCGGCCTCCGCCGACAGTATCCCCACCTCGGCCAACCAGGAAGATCACGTCAGCCTGGGGCCGACGGCGGCGCGGCAGGCGCTGGAGATGCTGGAGAATGTGCGCGGGATTATCGCCTGCGAGGCGCTGTGTGCGGCCCAGGGCATCAATCTGCGCCAGCGCGACGACCAGCACGAGCTGCGGCTTGGCAAAGGGACTAGCATCGCCTTTCAGCACATTCGTGAGCAGGTCCCCTTCATCGAGCGCGACGAGGTGATGTACCCGCACATCGAGGCGATCAAGCGCATGCTGCGCGATGAGTCGCTGGTCAGCACAGTCGAGGCCCAGGTCGATCAGGGGCTGAGCGGGCCGCCAGCCAGGTAGCGCGAGCCACGCAGGCCACGCCACCCGCGCACGGGTACCCGCACGAAGATCATGCGTGCGGCGTGAATGCGCACCAGGGATGCCCAGCGCCCGCCGAGGCTTTCTCGGCGGGCGCTGGGCTGATGTTCGGCGTCAGCGGGGTGAATTATGGGGCTTTACTTGAGATCAGACAGATCAATCACCGTGGCGTAAAGCTCGGCCCTGGCGGGGGTGCCCCCGACGATCACCGTCACCTCTACGGCGGTCTGGCCGCCAGCGGGTACCGCAACAATGTCATAGCTACCACCAGTGATCGCCCCTGAGTCATCAAAGGTTACCGCTGACACATAGATCCCCTTTATCTCCGTGGTGTAGGGGCTATTGATGCTCCCGGTGGCTACAGTGCTGTACTCGTTGGTCGTGACGGTGGTGTTCTCGAAGGTGAATCCAGATAGCGGATCGATCTCGCGTGGTCGGTCAGCGAACACCTGCATAACCACGTTCCCGACCGTCGCGCCCTCGGGGATAAACACATTGCCGCCGTAGCCGAGCTCCTGATCCGGCAGCAGCCCGCGCAGCGATCCCTCAGCAACCCCCAGCACGCTGCCATCCTCGGCATAGACAGCGACCTGATACAGGCTGTTATCGTAGGCTATGGCCGGATTGGGATTCTTTACAATCAGCCCATAGTCAAGCCGATCCGCCTGAGACTGGCTATAGCCCTCAGCTATAATGCTGATCGGCTCGGCGCCGGTCTTATCGGTGGTAACGCTGAGATCGTACTCTCGTGAAAAGGCCCCGTGCAGCTCAATCTTGGCTGGCGTGCCCTGCGTGACCACCGGCACCATCACGGCGGCGATCCCATTGGCGGGAATAAACCCGAGGGTGGTCCACCCGCCGCCGATAATGGCTCCGGCCTCATCATAGGCGATCGCTGTCATCCACAGGCTATCGACCTGGGTGCTATACGGGTTGGGGACGATGCCGGTAACTTTGGCGCGATAGCCGTCGTTCAGGTAGGTTACTTTTTCGGTGGTAAAGCTTGGCAATGGCTTGCTCGTGCTGGCCGCATAGGTGCCTTCGGTTAGCTCAATCTCGATCCGATCAGCCACCGCGCTGTCGCTGTCCAGATAGAGATCTCCAGCCATAGGCAAGATCTGGTTGGGGTAAATTAGGCTGAAATACCTGGTATCGGTTGCGATAACACTCCCATCCTTAGCGTAGCCTGTAACCTCAAGCTTCAAATCGCTGATCTCAAAGGCAGCATTGGGGTTCTTGATTTTAACCACATAGGCGACAGTGCGCTTGTCCTGCGCAAAGCCGAATGCTTCAACCTGTAGCTCCTCCTTGGTGGCCTCTACGGTCGCGGTTGGGGCTGCGGTGGGCTTGGGCTTGGTTGGGGCTGCGGTGAGCTTGGCCTCGACCTGGGCCTGATTGTCAGCGCTGGCTGGCGTGGCAGTCGGGGCGGCGGCGTTCTGAGTTTCGGTGGCGCCAGTGCCACATGCGGCCAGCACGGCCAGCAGCATCCCAAGGATTAGTGAACGGCGTAGAACCAGGGTCATAAACTCTCTCCTTCTAAAAAATGACAGACCGCCTATCCTAGGCGATCACTGCAGGGATTGCAAGAGCTGTCGAGCAATTTTTGGGCGGTAGAAGTTCTCCTTTCGCCAATCGGTCGCTTTTGATTCGCATCCTGTTGCCCAAAACAATGCTTGTGGCGGGAACGGATAAACTGACGAGTTCTCACTGCGGTTGCCAAAAAACCGCTGGCAGGCGATAATCGTGCAACTTGAATCCTCCCCCTCAGATGTGGTGCAAAACTATGGCTGCTGCAACCGAAGGTCGCCTGATCGAAATTGATGCGCGCTGGGATAATCTGCCTGCGCTGAACGACTACACGGCCACGATCGAAGAAGAGTGCGCCCTGACCTCCGAGCAATCGTTTGTGCTGGGCCTGGTCGTCGAGGAAATTGTCACCAATATCATCAAGTACAGCTACCACGAGGCCGGCGGCCCGCTCCAGCTGATATGCTCGGTCGCCAATGGGCTGCTCACGATTCGGATTCGCGACCGGGGCGAGCCGTTCGATCCCAGCGTGGTCGAAACTCCCAGCCTCAATGGCAGCGTCAACGACCGCCCGGTCGGCGGCCTGGGGGTGTTTCTGGTCCAGGAGATGGCCGACTCGCTAACCTATACCCACGATGAGGCGACTGGCTGGAATGAGCTGATCGTCACCAAGCAGGCCTCCAAGGACAGCAATATCGCCCCGCTGGTTGAGTTTTTGCAGCGCCTGCCGATGTTCAACGATGTGCCCGAGTCGACCATCGCCGGGATTGTGCAGAGCGCCCACCATCTGCGGCTGGCTCCCCGCGAGATGCTGTTCCGCGAGGGCGATGTCGGCGCCGAGTGCTTTATCGTGATGGCCGGCGATGTCGATGTGATTAAGCAGGTCGGCAGCGAGACCCTGCTGCTGGAGCGCTGCCGGCCTGGCGCAATCATCGGGGAGATGGCGCTGATCGATAATAGCCCGCGCGCCGCCAGTGTCCGCGCCCGCACCTCGGCCACGCTGCTGCGGATCACCGAGGCCGAGTTTGTGACGATGATGCACGCCAATCCCAACACGGCGATGGCGCTGCTCCGCGGCGGCACCACCCGCCTGCGCTCCTCGAACGCCAAGATGATCAGCGGTCTGGAGACTAAAAATGCCCAGCTGGCCCAGGCCTACGAGGATTTGAAGGCGGCCCAGAGCGAGCTGCTGCGGCTTGAGCGAATCGAGCGCGAGCTGGCGATCGCCCGCGATATCCAGCGCTTTTTTCTGCCGCCCAAGATTGTCCAGCCCAGCGGCTGGCAGATCGTGGCCTTCAACCAGGGCGCCCTGGAGGTCGGCGGCGATTTCTACGATGTGCTCAAGCTCGGCGATGGCCAGGTCGGGCTGGTGGTCGCCGATGCCTGTGGCAAGGGCGTTCCCGCCGCGCTGTTTGTCGCCCTGACCCGCTCGCTGCTGCGCTCGGCCTCGCAGGCCCTGGCGGCCAATCCCACGCTGGCCATCGACGCCGGCGACCTGATGACGACGGCCCTGACGATGACCAACAACTATATCTCCCGCGAGCACGGCGCCAGCAATATGTTCACAACCCTGTTCTACGCGGTCCTCGACCCTGAGACGGCCACCCTGACCTATGTCAACGCCGGACATAATCCGCCGATTATTGTCGATACCGTCACCGGGAATGTGCGCTATCTCGAGGGCTCCAGCCTGCCGCTGGGGATTATGGACAATCTGCCCTATCCGGCCCTCTCCACCACGCTCGCGCCAACCGAGATGTTCCTCGGCTTCACCGATGGCGCCACCGAGGCCTTCAATCCCGAGGGCGATGTCTTCGATGACGCGCATCTGATCGCGGTCGTGCAGGCGCGGCGCTACCACGATGCCGCCTCGCTGCTGGAGCAGGTCAAAACCGCGATTATGGATTTTGTCGGCACCGCCCCGCAGGCCGACGATATTACCCTGCTCACGGTCAGCCGAATCTAGATTTGGTCAAATCGAGCCACAAAACAGGGGCGGGGATGCTGAACGAACCAGCATCCCCGCCCCTGTTTGCGATCCCCAGCCTGGTTTCTCAGGCGCTCAGAGCATCACCAGCGCCTCGACCTCGACCAGCACGCCGTTCAGCGCGGCGTTGCCACACACCGGGTCGATCGCCAGCTCGTCGGTCAGGTCGTTGATGCTCACTCCGGGGTGGGCCTGCGCGGTCGTCAGCTGCACGCCCTCCAGCCCGTGGCCCCAGCCGTGCGGCAGGCAGACCACGCCCGGCATCATCGTGGCGCTGATCTGGGCGGCCGCCGCGACGCTGCCAACCCGCGAGCGCACCTGCACCTGCTGGCCATCGCTGATGTTCAGCTGCGCGGCATCGGGCGGGCTGATCAGCAGGGTGCAGCGGTCGGCGCCCTTCATCAGCCGGGCGCTGTTGTGCATCCACGAGTTGTTGGAGCGCAGCTGGCGACGGCCGATTAGCCGCAGCGCCGAGCCGCTGGCCTGGGCGTTGAGCAGCTCCGCCTTGACCCGCGCCAGGTCGGCGACCAGCAGCGCCGGGGCCAGCGTGATCCGCTTGGCGGCGCTGAACAGGCGCTCGGGCAGCCGTGGCTCCAGCGGCCCCAGGTCGATGCCGTGCGGGTGATCGGCCAGCGTCTCCAGCGCGAGCGTGTATGGCCCGGCCCGCAGCCCGCGCTCGATCAGCGTGACCGGAGGCGTTGGCGTGCGCGGCGGTGTATCGTCGGTCGTCGTCATCAGGCTGGCCAGGCTCTGGAAAATCTCCCAGTCGTGGCGCGTGTCGGCGGGCGCCTCGAACAGCGCTGGATCGTAGCGGGTGGTGTTGCGAATCGCCAGCACGTGAAACACCAGATCGTAGTGGTCGTGCTCCAGCGGCGAGGTTGGCGGCAGAATAATTCGGGCGTGGCGGGTGGTCTCGTTGATGTAGAAGTCGATCGAGACCATAAAATCCAGCCCGGCCAGCGCCGCGTCGAGCTGCCTGCCGTTGGGCGTGGATAGCACCGGGTTGCCCGCCGACGTGACCAGCGCCCTAATTTGCCCCGCGCCCGGCGTGGTGATCTCCTCGGCTAGCGTGACCACCGGCAGCTCGCCGGAAAACTCGGGCAGCCCGCGCACCCGGCTCGACCAGCGGGCGAAGTTGCCCTTGCCGCCCACGGCCAGGGTGTCGATCGCCGGCGTCGTCAGCATCGCGCCGCCCGCCCGGTCGAGGTTGCCGGTGACAATGTTGAGTACCTGGATCAGCCACTGGGTAACCGCGCCAAACGCCTGCACCGACACACCGATGCGGCCGTAGCAGACCGCCGCTGGCGCCTGGGCGAAGTCGCGGGCCAGCTGGCGAATCGCGGCGGCGGCGATGCCGATCTGGGGGGCGACTCGCTCGGGCGTGAAGTCGGCGACCAGCGGCTCGAGCAGCTCCAGGCCGTCGGTGAATGCCGCCAGCCGATCCGGTTTGGCCAGCCCCTCGCCCAAAATCGTGTGGAGCAGCGCCAGCACCAGCAGGGCGTCGCTGCCTGGGCGAATAAAGTGGTGTTCGTCGGCCAGCTCGGCCGTCTCGTTGCGGCGCGGATCGATCACTACGATCTTGCCGCCGCGCTGGCGAATCGCCTTGAGCCGCCGTTTTACGTCGGGGGCCGTCATCAGGCTGCCGTTGGAGACCGCCGGGTTGGCGCCGAGAATTAGCAGAAAGTCGGTGCGGTCGAGGTCGGGGATCGGCAGCAGCAGCTGGTGGCCGTACATCAGGTAGGCCACAAACTGGTGCGGCAGCTGGTCAACCGAGGTGGCCGAGAAGCGGTTTTTGGTCTTCAGGCTTTTCACGAAGGCCGGCGAGAAGAGCGAGGTGCCCAGATTGTGCACCGATGGATTGCCCTGGTACACCCCGACCGCGTCGCTGCCATGCTGTGCCTGGACCGCCTTGATCCCGGCGACAACTTCGGCGTAGGCCTCGTCCCAGCCGATCCGCTCCCAGCCAGCGGCGGTGCGGCGCACCGGGTGGCGCAGCCGCTCGGGGTCGGTGTGGATGTCCTGCAGCGCCGCGCCTTTCGGGCAGATGTGGCCGCGGCTGAAGGGGTCGTCGCTGTCGCCGCGAATTGACATAATTTCTTGGCCACGCACGGTGATCGCCAGCCCGCACATGGCCTCGCACAGCGGGCAGGTCCGAAAGTGGGTGGTTTCGGTCTGATCAAGCATCATCGCTCCTTTGCCTAGTTATTCGATTACGGTTCGATCGATCGGCCCCAATCCTGCTCAGTCCACTCCAGCGGCGCAACATTCAGCCCGCCGATGCGCAGATCCCAGTGAACGTGTGGGGCGGTGGAAAACCCTTTGGTGCCCATCAGGCCAATCACATCGCCCTGCTCGACGATTGTGCCCAGCGGCGCCAGCACCTGGTCCAAATGCCAGTAGCCGGTATGAATCCCCAGCCCGTGATCGAGAATAACCGCCCCGCCGCGCACGATCAGGTCGTCCTGGGCCAGCACCACCCGGCCCCGGCCGGTCGCCACCACCGGGGTTCCGCGCACGTTGGCGATATCCAGCCCCTCGTGGTACGACGAGTAGGGGCCATCGTTGTAGGCGCGCCGCGTGCCAAACTCCGAGACCATCCGGCCAGCGGCGGGCAGAATGAACGGCCCGCTCCAGAGCTTTTGCGGCGTCACAATCGGCCAGATCGCGTTGACCATCGCCCGCTCCGCATCGACCTTGGCCTGATTGTTGGCAATGCTGTCGTTGACCTCCGGCGGCAAAACCACCCGCTCCGACTCGTAGTTCCCATCGACCACGCTGATGGTGCTCTCGCCATACACGGCGCTGCCATCGGTTTTGACCGCGCTGACCTGGATGGTGATCGGGCCGAGCGACTGGAGCACGTTGGCGCCGCCCAGGCCCAGCCAGCGCCCATCGGCCTGCCGCGCGAAGGTCAGCGGCCAGGCGCCAGCGGTGCCAACCACGCTGGCGAACGTGTTGTCGGCCAGCAGAAACGACCAGGTGCGGCCCTGGACAATCGTCGGCGGCAGGCTCAGCGCCATCCTGGCAGGCGCCGGTGGCTCGCCAGCCAGCTCGGCCCCGAGGCGGCCAAGCAGCACCTGGTACGCTGCC
>DAOTUS010000669.1:0-22861 GCA_034437415.1 Herpetosiphonaceae bacterium
CCTTGCTCTCACCGTTCGACAGCCTGATCTGGGATCGCCAGCGGACCCAGGATTTCTGGGGCTTTGACTACAAGATCGAGTGCTACACCCCGGCGGCCAAGCGCCGCTACGGCTATTTCACCCTGCCGATCCTCTGGCGCGATACGCTGGTCGGGCGCGTCGACGCCAAGGCCGAGCGCAAGGCCGGGGTTTTTCGGGTTTTTGCGCTGCACCTTGAGCCAGGGGTTCCGCTGGTCGATGCGCTGTACCGCGACATCGCCCGCACCCTGCGCGAGTGCGCCGCCTGGCATCGCACGCCGCAGGTCAGCATCGAGCGCAGCGATCCGCCGGAGGTCAAGGCGGCGGTGGAGAGCTGGCTGGAGTAAGGGATTCGGGGCAAGCGCGTTTTGATCCACGCAGAGACACGAAGAAGAATGGAATCGATCCGGCGGTTAATCGAGAGCGGGCGCGGCAGTTGCCGCGCCCGTTGCTGTGCCGATGCGCTATTGCGGACTGGCGCCTACCTGCTCCCAGCAAAAATCACCAGAATAACGTTGGAGCTCTGGCCGGGGACGCTGGTGACGGTGAAGGTGTCGGCGGTGTTCTTGAGCCAGACGGCCGCGTTGGGGTTGGCGGCGTTGGCTTCAGGGACCGCTTTCCAGTCCTGCTTGGCGAGCGCGTCGTTGTAGAAGGTCTTGACCTTATCGAAGCTGGCGTCAGCTGGCAGAACGTAGGCATCGATCACGGCCCCGGCGCCGGCGGTTGCCGCCATCTGCTCCTTCATCATGTTCACCGCCATCGCCATCGGGTTGCTGGCATCCAGGGCTTTGGCGCCTGGGTAGACCGGCATGCCGTTGGCGTCGGTGCTGGCGGCGGCGCTGCCCGACTCGGCTCCGCCGGTGCTGCCGGTGCTGCCGCCGGGGGTTTCGGTTTTGGCGGTGCCACAGGCTCCGAGGATTGTCAGCAGCAGCGACAGGCAGATGAACGTTGAGATGCGGTGAGTGGATTTCATGGATTATCTCCTTACAAAAATATACTTGAGCGCCCGAGCGCTGCAAGCATTACACCACAAATAGCCGCTGGCGAGAACCCAGGCCACCGACATAAAAAGTGACACAATTTTTGAGGCAGCTCGCCGATCACTGTGGAGGCTCGGCAAGCTGCAGGCTGATGGTGAAGGCGCTGGCACGCGCTTGGATCCGGGGATCGCTGGTCTTCTGGCAGGTGCAGTCCCCACAGACAACGCTCCTTGGTGGATGATGCAGTGGCGCCAACCGCCGGGATGATTCTGGGGGCTAGAATAGCAAGATTGTTGCCGCGCATGGCCGACCCGACCGCGCATAGTTGGCTTAAATCGATGACGCTCCCGATTGAGCGGAGTGTCCACAGGGTGAACGTCCAGCTTGATCGGGAGCGTTGATCGGCGAGTCTGATCGGCCTGAAATTGGCTTATGGCGGCGCCGCTACGCTTGAGGCGCTGCGGCGGCGGGCATCAGACCACAAACTTGCCATCTTTGGCGAACAGCACGCCATCCACAAACACCTCGCCGCCCTGGCGCAGGTCGCAGACCATATCCCAGTGCAGCGCCGACTCGTTCAGTCCGCCAGTCTCCGGGTAGGACGCGCCGAGGGCCATATGGACCGTGCCGCCCATCTTTTCGTCAAACAGGATATTTTTGGTGTACTGCTGCACGTTGGGGTTGTTGCCAAAGGCAAACTCGCCCAGCCGCCGGGCGCCATCGTCCAGGTTCAGCATCTGCTCGAGATAGTCCTGGCCGCTTTTGGCGGTGGCCTGGACCACCTGGCCATCCGCGAAGGTCAGGCGCACATCCTCGACCTCGCGGCCGCCAAACACCGCCGGAAACGAGAAGCGCACCGTGCCATTGACCTTGGTCTCCTCCGGCCCGGTGAAGAACTCGCCGTCGGGGAAGTTGCTGTCGCCGGCACAGTTGATGAAAACTCGATTGGCGATGCCCAGGGTCAGATCGGTGCCGTCGCCAAGCAGCCGCACCTCGCGCTTGCCTTTGAGAAAGTCGATCAGCTGCGCCTGCTCGGCGTGGAGCGCCCGCCAGCGGGCCACCGGGTCGGGATCGTTGAGGAAGCAGGTGTTGTAGACAAAATCTTCGTAGTCGGCCAGGCTCATGTTGGCGTCCTGGGCCAGCGCATCGGTTGGGAACAGCGTCACACACCAGCGCAGATCGCCGCTGGCCGAGCGGCGCATCATCGTCCCCATCAGCTCGCGGCGGGCCGACTGGGCGATGGCCTGGCGGGTTGGGTCGATTCCCGAGAGCTCGCGGGTGTTGGTGGTGGCATCGATCGAAATCCGCACATCCGCCTGCTCGTTGCCGATTCGATCAAAGGGCGAGAGCCAGCGCAGCTGCTCGTCGGAGCCGTGTTTGAGCTTCAGGCGCGCCAGCCCCGGCAGCGCAATGTTGGTGCTGGGATGGGCGCCGACCGCCAGAATCGCCCGATAGAGCTCCTGGATCAGCGGCGCCGCGCTTGGCTGCGTGTTGATGACGACAAACTCGCCGGCTTTGATGTTCAACGAATAGTTGACCAGCGTGTCGGCCAACTTGGCAATTCGAGGGTCGGACATAGATGCTCCTTTGCAACAACGAAGGCTCAATGGATTGAGGGTGGATCGAGCGTGAAAATACAGCGGAGCGGCCAATCCTTGAGCGGATTGGCCGCTCCGCTCGGGGCGATCTTACGTGGTCAGCGCCTCCAGCTGGTCCAGCCAGCCATCGAAGGCGTTCATAGCCCGCTGAACTGGCTCGGGCGTGGTCATATCGACCCCGGCGTCTTTCAGCAGGTCGATTGACGACTTGGACGAGCCGCCGCGCAGGAAGTTGATATAGTTTTCGGCGACACCGTTGCCCTCGTGGAGAATTTTGTCGGCCAGCGCCAGGGCCGCCGAGATGCCGGTCGAATACTGGTAGACATAAAACGAGCGATAGAAATGCGGGATCCGCGCCCACTCAATATCCAGCTCGTCATCGATCACCAGCTCGGGGCCATAGTAGCGCTCGACCAGGCCACGATAGAGATTGCTGAGATTGTCGGCGGTCAGCGCCTCGCCGGCCTCGGCCATCCGATGGGCCTCCAGCTCGAACTCGGCGAACAGGGTCTGGCGTAAGAGCGTGCCACGCACATCATCGAGCTGCTGGGTGATCAGCTGAAAGCGCAGGGTTGGATCGTCGGTGGTTTTGAGCATGTGCTCGACCAGCAGCGCCTCGTTGAGGGTTGAGGCAACCTCGGCGACAAACAGCGTGTAGTGGCCATAGATGTAGGGCTGGGTCTGGCGGGTGAAATAGGAGTGCATCGAGTGGCCCATCTCGTGGGCCAGGGTAAACATGCTGGTCAGATTATCCTGATAGTTCATCAGGACGAACGGCTGCGAGGTATAGGCGCCCCACGAGTACGCGCCCGAGCGCTTGCCCTTGTTCTCGTAGCGGTCGATCCAGCGCGACTCAAGGCCACCGCCGAGCACACTGCCATACTCGGTGCCAAGCGGCGTGATGCTTTGCAGCACCAGCGAGGCGGCCTCGTCAAACGATATCTTGGGCCGTGGCGCGGTCGTCAGCGGGGTGTAGAGGTCGTAGGTGTGCAGCTCTTCAACATTTAACAATTTCTTGCGCAGGCGCAGATAGCGGTGCAGCTTGGGCAAATTCGCGTTGACAGTTGAGACGAGATTCTCGTAGACCGCCAGCGGAATGTCGTGCGGCTTGAGCCGGGCCTCGATCGATGAGCTGTAGCCGTGGGCGCGGGCATAGAAAATATTGGCGCGCACACTGGCCGCGTAGGTGGCCGCCAGCGTATTGCGATACTGCTTGTAGGTATTGTGGTACCCCAGAAACGCCTCGCGGCGCACCCGCCGATCCTGACTCTCCAGCAGCGGAATGTAGCGCCCATGGGTGATTTCAATCGGCTGGCCTTTTTCATCCTCAATCGTGGGGAACTTAAGGTCAGCGTCGATAAACATACCGTAGATGGCGCTGGGGCCGCGGGTGGCCTCGCTGGCTTGGGCCAGCAGCTCCTCGATCTCGGCCGAGCGAATGTGCGGCCGCATGCGAATCAGCTCTTTGATGGTGCGGGTGTAGATGGTCAGCTTTGGCTCGGCGGCCAGATAGCCCCGCAGCTGGGCATCTGACAGCAGCAGCAGCTCCGGGTCGATCCAGGCGGTTGCCGTGCCAACCTGGGCGATCAGGGTGCTGGCGCGTTCGTCCATAGCCTGATAGTGGGCGTTGGCGGTATCTTCGTCGGCGCGGAGCGAGGCGTACACGAGGACCTGTTCGGCCAGCGTGCTCACGGCCTCCTGCCGCTCGAACACGGTCAAGAGCGCGGCCGGACCTTGGTGGAGAGTGCCCTGCAGGGTTTGCAGTCCCGGCAACAGCTCCGTGACACGGGCAAAATCAGCTTCCCAGGCGGCATCGTCAGCGTAGAGGCTGGTGATGTCCCAGGTGTCCTCGGTGTTTACGTCGGAACGACTTGGTAACTCTTGGGCGGTCATCGTCATAGAAATCTCTCCAAATAATGTCAATGGCGCTATGCTCATTGTAGCATAAGCTCTCGGCGATCCATCTCGTTCTTATGTCGCGAAGTGGCGCCGGAATCTAACGCAACTCTACGCGGCGCTAGCGGGACCATCCAAACGCTCCTGCTCCCAGGCGATGGATGGATTTCGCCGGATTACGCGCATGTTGCCCGATCCTGCTACACAATTGCGATCCTTTTTACTGATTTTAATCAATTGAATGGGTATAGTAAAAAGTACGATTTGCCAACAAGATGAACGGCGCGCGGAAGGCCAGCTGGCCCAGATGCTGGCCCGACCGTGACCAATGGGCAATGCCAAAACCCAGAAATGTGTAGTACAGTACATGATGAGGTTCGACCGCACCGACACGCTAATCGATCACGACTCAGGCTTCACCCCGCCGCCGGGAGTCTTACATTCACGGAGAAGCACGATGATTATTGCCCAAAATCTACGTAAAAACTTTGGCGATTTCTGCGCCGTTAAAAGTGTCTCGCTGGAGGTGCGGCCTGGCGAGGTTCTGGCGCTGCTGGGGCCGAACGGCGCCGGTAAAACCACCACCATTCGCATGCTCGCCTCGATTCTAAAGCCGACCAGCGGCAGCGCCACGGTCGATGGCTTTGACGTGGTGGCGCAGGCCCGCGAGGTGCGGCACGCGGTTGGTCTGCTGACCGAGTTTCCGGGGCTGTACCATCGCATGAAATCGCTGGAGTACCTGCTGTTTTTTGGGCGCCTGCAGGGCATGGGCGATCGGGCCTGCGTTGATCGATCGACGCTGCTACTGCAACAGTTCGGGCTGTGGGAGGCCCGCGAAAAGCGCATCGATGGCTACTCGAAAGGCATGAAGCAGAAGCTAGCCCTGATTCGGGCGATGATCCACGATCCGAACATTCTCTACCTTGATGAGCCAACCACCGCCATGGACCCGCACTCGGCGCGGACGGTGCGCGATGCGATCGCCGGGCTGCGCTCGGAGCAGCGCTCGATTATTTTGTGCACCCACAATCTGCCCGAGGCCGAGACGCTGGCCGACCGCATTGCGATTGTCCACGACGGCGGCATTCTGGTCCAGGGCACGATCAGCCAGCTCAGCCAGCAGTTGATGGGCGCGCCGCTCTGGGAGGTGCGCCTGGCCCACGCCCGGCCCGACCTGACGGCGCGGCTGGCCGACCTAGTCGTGGTTGAGCAGAGCGGCGCCGACTGGCTGCAGTACCGCACCAGCGATCCTGTTCAGCTGAATCCCCGCCTGATGACGCGCCTGCTGGAGCTCGACATTCCCCTGCTCTCGATCAGCCCGGTGCAGCGCTCGCTGGAGGATGTCTACCTGACGATTGTTGGCCAGACCCACCACGAGCGGATCGGCGGCCCGGCGCTGGCGCTGCCCAAGGCCATCGAAGACCTGATCGAGGTTGCCTGATGCGGCAGCGTGCGCTTCTCCCTGACTGTTTCGGCGTCCCTGAGCTGGAGGTTGCCTGATGGCTGCATCGCCCCTATCCACCATCACCCGTCGCGATGTGCGCGATGCGTTTAGCGACTGGCGCACGGTCATTCCGCTGATTGTGCTCTCGCTGTTTCTGCCGATTATTCTGCGCTCCGGCATTCGGATTGCCATCGACTTCCTCGATGAGGAGGCGCTGACCCGCAGCCTGATTCCGCTGGGCCTGCTGATCGTCGGCTTCCTGCCGGCCTCGTTTTCGCTGATCGGGCCGCTGGAAACCTTTGTTGGCGAGCGCGAGCGCAATACGCTCGAGGCGCTGCTGTCGGCGCCAATCAGCGACCGTGGGCTGTACATGGGCAAATTTATTGCCGCGCTCACGCCGCCGCTGCTCTCCAGCGGGCTGGCGATGCTGCTGTATATCCTGACGACCAAGCTATCGTGGCGCCAGGATCTGGCGGCCTACCTGACGCCCAGCTGGATCGGCGTAATCGTGGTGATCATCCTGATCAAAAGCCTGGCGATGGTCGCGGCAGCGGTCTATATCTCGTCGCAGGCAACCAGCATTCGCTCGGCCAATCTGCTCGCCAGCTTTATCCTGATCCCGATGACGGCGGTGGTGCAGGTCGAGGCGCTGATGATGATCAACGACAATCTGCTGGTGCTGGCGCTGGTCAACGTGGCGATGCTCGGGGTGGCCGGGCTGTTTTTGCTCCAGGGCATGCGCTCGTTCAACCGCGAGGAGATTCTGGCCCGTGAGCATCGCGGCGTCGGCAAAGCCGGCCGGGCGCTGCGCGGGCAGCTAAGCGAGCGCCGCTACGGCCCGATGATCACCATCGCCCGCCGCGAGGTGACCGACACGCTGACCGACTGGCGCATTCTCACGCCAATTGCTGTGCTGACGCTGCTGGTGCCGGTGCTGGCGTTGGGCGGGGTGGTGTTCGCCTACCATAACCTGGCCGACCCGGTCGGTGTTATTCGGCTGATGCCGTTTCTGCTGCTGCTGGTTGGCTTTCTGCCGGCCTCGTTTTCCCTGATTGTGGCGCTGGAGGTGTTTGTCGGCGAGAAAGAGCGTGGCTCGCTTGAGTCGCTGTTCTCGATGCCGATCAGCGATGGGCAGCTGTACCGGGGCAAGCTGCTGGCGGCGTTTCTGCCGCCGGTGAGCGCCGGCCTGATCGCGCTGGTGCTGTTCTATGTCGGGCTGCTGATCTTTGGCAACGCCGAGCTGTTGGCGCCAATTACCCTGGCGGTTTTTGGCGAGATGCTGTTTGTCAGCACGGCGCAGGCGCTGGCGATGGTCGCCGCAGCGGTGGTGATCTCGTCGCACACCAGCTCGGTGCGGGTTGCCAACCTGCTGGCCAGCTTTATCCTGGTGCCAATCACCGTCCTGATCCAGCTTGAGGCCGTGCTGATTATCGCCGAGCGCTACGATGTGACCCGCATTGTTGGCCTGGCGATGCTGATGCTGGCGATCGTGCTGGCCCGCAGCGGCATGGGCAGCTTCAACCGCGAGTCGATTCTCTCGCGCGAGCATCTCTCCCTGAACTGGAGCGCAATCTGGCGCACCTTTGCCGCGTTCTTCCGCGAGATCCGCCCGGCTGGCGCCGATCCCGATCATTTGGCGCCGACGCTGTCGCTGCGGCGCTTCTACCGCCAGGAGCTGCCGGTGGTCTGGCGGGAGATTCGCCTGGCGCTGCTGCTGGTCACTGGCGCAATGCTGGTGGCGGTGCTGGTTGGCACGGTCTATGTCCCCACCTCCGAGCGCGACCGCGAGCTGATGCGTTTTCTGGTGCCAACCGAGAACATCGGCCAGATCAACGCGATGGCTTCGTTCTGGGATATCTTCACCAGGAACAGCCGGAATATCTTCTTGAACGGGATTTTTGCACTCTTTACGTTCGGCCTGACGACCCTGCTGGTGCCGCTGATCGCCTTTTTCAGCGTCTCGTACGGCGCAACCTGGGCCGCCGACAACGCGATGGTCGGCGGTGGGCTGGGCTTTGTCCTGGGCTATGTCCTGCCCCACGGCCTGATTGAGCTACCGGCGGCCATGCTGGCGGCGGCGCTGGGCCTGCGAATCGCCACGGCCTACGTCAAGGTGCCGCCGGCCTACAGCGTCGGGCGCCATCTCCAGTGGGCGCTGGCGGTGTATGCCAAGATGTTTGTCTTCGTGATTATGCCGCTCTTGCTGCTGGCCTCAATCATCGAGGTGACGATCACTCCGGCGGTGTTTCGGATGATCTACGGCGGCTAGCGGCCGGGAATCAGCGGCGGGGTAGCTGCCCCGCCGCTGATTTTTTAATCGACCCGCCGCCCCATCAGCAGCTCGTCGTGATAACGCAGTTGTGGAGGATGACGGCTGGCTCGACCCCGTAGACCGTGAAGCCGCAGCGGATGTAGCAGCGGATGGCGCTGGCGTTGCTGGTGATCACTGCGATGCGCGCCCTCAGCAGGCCGTGCTGCCTGGCCCAGTCCAGACACAGCCCAATCAGGCCGTCGGTGATGTGGTTGCCGCGCCACTCTGGGCGCACATACACGCTGATGATTGTGGCGGAGTGCCGAACCTTGACCCCGCGGTCGCGAAAAATCCCGGTCATTCCGATCATCTGACCCTCGGCCTCGGCGACAACCATGGCCTCCTCGGCGCTGCCGAGGGTCCGATCAACCCGGCTCTGCCAGTACTGGTCCGGCTCCTGCACCTGGCTCTCGTAATCCGAGCCATAGACCGCCGGGTGGGCCTGCAAGGCCTCCAGCCGCAGCTGCCGAAAGGATTCCGCATCCGCCGAGGTGACTGGCCGCAGCGTGATCGGGCCGCGTGGGCTTTCGATCTGCATCCGCTTACTCCTTTGGCGTAGTAACTGGTAGCTGGCAGCTAGCAGCTCGTGGGTTTTAGGGCATCGCGATGGGGTATATGGAATTAAAAGATAGAGATTTTTAACCTGAATAGCGTTGGAACGTCCGAAAACACACGAGTTACCAGCTACCAGCTACCAGCTGCCAGCTACCAGCTACTAATCACCGCTCCCCCAGGATTGCGGTGCCCACCCGGACCAGCGTGGCGCCTTCCTCGATGGCGATCTCGAAATCGCCGCTCATGCCCATCGAGAGGTGGCGCCAGTCGCCGTCTGGAACCTCGGCGGCCAGCCGATCGCGCACCTCGCGCAGGGAGCGGAAGCAGGGCCGCACGACGCCCTCAAGGTCATCCGAGTACGGCGCAATCGTCATCAGGCCCTGCACGTGGATAAACGGCAGCGCGACGATCTGCCGCACGGTTGCCACAAACGCAGGCCAGTTGGCGCTCTGCACCCCGCCGATTAGCGCAAAGCCCTCTTTGGTCGCCTCGCCCGAGACGTTCACCTGCAGCAGAATCGGCAGGCGGCGCTGGCCGCTGTGGGTGTCCTCGGCGATCAGGCGATTGAGCGTTTCGGCCAGCCGCAGATCATCGACCGTGTGGATGAGGTCGAACAGACCCAGCGCCCGGCGGGCTTTGTTGCGCTGCAGGTGCCCGATCAGATGCCAACGCGGCGGGGTGGCGGCGGCGAAGCAGCCCTGCTTCTCCTCGGCCTCCTGGACGCGATTCTCGCCCAGATCGAGGACCCCGGCGCTGAGGACGTGGGCGATGCGGCTGGCCGGGTGGGTTTTGGTCACGGCAATCAGGGTAATCTCGGCGGGCACGCGCCGCGCCCGGATGGCGGCGGCTTCGATCCGCGCCTGGATGGCAGCGATCCGCTCGGCAATCAAATCGGCTTGATCATTCATGGGTTGGGTGTTCCTTGCTGGAAGGCGAGTCAAGGTTCCCGAATGCCGATCACGGCGGCGAAGCGCCCGGTCGCGCCCTGCTCCCGGCGATGCGAGAAGAAACGCTCGACGTTGCAGGCGGTGCAGCAGTCCTGGCGCAGAATATTGCACGGCTGCACCCCGGCGGCCTGGAGCCAGTGCGCGTTGGCCGACCACAGATCGAAGTGCGGGCGCTCGCTGCCGGGAGGGCGGGGCAGCAGGTCGGCGGCGACATCGGCGCCAAAGGCCGTCGCGACCGCGCTGACCACCGGCTCGCCAACCTCGTAGCAGCACGGTCCAATCGCCGGGCCGATCGCGGCCAGCAGATCGCTGGGGTTGCTGCCAAACTCGTGGGTCATGGCGGCGACGGTCGCCCCGACAATGTTGCCGACCGTGCCCTGCCAGCCAGCGTGGGCCACCCCGACGGCCTGCTGCACCGGATCGTAGAACAGCAGCGGGGTGCAGTCGGCAAAGCCCGCCCACAGCACCACCCCAGGATGGTTGGTGATCAGCGCGTCGGCGGGCGGCAGGACGGTGTTGGCGCCATACGCGCCGCGGCCCTTGTCGACGGCGCTGGCCCGGCGCACCGTGGTGCCGTGAACCTGCCCGGCGATCACCACCGCGTTTAGATCAAAGCCCAGCGCCGCGGCGAAGCGCCGCCGATTCTCCTGCACCGCCGCCGGATCGTCCGGGCGCGCGTAGGCCATGTTCAGCGAGGCGTGGGGCGGCGCGCTCACTCCGCCCTGTCTGGTCGAAAAGCCGTGCAGCAGCCCTGGGTAGAGCGCCAGCCGGCTGATTGTTTCAAGCATAGTCGTTATCCAAAACAGATTCTTACGCGGAGAGGCGTGATCCACAGAAATGCTGTTCCCCTCCAGTTCAGCATACCATAGAAGTAAATCGCCCCGCGCCAAAATCGAATGATCAAACAATGAGAATCTGCCCTTCCAGACGGCTTAAAAAGCCAGACCTCCCCGGATATTGATCCGGGGAGGTCTGGCTTGGCTGAGGCTGGTTCTACTCTACAGCGAACGTTTCGACGGTGACCCACTCGCTGAAGTTTCCGGCGTAGTCCTGGGTGCGGACGCGCAGGAAGTAGCTCCCGGCCTTGAGCGGGCCAACATCGACCAGCGGCTCAGCGACAAACCAGTCGCCGCTGCCCTCGGCATCGCTGCCAAGATAGAGCTGGTAGCCCTTCACGCCCGAGTCGGCGTCGCTGCCCGGCTGCCACGTGACGATCAGCGGGGCGGCGCTGCTGGCGGCGGTGGCGGCGTGGTCGGCGCTGGCCCGCTGGCTGGGCGCGCTCGGCGGATTGGGATCGAACCAGACTTCGCGGGTGGCGAGGGTCTGGTTGCCGGCCTTATCCCAGGCGCGCACAAAAATCGTGTGAACCCCTGGCATGGTCAGGTCGAAATAGCCGCTGGTGACATCGCTGAACTGCGGCGCATCGCCGGCCGGATCGCTATCCCACGCCTGGCTGAACCCGCGCACGACCTGGTCGTCGCTGACGGTCCAGTCGACCCGCCCGCTGGTGACCCAGGTTTCGTCGGTCGTGCCGCTCCAGGCGACGCTCGGCGCGGCGCTATCGACGCTGCCACCGGCGACCAGCAGCGAACCTTCGTGCTGGCTACATGTGCCATTGTTGGGGAAATCGTAGCCCTCGGCGAAGGCCAGCGGCACGGCACGGCGGTTGGTCGCATAGGCGCCATCGGCCTGGAACAGCGTAAAGTGCAGGTGCGGCACGGTTGGGGTCGGGTTGACGCTGCCAACTGCGCCAATCCACTGGCCGCGCTGGATTGCGGTGCCAACGCCGCCGCCAACGACCTCTTGCATATGGCTGTACATCGTATAGTAGCCGCCAGAGTGCTTCAGGATGAGCACATTGGTCTGGCCGCCCCGGTACAGAATTGTGCCATCGGCGGCGGCAAAGACTGGCGCACCACGGGTTCGCCCCTTGTGGTTGACCAGATCAAATGATAAGCGGCCCCAGCCATCGTGGGAGCCACAGTTATAGCCTTGGATAACTTCCCACGTTTCACCAGGTGGTGTGGGTAGAAAAAGGAGTGGTTGCCCAGCGGCCTGGATGGGCGTTGCGAGGGATAGCAACACCACCAACCCTAAAACCCCCAGCGCAACAAGGCGCACAACACGGTCGAACATGGAACCTCCAGAATGCTCTTCACGGAGCCTAACCCATCGAACACGGATGGGGACACGCAACAGGGTGTGTCGGCCGGGAAAGATACCAATCAGCGCCACATCCGTCAAACGGCGGAGATGAGAGCGATCGCTGGGATGAGGCGTGATGTTCTTCACAGGAGATGAGTGGCCAGCTTGGCTGGTCACTTTAGGGCATTACAAAGGGAAAAGCTCTCTCATCAGATTTTTAATTATTTGGCGGTGGCGTTGCTCGGGGAGCGCATGCTGATCGGGGGTTTTAGGGATTTTAGGTTGACATAGTTGGATACTAGGCTTTCTATAGCGCGTATCCGGTATGCTACACTAGGGCAGGTTTTCAGTGTAAACTTTTTGCACATCCAAATAGGGCCGCATTGTAGGGAGAAGTCCTGATGTCCATGCCAACTATTAGTCCATTTGAGCAATTCTGCCACGATTTTTTTGGTATTTTCACCCAGCCAGCCTTCAAAGGTGGTGATTACCTGGCCTATTTGAACCGACCTGCGGCCCGCCGCACAGGTGATGAGGCCGCCATCGTCGATACGGTGATCGTTGGGCCACTACTGGGTCTGCTTGGATTTGAGCCCGGCAGTCGCATCTATAACCAGAATCGCGGTGGTACGCGGCCTGACTATGCTCCAATCCACCCAAACTATGGCACCTGCTTTATCGTTGAGGATAAAAGCACCGCCGAAACCCTGACCCTTGATCTAAACGATCCCAACAGCCATATCAATCAGCTGTTTGGCTATCTGCGCGGGCTGGTGGTGCCGCTTGGCTGGTTAACTAATGGCAAAATCCTGCTCGTGTTCCGGCGTGAAACCGCCGCATATCCGCTGGCTACCCTTGATATCCCTGCCGCTGTCGCCCAATGGATGACCGATCAGACGATGAATACCGCGAACGAGCAGGCTCTTCGCACGCTGTGGGATCACTGCTGCGCCGAGGTTTTTGCTGGCTCGGCGGCGCTGCTGCACGATATTACGCTGGAAGAGTCCGTGTGGTTGGCCCAGGCAACGCCGCTTGGCGCGGGCACCGCGGCGGGCGAGTCGTTGCTGGTTGAGATGGTCAAAGCGTTGCTCGATGAACTCCGTGCCGATGCATCTCAGCGTTTGACGGCGTTTTTACAGCGCAGCGATATGTATCGCCAGCGGGCCGAACGGCTCACCGATGCCAGCCAGCAGTTGGCGGTAACGGAGCTGGCAATCCTCCGTGAGCGCATGCTTGAGTCGCTCCAACAGATTCAGGGAGCGTTGCGTGTATCCAATAATCACTTGAGTGAGATTGATGATGTGCTGCGCCGCGCAATTGCCGATGTGGGCGCGTTTCGCTCGACCAGCGAGCTGAGATCCGCTATCGACCGCTGTGTTGATTCGGCGGTCGGCCCCGATTCTGGCACGGGCTGGCGCAGCCGCGCCGAGGCGTTTAGCCAGGCGATTGATGCGCCGTTCAAGACGCTGAGTACGGCGATTATTGGCTGGCATGGCCGCCAGGCAACCTTGCGGGCCGAGTATCGCACGGCCCTGGCGGTGGCCGATGATTATGCCGTCTGGACCACGCTGGTGCAGGAAACAATGCTCGGCGGCTTGAACGAGGATGAGCGGCGGCTGGAGTTTGCCACGCAGACGGCCTATGTGGTGTTTATTCGCCTGTTGCTCATTCGGGTCTGCGAAGATAAAGGCGTGCTGCCCGCCCGCATGCTTTCCGATGGCGGAATCAAGCACTGGCACGAGGAGGCTATTCCACGCTACTTGGCCTTTGTCACTGGCAATCGCTACGAGCCGCTATTGCAGATGGCCTACAGCAACGCGCAGAATATCTATGCCCACTTTTTCAGCGGACGCGAGTTGTTCAACTGGTACGCGCTGGACGAACGCCACGTGTTGATGGCGCTGCATCGGCTCAATCGGTTTAATTTCGCCGCTGTTGACTCCGATATTGTTGGCACAATCTACAGCACCTATATCTCCCGCGAGGAAAAACGCCACAAAGGCCAGTATTACACGCCCGTGCCGATTGTGCAGACAATCCTTGATCAGGTTGGCTACAGCGGCGCTGCGGTGATCAATCGGCGCTTGATCGACCCGGCCTGTGGCTCTGGTTCGTTTCTGGTCGCGGCGGCGAAACGTTTGGTGAACACCTATCAGGCCCAGGCGGTCGATGACCCGGCGACGGTGCTGGAGCGCGTTCGCAATGCGCTGTTTGGCTTCGATCTCAATCCGTTTGCCTGCTATCTGGCCGAGGTTAACCTCTTGATTCAGGTGCTCGATCTGGTCAAGGCGGCGGAGGTGCTGGGCCAGCGCCAGCCAATCGAGCGTTTCCATATCTATAATATCGATGCGCTGAGCCAGCCAAGCGGGACGTTTCCAATTGGCAGCACGCTGCTGGCGGCCGAAAACCAGATTGTCGAGCAGATCAGGGCGCGGGCCGAGGGTTCGGTGTTTGCCAATGGGTTCCATTTTGTGGTGGCTAATCCGCCCTATGGCGCTACGCTCAGCGAGACGTATAAAGCGACGTTGCGCACCGATTGGCCGACCGTGTTCTATGGTCAGCCGGATACGTACACGTTTTTTATGGCGCTCGGGGTGCGGCTGCTGGCCGATGGCGGTCGCCTGGGCTATATCACGCCAAATACGTTTTTGATGGGCAGCAATACGGCGGCGCTTCGGCGTGAGCTGGCCGCCGCGCTGGTGATCGAGCAGCTGGTCGATTTGCCCCAGGGAATCTGGCGCGATGCCAACGTCGATTGTGTGCTGCTGTTCGGTCGCCGCGAGCGCGCTGAGCCAATCCGCCGCGCCCATACCGTTACGGTCCATACGCTGGCCTTGGCCGACTCGCTGGCGGCGCTGACCGATCGGCGCTGGCGCGAGACGCTGACCCATCCGCAAGCCACCTGGATGGACGACCCCGAGGCGCGTTTCAATCTGCGCTACGATGATTTGATGCGCCGGATCGAGGCCGCCTGTACCGTCGCCACCAACGGCAAGCCCGAAATTTTACGCCTAGAGGATGTCACTGAAATAAACCGTGGCGTTGAACCTTATCATTCCCGTGAACAAGGAAAATCGGCTATCTTCATTAAACCGAAAAATCAACTGGCTAGCAATGAAAACCACTGGAAGCCCTTACTTGATAGTAATAGTCAAATCGGTCGTTACTCGTTGACTTGGCATTCTTCAAAACCCCATCTTAATTATGGTTCTTGGTTATACCGAGCATATCAATCAAAGTATTACGAATTACCAAAGCTTTTGTTCATTCGTCTACGCAATAGATCATTAAAACGGCGGCTGGTTGCCACCTACGATGAACAAAAGTTTTATAATCGGCATAACTATACCAACATCATTGCCAAATATAGCAACTATAATCTAAAGTACATCTTAGCATTATTTAATTCCACATTGCTTAATTTTTGGTACAACCGTCAATTTGCTAATGTGGAAATATCAATTGATAACGTCCGTCGATTACCGATCTACCCCGCCGACAGCGCCACCCAGGCCGAGCTGGTGGGGCTGGTTGACCAGCTGCTGGCCGAGCACGCCGCGCTGAACACGCTGCGCGAACAGGGCTACCGCATCGAGGTGCGCCGCAATGGGCAGCCCGCCATCACCGTGCCTGCCGATGGGCTGCTGGCGCGGCTGACCCGCGCTAACCCGGCCTATCCCGTGCTGAGCCTGTTTGATGCGCTGGCCAGCGGCATGCTCACCGTCACCGACAAAACCAGCGGCGAAGCCACGGTGAGCAGCAACGTCTTCGTGCCCGCCGCCCACCCGACCAGCGTGGTGTTGCGGCACGCCAAATGGTGGCTGAACGTGCCCGACGACGACCTGCGCCGCTACCTCGTGGCGTATCTGCGGCTCCCGCAGTGGCAGGGACAGCCGTGGAGCGGCCTGAAAAATAGCGTCGTGGTGCCAGCCGATGCCGCAGCGCTGGCCTTGTTCTGGCATTCCGAAATCGCCGAACGGGCCGCGATCAGCGACCGCCTGGGCCGCATTGCCCAGCTTGATGCCGAGCTTGATGCGAAAATCTTTGCTCTGTACGATCTCTCTAGCGTGGATATCGGCCGGATTGTTGGTCGCCAGCGCGCCAGCGCCCCCGTGCCACGCCCGATCAGTCGGCGCCTGAAGGTGCGCCGACCAACGCGCCGAGCGTAAGCTTGGCCGTGTTGGCTAGCGGATGAAGCTCACGGGTGCTCCAGGGTTTCTGGCCGATCCAGCGGGCCAGTTCGGAGTCGCGCCTGCTTACGGGACGCCGAACAAAAAGCGCAGCGGAATATCCACCCGTGCCCGCCAGGCCCGCTCGGAGTGCTCGGCCCGCTCGAACTTCTGGGTCAGCCAGTCCTGGCCGTGAACGTAGCCCGCCTGGGCCATCAGGGCATCCATGCGCAGCTGATAGGGCTCGTAGCTGGCGTCGAGGGTCGCCGTGCCATAGTCGAAGTAGATTCGCTGGCCCGGCGGGCGGGGCAGCCCGCTGCCGAAGTAGTCGACCAGCCGGTTGCCGCCGATCGGCCAGTGGGTCGAGAGACAGCCAGCCAGCCCAAACACCGTCGGGTACTCGCAGATCGCGTACAGCGACACCAGCCCGCCCATGCTCGATCCCATCACCGCCGTGTGCTCGCGCGCTGGCAGCGTGCGGTAGCGCCCATCGATCAGCGGCTTGATCTCCTCGACCAGGCAGCGCAGATAGGCGTCGGAGCGCGGCGGGCCGCCGTTGTCGGCGCTAAACTCTGTCAGCAGCGCGGTGCTGGCGGGCCGCAGCAGTGGCTTTTGGGGCATGTACTCACGCCGCCGCTCGGGAGTGTTCCAGATCCCCACCACGATCACGCCGCTGAAGGTCCCGGCCTCGATCAGGCGGGTGATCGCTTCGTCCATGCCCCAGTCGACGCCGATAAACGACAGCTCTGGATCAAACAGATTCTGTCCATCGTGCATGTAGAGCACCGGGTAGCGCTCGCTGCCCGTGGCATAGCCGGGCGGACACCACACATCGATATGGCGCGGCGGACTATGCTGGGAGCTAAAATCCTCGTAGCGTTCGATCTGTCCCGCCTGAACAAGCACTGGCTGTTGCATCTGATTCCTCGCTTTGCATCGATCAAGAGCTGATCGGTGCCAAACTGTGTTTTGTTCAGACTACCACATCGCCCCGACCTTCAAAAGTCTGAGCTGCAGGCGCGGCTGGTCGATTGGGCTATACTGCCTGAACTTGAACCTTTAGCCGGGAGACCGCCATGAATACACCTCAGCAGCTGCTCGATCGCCTGGATGCGATTGGGCTTTCGCTTCAGCACTCCGGCCACGCGCTGGCGCTGCTTGGCCTTGGCTCGGTTGGTATCGAGCGTGATCGCCTTGATGTGTATTCCGACCTGGATTTTTTTGCGGTTGTCGAGGCTGGCTTCAAGCCGCAGTATCTTGATTCGCTCGACTGGCTTAGCGCGATCGCGCCGATTGCCTATCAGTTTCGCAATACCGTCGATGGCTTTAAAGTGCTGTTTGATGATGGGATTTTTTGTGAGTTCGCCGTCTTTGAGCCAGCCGAGCTGCGGGCGATCCCCTTCGCCCAGGGGCGCATCGTCTGGCAGCACCCGGCGTTTGACGCGGCGCTGGCCCAGCCGGAGTGGGTCGCCCCCCAGGCCACCGCGCCCGCAGCCGAGTGGCTGGTCGGCGAGGCGCTGACCAACCTGTATGTCGGCCTGGGGCGCTATCGGCGCGGCGAGAAACTCTCGGCGCTGCGCTTCATCCAGCAGTATGCGGTCGATCACGTTCTGGCGCTGGCGGCCAGGCTGGAGCAGGCGACCGCCGCCCACCCCGATCGGTTTGTCGTCGAGCGCCGCTACGAGCAGCGCTTCCCCGGCATGGCCGCGCAGCTGCCGACGATGCTGCAGGGCTACGACCGCAGCTGCGCGTCGGCTCTGGCGATTCTGGAGTTTCTGGAGCGCTACTTTGCGGTGAATCCCGCCATGGCCCAGACAATTCGCACGCTGCTGCCCGAGCCGAGCCAGGGCTAAACGGCCCCTTTTCGATTGCGCAAACCCATGCTTTGTGGCACTATTGTGGGCACAAGTTATGCTTACAAACCTATTCTGCTGGCATTCAGAATTCATCATCAGCATGTGTATAGCTCAAGCGAGGCACCATCGATGCGGCCACAGAATCTAGCTTCTCAGCCTGCGCCAGACCCGCTCAATGCCCAGCTGCTGCCGCAAAGTTTTATTACTATCGCTGCCAGTCGGCGCCAGCGCAATGTCGCAATTTCAATCGGCATCATGCTGATTGTGCTGTTTGCGCTGGTGATCCCGTTTGCTAAATCGCCCTGGCTGATGATCGAGCCCTTCATCCCGATTGTTGTCACGATTGTGTTCTGGAGCGATATCATCACCGCGGTGCTGCTGTTTAGCCAGGCCCTGGTCACCCGGCGCACGCCGATCGTGGTGCTTTTTGCGACCTATCTTTTTTCCGGCCTGATGACGATCCCCTACCTGTTTTCGTTTCCTGGTCTCTTTGCGCCGCTGGGGCTGTTTGGCGGCAATACCCAGACAACCAACTGGCTCTGGATTGTCTGGCATGCTGGGTTTCCGCTCGGTATTCTGCTCTATCTGTGGCTCGACAGCCGGCCAGCACCGCCACTGGCCTCAACCGGCCGAACGGTGGCGCTGGCGGCAATCAGCGCTGCGGCCATCGGGCTGCTCATTGTTGGCCTAAGCGCGGTCGCCTATCGCTTCAATCACTTTTTGCCCACGCTGGTGATCAATCGCAACTACGAGCGGGTGATCAGCTCAGGGATTGGCCCGGTCCTCTGGCTGGTTGGCCTAGCCGCGCTGATCGCTATCATCGTGCGCACCCGTGGCCAGATGATTGTCCATCTCTGGCTCACCATTGCGATGATCGCCTGGCTGCTTGACGTGGCCATGACGCTGCTGAGCGGTGAGCGCTTTAGCATCGGCTGGTATATCGCCCGGGTCAATACGGTTTTTGCCTCGATCGCGGTGCTGCTCGCGATGTTGTATGAGATCAATCAGCTCTACTATCGCTTGAGCCGCAAAGAGCAGGAGCTCTCGAACGCCTTGCAGCTCCGCAATCAGTTTCTGATGCTGGCGGCCCACGAGCTGAAAACCCCGCTCACGACCATTGCCGGCAGCGCCCAGCTGCTCCAGCGCACGCTCGCCCGCCACGAGCTGGCCACCGAGCGCGATCAGCGCCGGGCCGAGGTGATGGTGCAGCAGGTTGAGCGCCTGAACATGCTGATCGCCAACTTGCTCGATGTGTCGCGGATCCACGAGGGCCGGCTGAGCCTCAGTCGCGAGCAGGTCGATCTCACGCTCCTCAGCCAGCGGATCGCCGATGAGATCAGCGCAACGCTGCTCAACCACCAGATTATCCTCAGCGGCGTCGATACGCCCCACGTGATCGCTGGCGATCGGCAGCGGCTGGAGCAGATGCTGCACAATCTTTTGGGCAACGCGATCAAGTACAGCCCTGAGGGTGGCACAATCCACCTCGATCTGGCCCCGGCTGGCGAGACGATCTGCCTAAGCGTTAGCGATCGTGGGCTTGGTATCGCTGCCGCCGATCTGCCGCATCTCTTCGATAAGTTCTATCGTGTTCCCAATGCCGACTACCAGATCAACGGCCTGGGCATCGGCCTGTCGGTGGTGCGGGAGATTATCCTGTTGCACGGCGGCACGATCACGGTGGAGAGCCAGCCGGGCCACGGCAGCACCTTTCGGGTTTTCCTGCCCTACCATGCGCCAACCGATGATCGAACTGCCCTTGAGTCGGCGGTTTTGCTCGCCCCCGCACCGCAGCGCTAGCCTCCGCCGATAATCTCGTCTTCGCCCTTCACCTCGCTGCTTCGGTCGCCCAAGGTGTCCTCAACATACATTATTTTGACCACGACGAAGATAGTGGCGAACAGCGGTGTGCCTGAATATCAGCGCCCGAACCAGGCCGCCCGCCGCAGTTTGAACTGATAGTACAAAAAGCAGCCGACACAGAATCCCGCCAGCGCCACACTCGCCGCCACCACCACCAGCCCGGCCACCGTCCAGCCAACCAGCGGCAGCCCGGCGGCGAACGCCAGCTGGGCGGCAAAAAGCAGCAGCACCGCAATCGTGTTGTTAAAGCGCATCAGCCGGGCATCTTCACGCTCGGCGGTGGCGATCTGGCGGGCAAAAAGCCACTTGCCCAGATTGGTGATCGGGCTCCAGCGCTGCCTGCCCAGCACCGCTGGAATCAGCAGCAGGAGCAGCAGGGTGGTCAGCAGCGGCTGTTGCAGCAGCCAGCCAAGACTGATGCCAATCACCAGGATCCAGCGGTTCAGGGTGACAATCGGCATGGCCACGCCGTCGGTTGGGCTGGCGGGCACGGCTGGTAGCTGTTCGGTTGTTTGCATGGTTGATTCCTTTCATATAGCAGAAGAATTTTACCATATTTTTCACTATAGATAATCAATATGCTCAACAAACTAAAGAATCATTTCAACTTCAGGAGGTGACGGGCGATGGACTTTGTGCTTATTTTTGGGCCGCCAGCAGTTGGCAAGATGACGGTTGGGGCTGAGCTGGCCCGCCTGACCGGATTCAAGCTGTTCCACAACCATATGACGATCGATCTGGTCATGAAATTTTTTCCCTACGGCGAGCCGACGGCGAACCGCCTGATCGACGAGTTTCGGCGGCGGATTTTCGAAGAAGTTGCCGCCAGCGATCTGCCAGGGCTGATCTTCACCTACGTCTGGGCGCTTGACGATCCTGGGGATAAAGCCTGTGTCGATGGCTACTGCGCTATTTTTCGCCAGCGCGGCGCCAGAGTTCATTTTGTGGAGCTGGAGGCAACCCAGGCGGAGCGGCTGATCCGCAACCAGAGCGACTATCGGCTGGCGCACAAGCCCTCCAAGCGCAATCTCGCCAGCTCCGAGGCGCATCTGCTGGAGATCGATACCCGCTATCAGATGAACTCCCGCCAGGACTTTTTCTACCCCGCGCAGCATCTCAAAATTCACAACACCCAGATCGACCCGGACTCCGCCGCTGCCCAGATTGTGGCGCGGTTCGGGCTGCCGTCGGCGCCGAGGGAGTAGTGGTCGGGATCATGGATGGAACAAAATTTCAGGCTGGGACGTTATATTCGCAATGGGTCTTGAATGGGTTGAACCCTCGTGTATCGAAGGATGGTAGAAGAACTATGCTGCACCGAGTCTTAAGTTTTATCCTACTGCTGGGTTTGCTGGCCGCCTGTGGCGCAGGCCAGCCGACGGTTGTCCCCACCGCCACGCCCGACCTGCTGGGCTACGATATGGCGCCAACCACCGTGGTGCTGGAGCATCGCGCCGGGGCCGGATTTGTGATGCCGCTCTATGCTGAGGTTTTGCGCCAGCCGCTGCTGCGGGTCTACGGCGATGGCCGGGCGATCTATCAGCGCAGCACCGAGAAAGGCGGGGTTGAGTGGCAGGAGACCACATTCACCCCGGTCGAGATCCGCGCCCTGCTGACCGCTGTGCTGGGGCCGAACGCAGCCCTGTGTGAGTCCGCCCCAATTCCAGCGGCCCCGGTGACCGACGCTGGCTCCACCACCGTCACGGTCAATCTGCTGACCCGCTCGTGTAGCGCCACTGCTGATGCCGTGTTTGCCGACGAGCGCCCAGGCATCACCAACGCCGGGATCGCCCTGCTGAAGCAGCTGCAGGCCGCCGACTCTGCCCTGCACAACATCGAGCAGCAGGCGACCAACCCCTACCAGCCCGAGCAGGTAACGCTGTCGGTGATGGAAGGCTATGAAGATCCCGAGGCCCTCGCCTGGCCGCTCGACCCCGCCGAGCTGCGTGATGGCAATACCCTGAAGGGCGCCGATGCCGCCGCCGTGCTGGCGCAGGCCAGCAGCCCCAAGAATTTCAAGCTCGATGGCCAGTATGTGCTGGCGGTGGCGGTGCCGGTGCTGCCGTAGGGTTAGGGGTCGGGGACCGGGGATCGGGGATCGGGATTAGCGCATTCGAATGCGCTAGATCGGTTGCTCTGTTACCAGGGCATTATCCTTAAACGCAAGCGAGCCGCTCCAAAAAACGGAGCGGCTCGCTTGCGTTAAACGGTGGGCCTACGGCTGGATCAGCACAGCGCCAGTCCCTGGATCAAGCTGTGGGCGGCGGAAGGTGTAGATCGCCCCGGTGCGCTGGCCGACCAGGCGGCTCCAGGTCATGCTGAGCAATTCGTGGAGCTTCTGGTCGTCAAGGGGCTTGATCATGCCCATTTTGGTGAGCAGCTTTTGCAGGCCGCTGCGTGGCTCGTTGCCAATATCGACCCCGGCGGTGCCGACGACTGCCGCGCCATCCTCGGCGACCCGCAGCATCTCATCAATCGCCGACTCATAGCGGGGAACCACGTGCAGGCCGTTCAGGCTCACAATCTGGCCGAACACATCGCTGAGAAACGGCAGCGTCGTCATATCCGCGCAGACCAGCTGGACATTGACGATGCCGCGCTGCTGCAGCCGGGCGCGGGCCGCCTGCAACATCGGCAGCGCCAGATCGACCCCGACGATCATCAGGGCGGGCCGCTGGGCGTACAGGTCCAGGGTCAGGGCGCCGGTGCCGATCGGCGAATCGAGCACCCGGCCTTCGTGGCGCAGGGTTGTCGCCACCAGCTTGGTTTGTTCGGTCCCGCTCATCCCCAGCCAGGCAAAAATCCCGTTGCACACCAGCGCATCGTACAGGCGTGGAAAGCGGTAGGGCCAGCTGCGGCCATCAATCTGCTTTTTCCATTGTCCAAGCAACTTAAGCATCAAAACCCCAGCAAAAAATATCACTATACTTTGACAATGTTAGATTAGGCCCATGGACACCATAGATATTATTTGAAATATGATATAATCATATATATATTTTATATTTTATTATGGAGGTAAAGATGCTTACCTATGAAAACTTAAAACAACGACCAAAAGAATTCCTTGCATGTACGG
>DAOTUS010000670.1:0-3026 GCA_034437415.1 Herpetosiphonaceae bacterium
AATCGCCGGGACCATTCAGCTGGTTGATGGTGCACTGCTGGTGGCCCCGCCGCGGGTGGCGCTGGCGACGCTCGATGTTGTCCCCTCGCCGTATCTGCTGGGCTTTCTGGAGCTGCGGCCAGGCGAGATGGCGCTGGTTGAGTGCTCGCGCTGGTGTCCCTACGGCTGCACCTTCTGTCTCTACGGGCGCAATCTGGGCACAAAGCTGGGCGGACGCCTGTTTGGCGCCAAGCGAATCCTGGCGGAGGTGGCCTGGGTCAAGGCCCAGGGCGCCGGGGCGATTCACTTCGTCGAGGCCAACCTGAATCTGCTGCCAATTTTTCACGAACTGATGGCCGGGCTGAAGCCGCTCAATGCGGTGGATCCGATCTCGATCTACGCCGAGCTGCGTGGCGAGCACCTCAAGGACGAGGTGGTGGCGGCGCTGGTCGAGGCGGGCCTGCACACCGCCGAGGTTGGGCTACAGAGCGCCAATCGCACCGCGCTGCAGGCCGTCGGGCGGCGCACCGACCTGGATAAGTGGGCCGAGGGCACCCGGCGGCTGTATCAGCGCGGGGTGCAGGTGCTGCTTGATGTGATTCTGGGACTGCCCGAGGATGATCGCGCCACAACCCTGGCGACCCTCGACTGGATCGCCGAGCAGGAGCTTGGCCCCTACGATATTTTCACCCTCCAGGTGCTGCCGGGCACCGGCATTCGCACCGATGCCGAGCGCTTCGCCCTGCGCTATCAGGATCGCCCGCCCTACTACGTGCTAAGCACCCACAAGCTGAGCTACAGCGAGCTGCGCGGCCTGCGCTGGGAGCTGCGCGAGGCCGCCGGGCTCGATCCGCAGATTATTGAGGGGCTGCCCGAGCCAGCCGCAACGGTGTGGAATCTGCGTGATGACGGCCACTTTAGCCCATCTGGCTGGCCGATTCAGCAGATTCAGCTTGACTGCGCGGCGGCGTTGCCGCTACCTGAGTGGGCGGCGCTGGGCCAGGGCATTGCCGACGAGGTTGCCAGCCACGTGGTTGTAGTGGCGCGCAACAGCGCTCTGGCGGTGATCGAGGCGCTGTGCTGGCCGATCGCCCAGGCCAACCCAACGATCCACTGGGATATCATCCTCGACGAACCCCAGCTGGACGCCAAAGCGCTGCGGGCGCTGGCCGAGCGCTGGCCGCACGCGGTTGGTTATCTGGACCGAATCGCCGTGTACCGCCGCCCGATCCCCGAGCCGGCCTGGAGCAAAATCACCCCGCGCTGGTGGATGGTCGCGGACTGGCAGGCCGACTGCGATCCGCTGCGGTTTGAAGGGGTGGCGGAGCTGGTCTGGCGGGTTCCGGCGGGCAACCTCGGGGCGATCCTGCCGGAGCTGACCGAGCGGGGCGGCACGGGCATTATCATTGATGAAAGACTGAGTAGCGAGGAGCGTCAATTGGTGGAGAATTCCGAACTGCGGGTGCTGAATTGGTAGAGCGCACCCCCGAGGAGAGCTATCTTGAGCGCTGCGCCGCCTTCACAATCCAGCGCGACGCCTATGCCGAGCGCTCCAACAAACTCTCGAATATTCGCCTGATTGTGTTTGGGATCGCCCTGCTGCTGGCGGGGGCCGCGATCGCCCACACGGCCTGGTGGTGGCTGGCGGTGCTGGGGACCATCGGCGGATTTGTGGCAATTGTGATCAAACATCACGAGGTTGAGCAGACCCGGCTGCGCTACGCTGAGCTGTGGACGATCAACGACGAGGGCCGCCAGCGCCTGCGCCGCGACTGGGCCACGCTGCCGCTCCGCGAGGCGGCCGAGTCGGCGCCGCCCAGCTCGTATGCCAGCGACCTCGATGTGTTCGGCCACGCCTCGCTGTCGCATCTGCTGGGGACGGCCTCGACCCCGATTGGCATGCACACGCTGCACGGCTGGCTGCTGGAGCCGGCCGAACCGGCGGTGGTGCTCCAGCGCCAGGCGGCGGTGCGCGAGCTGGCCCCGCTGGTGGACTGGCGCGATGAGCTGGCCCTGCGCGGGCGCGAGGTCAAGGCCAACCAGGCCGCCTATGAGCGCTTTCTGAGCTGGGCCGAGAGCGGCCCGACGCTGATCACCCGCCCGCTGCTGGTGTGGATCGCCTGGCTCCTGGCGGCGCTGACGATTGGCGCGTTTATCGGCTACTTCACTGGGCTGATTGTGGTGCCGTGGTGGCTGGTGCTGGCCGTGATCAGCCTGCTCTACGCCAACAGCGTCGGCGGAATTGCCGATCGGATTATCGTTCAGGTTGCGGCGCGCCAGAATAGCTTCGCCAGCTTTGCCGCGCTGTTTGAGCTGATCAACAGCCAGACGTTTAGCGCCCCGGAGCTGCAGCGCCTGCAAACCGTGCTGCGGGCCGCCGACCAGCGGGCCGACCGGCAGATGGCGCGGCTGGGGCGGATTATGGCCCTGGCCGACCAGCGCTTTTCGCTGCTCTACATTGTGCTGCAGGGCTTCACCGTCTGGAACGTTCAGGTCGGCTGGCTGCTGGAGCGCTGGCAGCGTGATGCCGGCAGCCACGCCCGCAGCTGGCTGGTGGTGCTTGGCGAGATCGAAGCGCTGGCCGCGCTGGCAACCTTGCAGCACGACAACCCCAGCTGGACAATGCCTGAGATCGCGGCTGATACGAATACGTGCGTAAGCGCCAGCCAGCTCGCCCATCCGCTGATTGCGCCCGACGTGGCGGTGCCCAACGATGTGGCGGTCGGCCCCGAGGGAACCTTTCTGCTGATCACCGGCTCGAATATGTCGGGGAAAAGCACGCTGATGCGGGCGCTGGGGCTGAATGTGGTGCTGGCGCAGGCGGGCGGCCCGGTGTGTGCGACGGCCCTGCGGCTGCCCCCGCTCACGCTAGCCACCAGCATGCGAATCAGCGACTCGCTGGAGGGCGGAATCTCGTACTTTATGGCCGAGCTGCTGCGGCTGAAAACAATCCTGGATATCGCCGAGCACAGCCACGCGAATGGGCGGACGACCCTATTTCTGCTGGATGAGATTCTGCACGGCACCAACACCAGCGAGCGCCAGAT
>DAOTUS010000671.1:0-4515 GCA_034437415.1 Herpetosiphonaceae bacterium
CTCTGGCGCCTCGGCCTCGGCGAGTGGGTCGGGCGCGATGACCAGGTTTTCCTGTTGGAGATGGTCATGCCGCCGCTGCCGCCTGGGAACCAGACCGTCATGCGGGTGGAGCTGAGCTACGAGGTGCCCAGCGTCAGCAGCCAGCCGCTGCTGAGCCAGGTCGATGTCCAGCTGCCGGTCAAGCCCGCCGACCAGATTTGCGCCGACGTTGACGGTGTGGTCAAGCACTGGCTGGAGCGCACGGTGGCCTATCGGCTGCAGGCCTCGGCCTGGGAGCAGGTCGAGCAGGGCAATATCGAGGAGGCCACCAAGAAACTGCGCATGGCGGGCACGCGCCTGCTTGAGTCGGGCCAGACCGCCCTGGCCGAAACGGTGCAGGAAGAGGCCACGCGCCTGCTACGCAGCGGCTCGGCCAGCGACGAAGGCCGCAAGCAGATCAAGTATGGCACCCGTGGGCTGATCGCCAGCGAGCGAACCGTTGGGAAGTAACCCTTACGAATGCGGAAGATCCAGCCGTCGCATATTCGGTATTCGTACTATTGCAAAGGAACTTTGCATAATGATCAACTGTCCATCGTGTCGAACCCCCAATCTGCCGGGCACATTCTTCTGTGTTGAGTGTGGCGCCTCGTTTCTGCCTTCGCGGATTCGCGAAACTACGACATCGCTGGGCGTTCCATCGTCGTCAATCGAGCCAGGCAGCGGGCAGCTGCCGCCCCCGGCGGCGCCGCCAGAGCTGACCCCGCCAATTTTGCGCGTGGTGATCCTCAACAGCGGGCGCAAGCTGGGCTTCAATAGCGATCAGCCGATTATGATTGGCCGCCAGGATAGCGCCCGGAGCTTCTACCCCGATATCGATCTCTCCACCGATGGCGGCCTGGATGCGGGCGTTTCCCGGCGTCACGCGACCATTACTATCCGCAGTGGTACCTGCTACATCGAGGATCTGGGCAGCTCAAATGGTACATTCCTCAACAAAGACCGAATCGCGCAGGGCACGGTTAAACCGCTTCATCATGGCGATGAGGTCCGCCTTGGCAATATCTTAATGCGTGTTGAATTGACTAGTTAGGAGATCACGATGGCAAAAACCGTCATCCTGCACTTGAGCGGCGAAGACCCGATTGTGGCCGAGATGGACCACGATCCCGACCCCAGCGATAGCTTTATTCGGGTGAGCAACCTGCGCCGCCGCGATGGTAAGGACGTTGCCTATGTGGCCGCCGGGGTGCATTCGGTGATCTATCCCTGGCATCGGGTGACTTTCCTGGAAGTTATGGTCAGCCAGGAAGAGCGCGGTCAGGTGATCGACTTCTTCCGGGATAGCTAGCGCCGACTCGAATCTTAATAGCTCTTAATCATTAAGCGCCCGGCTGGATGTTGCGTGATGTGATGCTGTGGTATAATGCGCTCCGGCAGGGCAGGGCAGGCGTTATCTTTTCATCTCCGCCACTACGCTGTCGCTTGAAACGCGACATGCCCTCGTCCCGACTGGAATTTCCTGTCGGGATATTTTATGCATTACGAACAATCAAGGTCGAGCATGGCACAAACGAGACACAGTCAATTAGGTAATTATCTACGCGAAGCCCGCGAAGCACGTGGGGTTTCTCTGGCGCAAGTTGCAGCGGAAACCCGCATTATTCAACGCTATCTGGCGGCCCTTGAAAGTGGTGAGTACCATCATCTTCCTGGCGAGGTGTATGCGCGCGGCTTTATCCGTAACTATGCCCAATATCTCAACCTCCCTGCCGAAGAGATGATCGATATGTATCGGGCTGAGCGCGGCGTATCAGCCCCAATCAAGGTGGTTCCTGCCGCCGTGCCTCCGCGCACCAGCACGATTTTCGTCCCCAGTATCTGGGGGGTGGTGCTGGTGGTGATGGTGCTGGTGGTGGTGGGCTATCTGACGCTGAACGCGCTGGGACTGACCAATATCGCCAGCGTTGACGAGACCACCGTAACCCCGACCGTGGCGACCCCGGCCCCGCTGCCAACCTTTACCCCACAGCCGACCAATGTTGATGGCTCCACGGCGATCCCGGTCGATCCAACCACGCCGTTTGCCACGCCGACCCTCACCGCCGCGCCAACGCCGTCGGCGCCGGTCGAGGTGGTGGTGCAGGTGACTGGCGATGCTTCGTGGATGCAGATCATTGTCGATGGGGTGCCGACAGTCAACGGCGTGATTCAAAATAATGGCTGGCGCGAAACATTTCGCGGACAGCGTGAGGTCAGCGTCAAAGCTGGCAATGGGGCGGCGGTAGAAATATCGTTTAATGGCTCTCCATTCACCAGAATGTCCGAGCAGCCCGGCCAGGTCATTACCAAAGTATTTACGCCAATCAACTAACTAAAGGAGGCGCAGCGATGGCCGCTGAATCAACTTTTGATGTTGTGTCCGACTTCGATCGGCAGGAGTTGGTCAACGCGATCGACCAGACTCGCCGCGATGTTGGCACACGCTACGATCTAAAAGACACCAAAACTGAGATTACGCTGAACGAAAAAGATATTACGATCATGACCGATAGCGAGATGACCCTCACGGCCGTGCGCGATATTATGGAAAGCAAGGCGATTCGCCGGGGCCTGTCGATCAAGATTTTCGACTATGGCGAGGCTGAAGAGGCCGGCAATATGCGCATGCGCCAGGTGATCACCTTGCAGAAGGGAATCGCCGATGAGATCGCCAAGAAGATTCAGAAGCTGATCAAGGCCGCCCACCCCAAGGTCCAGGCCCGCATTCAGGGCGATGCGCTGCGGGTTGGCTCGAAAAGCCGCGATGATCTCCAGGCGGTGATGGCGACTCTGCGGGCGCACCAGGACGAGTTCACGGTGCCGCTCCAGTTCGATAACTACCGCTAGCCGCGTTGCTGAGCTACCCAAAGGCCGGGTCCAGGCTGAATTGAAAGCCTGGACCCGGCCTTTGGTTTAGGCGCTACTCTGGCAGCAGCTCCAGCTCCGACAGCATCGCGGCCGTCGGCAGCGCCGCCGGGGCCGGGCCGAAGCGAATCTGGAGCACCAGCGCATCGAATGGCGCAACCGTGAGCGGCATATTCAGCAGCTCCTCCCGCCGCCAGCTCTGCTGGCCAGGCTCGCCAACCACCCGCTCTGCCAGCAGATCGTAGATATGGTACTCGCCCTCCGGCAGGCCCAGCCGATCAATCGGCAGGCTAATCGTGGCCGTGCGGGCGTGGGGGCCGAGATTGAGAAACACGCCGATCCGCTCATCGCCCCAGGTTCGCACGACGCTCCAGACGGCGGGCACATCGCACGGGACGGTGTTGAAGGCGACCGTGCCATCGCGCAGCGCCCGCTGCTCCCGTCGCAGGCGCAGCAGGTGGCGCACGAGAGGCTCCTGGCCAACCTCCTGGCCGCTCCAGAACATCGGCACAAAGCCACAGCCGATAATCCCGACCAGCAGCATCCGCGCCAGCCGCGAGCCACGTACAGCATCGGCGATCGGGTTGACATCGCGGGTGTCGTGGGTCTCGGTGAAGCAGACCCGCACCGCATTGCGCGGCAGCGTCAGAAAATGGTCCTCCAGCCACTCGCCCAGCTCATACGAAGAGAGCGTGCCCAGCCCGGCGTGGAAGAACATCAGGTGGGCCAGATAGTCGTAGGCGAAATCGTGGTTGGTGGTGAACAGCGGGCCATACAGCTCACACAGCAGCGCCGCATCGGGGTTGATCGCCCGCAAACTCTCGCGGATGCGCTCAACAATCGCCAGCACGCCGAAGGAGGTGCTGCTGGCCGGGCGCTCGAGCCGCCGATCCCAGTTCGGCTCTTTGCGATGCGGCGCATCAACTCGCCAGCCATCGGTGTTGTAGGTCTGGACGAAGCGGGTGGTCCAGTCGACGAAAAAGTTCTGCACGTCGGGGTTGGCCCAGTCAAAGCTGTAGGTGTCGTTCCAGCCATGCGACGAGACCAGCCGGCCGCGCTCGTTGCGGCAGAACCAGCCGGGGTGCTCGGTGACATAGCGGGCGGTGCGCCCACAGCCCTGCACCACCAGATCGCACAGGACTCGCAGGCCCAGCTCGTGGGCGCGATCGACGAGGGCGCGAAACTCGGTCGGCGTGCCCAGGGTTGGCTCAAGCTCGTCAAAATCCAGCACGGCGTAGGGCGAGCCCGAGGCGGCCCAGTTCATATCCCAGGGCGCGCCAGAGCGATTATCGTAGCGCCAGATCGGCATGATATTCAGGGTATCGCAGCCCAGATCGCGAATCCGCTCCAGCGCGGCGGTCAGGCCCCGAAAGCCGCCGTACAGGCCGGGGTGGACCTCGTAGATCGCGGCGCGGCGCACCCAGCCGGGGGCGTCATAGACGCTGTGGACATCGACAATCGACCAGGTGTTGCTGAACGCCCGCATGGCATCGTTCCAGGTTCCGGCGATAAACATAAAGTACTGGGTGCCGCCGCTCAGGGTGGCCCCGGCCGGTAGCCAGCCAGCAATCTCCAGCTCGTGGCCAATCGTCAGGGCCTGATCGTTGCCATCGACATCGGGCCAGGCGG
>DAOTUS010000672.1:0-7454 GCA_034437415.1 Herpetosiphonaceae bacterium
CTGGCTGTAGTGGGCCCGCTCGACCGGGTCGCCGATCTGGTTGAACAGCGGGGCCAGGCGCTCGACGGCGGCGGCCTTGCCTTTGGCGCTGGCCAGATCCAGCCCACGGGTCAGGGCGGTCAGATAGAAATCCATCAGCGGCTGGGCCTTGGCGACCAGCGCCCGCCACTCGTCGGCGCTGGCCCGAATAATGTCGTCGGGGTCGCGGCCAGGCGGCAGCAGCGCAATCGTGATCGCCGCGTCCAGCTCGCGCTCCCAGCGCAGCATCCCCGAGGCGGTTGGCACCGGCTTGACGTGTGAGTCGAGGTTTTCGCGCAGGGTCTCCAGGCCACGCAGGGCCGCGCTCTGGCCGGCGGCGTCGCCATCCATCGCCAGGGTAATCCGCTTGGTCAGCTTGTTGAGGATGGCCGCGTGCGAGTCGGTCAGCGCGGTGCCCATCGGGGCGACCACGTTACGAAACCCGTGCTGATGGGCCATCACCACGTCGATGTAGCCCTCGACGACAACCACGTGGTCGCCAGTGCGAATGGCGTCGCGGCCCTGGTGCAGGCCGTAGAGCAGCTGGCTTTTATCAAACAGCAGCGCCTGCGGCGTGTTCATATACTTGGGCATGGCATCGCCAAGCGCCCGCCCGCCACAGCCGACGATCCGGCCCTTGGCATCGTGGATGGGAAACATCAGGCGGCCGCGAAAGCGATCGTAGTAGCCGCCGCTCTCGCGCTCCAGGGCCAGCCCGGCGGCCTCGGCCTCCTGCGGGGTCGCCTGGAGCCGATCGCTGAGGTAGCTCAGGGTGGCCGACCACTCATCGGGGGCGAAGCCAATCTGAAAGGCCTCGATCATCGCCTGGTTGATCGCCCGCTTTTCGAGGTAGGCCCGCGCCGCCTCACCTTTGGGCGAGCGCAGCAGAATATGGGTCCAGAAGCGCGCCGCCGCCGCATTGATCTCGAGCAGGCGACTGCGCTGCGCATCCTCCTGGTCGTCCTTCTCGGTGCGCGGCTTGAGCTGCACCCCGGCGCGGGCGGCCAGCTGCTCCAGGGCCTCGGTGAAGCTCAGGCCATCGCGCTGCATCAGGAAATCGAAGACCGTGCCGCTGGCCTTGCAGCCGAAGCAGTGGTAGCTCTGCGAGTCGGGGAACACGGTGAAGGCGGGGGTGCGGGTGTTGGGATGGAACGGACAAAAGCCCAGCCAGTTCCGCCCGGCCTTGCGCAGCGGCACAAAGTCGGTAATAAACGCAACGATATCAATCCGCTCTTTAATTTGTTCGGTTACATTCGACATAGTGGCTCGATGCGGGTAGCCTTAGCTACTCGCGGCTCCCATATTCAGTGGTAGATCGCGCAAAACCAGGTCGTCCACGGTCTCGCGGCGCTGCAGGACGTGAACCTGTCCGCCGTCGAGCAGCAGCAGGGCCGGGCGGGGCACGCCGTTGTAGGTGCTGCTCATGCTCAGAGTGTAGGCCCCGGCCACCGGGACCGCCAGGATCTCGCCGGGCGTGGCGGCTGGCAGCGCCACCTCGCGAATCAGGATATCGCCCGACTCACAGTAGCGCCCGGCGATCTGCACCGTGGTCGTCGGCGGATCGAGCGGCCGCGCCGCCAGGACGGCGGTGTACTGAGCATTGTACATCGCCGGGCGCGCATTATCACCCATCCCGCCATCAATATGCAGATAGTCCAGCCCGCCAGGGACGGCCTTGCGCCCCGTAACCGTGTACAGCGCCACCCCGGCGCGGGCGATCAGCGAGCGGCCCGGCTCGATCACCAGCCGGGGCTGCGGCAGGCCGTAGCGCTCACAGCCGGCCCGCACCGCGTTGGACACGGTGGTGGCGTAGGTGTCGATATCGCCGGCCTGCTCGGCGGGCATGTAGGCCACCGCCAGACCGCCGCCGGGGCTAAGCTCGCTCAAAACCCAGCCGTGGGCGGCCCGCTGCTCGGCGGCAAAGCGCAGCAGGCGATTGATCGTCTCCTGAATTGCCTCCCAGCTGCGCAGCTGCGAGCCGATATGCGCGTGCAGGCCCACCAGCTCCAGCCCAGGGGCGGCCAGGGCCTGGGCGACGGCGGCGGCGGCGCTGCCATCAGCCAGCGGCAGGCCGAACTTGGCGGCGGCGGCGCCGGTGCGGATATGGGCGTGGGCGCCATCAGCAATGTCCGGGGCGATCCGCAGCATAATCGCCTGGCGGCTGGCCCGGCGGGCGGTCAGCTGCGCCAGCGTCGCCAGCTGATCGAGGTTATCGACCATAATTCGCCCGACGCCCAGCTCGATCGCCTGGGCCAGCTCGGCCGGGGGCGTGCTGTTGCCGTGGAGATGGACGTGGGCCAGCGGCACCCCGGCCCGCTGCGCAATCGCCAGCTCGCCGCCCGAGACCACGTCCAGGCCCAGGCCCAGGCGGTGCATAAGCTGGGCGATGCCGATGTTCAGCAGGGCTTTACTGGCATAGTGTATACTGACAACCCCCGCGTAGGCATGGTGCAGCGCCGCCGTATAGCGCGCCGCAATCGTGCGAATCGTATCCGCATCCAGCACATACAGGGGTGTGCCATACTCGGCCGCCAGCGCAGCCAGATCGCACTCGGCGATCTGCAGGCGGCGGTCTTGAATCGTGGTGCTGGTTGGCCAGAGATGGGCGGCTGTGATTGATGTACGTTCGCCAGGTGCATTCATCAGGTTTCCTCAGGGGAGTTCGGGCTTAGAGAGGACGGATCTCAGATTCATCAACTGTTTAAGACATCGATATCAGGATCGTGCAATTGGCTCAGTCATTCGCCTATTGTACACTATCGCTGGATGACCTATTCTTGAGTGTCTGGTTTATAGAAGGAGCAACCAATGTCTCTGCTAAAGCTCAAAATCCGTCTGGCCGCCGCGCTCAGCCTGCTGCTGCTGCTGAGCATTATGACAAGCGCCCTGCCCGCTGCGGCGGCGCCCTGGGCCAACCGCGCGGCCTTTGTCTCGCCCAAGTTCGAGGCGGTCTGGCAGCGCTCGGACGACCCACGGGTCCGCGATGGCCGCTCGCTGTACTGGGGCTTCGGGCCGTGGTTCGACTACAATGAATTTTACCGCGAATCGCCCAACGGTCTGCGCCGGGTCCAGTATTTCGACAAAGCCCGCATGGAGATCAACGGCATCGGCGGCAACACCGATGTCACCAACGGCCTGCTGGTGGTCGAGCTGGTCTCGGGCCAGCTGAAGCTCGGCGACAACTCCTATGACAACGCCGTGCGCACCCCCGCCGATCGGGTGCCGGTGGCCGGCGATGGCTACACCACCAACAGCAACTCGCCCACCTACGCCTCGTTTGCTGGCGTTGCCACCGTCAACAACGGCTACCGCGACGCCGATCGCCGCGATCAGTCGATTGGCGACGCGATCGATAAAGCGGGCAACAAAAGCACCCGCAGCGACCTGCTGAACGCCTACAAGGAGCAGACCAAGCTGGTGGTCTACAACACCACCACCGGGCACAACATTCCGGCCGTGTTCTGGAACTTCATGAACCGCACCGGGGCGATTATCATCAACAACCAGCGCACCACCGGGGCCGTCGTGGACTGGAGCAGCGCGATGGGACTGCCGATCACCGACCCGTACTGGGTGCGCGCCGTGGTTGGCGGGGTGGAGAAAGATATTCTGGTGCAGCTGTTCGAGCGCCGCATCCTGACCTACACGCCGACCAACGATGCCGCCTACCAGGTTGAGATGGGCAACGTCGGCCAGCACTACTTCCAGTGGCGCTACAGCCAGCTCGGCGAGCCATGGAACAGCGCCGAGCCAGCCCTGAAGCTGGCCTTCGCCTCCAAGCGCGATGGCGGCAGCGAGTGGGATACCTACGCGATGAACGCCGATGGCAGCAGCCAGGCCCTGTTCGCCAGCAACGACGCCAAAGAGACGGTGCCCTACTCGTGGCTGCGCTCGTGGAAGCCGGAGAATGTGAAGCTCTTCGTCGACTCGCGCCGCGCCAATGGCACCAATCGCCAGATCTGGACGGTCGGCGCCGATGGGACGATGACTCGGATCACCTACAGCGACGGTATGCCTGCGCCAGCGAACGTGCCCTACCAGGGCTATATCCCCAACCCATCGAACGACTGGAACCCAGCGGTCTCGCCCGATGGCACCAAGCTGGCCTTTATCTCGGATCGCCAGAGCGGTAAAGGGCAGGTCTTTATCAGCTATGTCAGCGGCGCCAGCCCAACCCAGGTGACCACCGACGACTGTATCCACGGCACGCCAACCTGGAGCGCCGATGGCCGCCAGCTGTTCTGGGAGGCCGACTGCGGTGGCAAGTTCAATATCTATCGCGCCGACCTGCGCTGGAACACCGATAGCCCGACCATCTACGGCGAGTATCTGTACCTGGAGCTGGGCAATATCGTCACCCTGACCAACAGCACCACCAGCGACCAGCGCTTCCCACGGGTTTCGCCCGACGGCTTCAAAATTGTCTTCACGACCAATCGCGATGGCAACTACGAGATCTATGCGATGAATACCGATGGCACCAGCCAGACCCGGCTCACCACCAGCAGCGGCGACGATCTGGCGCCCTCGTGGAACCTGGCGGGCACCAAGATTGCCTTCGATAGCAACCGCGATGGCAACTGGAATATCTACACGATGAATCTTGACGGCTCCGGCCAGACCCAGCTGACCACCAACGCCGCCGATGACCGCTGGAACGTCTGGGGCCAGTAGCGCCTCAGGGCACCAGCACACCGCAAAATCCCCGCGCCACCTCTCGGTGGCGCGGGGATTTTGTGTGACGCGGCACGCGGCCTGGGGAATTGATAATTTCGCCGGGATCCATGATAATGCCCCCTGAGCAACGCTTCGATCTAGATTAAAGGTGATTCTATGATTCGCGCAATTTTGTGGGATTGGGGCGGGGTCTTCAATCCTCAACACGAAACCCTCAATGGCTATCACACGGTTGCCGAGCGCTATGGATTTACGCCAGCGGATTTCTACGCCCACCTGTACAGCGGCAGCGAGTGGCAGCAGGCGCGGATTGGCGCCCTGACCAGCCGCGAGTACTGGGGCCAGATTCAGCAGAGCTTGGGGGTGCCCGGCGACCTGGAGGCCTTTGTCGCCGAGCTTTTCGCCGGCGAGATGCTCAACCCAACCCTGGTGGCCCTGGCCGATCTGCTGCGCACGCGCCACCGCAGCGGCCTGCTCTCCAACGCCCTCGACGATCTGGAGACGCAGCTGGCCGAGCGCTGGCAGGTGGCCCATCTCTTCGATGTGGTGATCAACTCGGCGCGGGTCGGGGTGGCCAAGCCCAACCCGCGGGCCTTTCAGCTGGCCCTGGAGGCGCTGGGGTGTGAGCATGACGAGGTGCTGTTTATTGATGATAAGCTGCGCAATATCATCGCCGCCCAGGCGTTTGGCATCACCAGCATTCACTACACCACCCCGGCGGCGCTGCTCAAGGCCCTGGTGAAGCGCACGCTGCTCAGCGAGGCCGAGTCGAAACGGCTGCTGAATAGGTCAGGGCCAGAAGAGAAGTGATGGATCAGCGATTTCTGGTGATACTGGCGCCGTTTGGCCTGCGGCCGAAGGCGACGCTCAGCCGCCGGGCCCTGCCGCTGGCGATTGAGCTGGCCCGGCGCGGCTGGCGCATCCACATTCTAGCCCCGTCCGACCTCTGGCCCGCCGACGCCGGGCTGACCACGGTCATCGAGGGGGTCACCATCGAGCATGGGCCGCTGCCGCGCCGCCGGGGACCACTGGCCATGGCCGAGTCAACCGCCTGGATGACCCGCCGGGTGCTGGCGCTGCGCCCCGACCTGATCCATCTGTTCAAGCCCAAAGGCTATGGCGGGATGGCGGCGCTGGCGCTGCGGTGGCTCCGGCCCGCGCTGCCGCTGGTGGTCGATACCGACGACTGGGAGGGCCGCGGCGGCTGGAACGATCGACTCCCCTACTCCCGCCCGATCAAGCTGCTGATCAACTGGCAGGAGCGGACCCTGCCGCGCCGCGCCCACGCGGTCACCGTGGCCTCGCGCACCCTCGGCCAGCAGGTGGTGGGCTTTGGCGTCGCCGCCGAGCGCATCACCTATCTGCCGAACGGGGTGCACGTGCCCGGCCGTCCGCTCGCGCCGCGCTCGATCGCCCGCGCCACCCTCGACCTTGGCGACAACCCGACCGTGCTGCTCTACACGCGCTTCTGGGAGTTTGGCCTGCCTCAGGTGGTGGCCTGTCTGGTCGGGCTGGCGGCCCAGCGCCCCGCTGTGCGGCTGCTGGTGATTGGGGCGGGCGAAAACGACGAGCAGGATCGCCTGAACGCGCTGGCGCAGCGGGCCGGGGTCGGCCCCAACCTGGATAATCGCGGCTGGGCCGACGAGCGGCTGATCGCGGCGGCGCTGGCGGCCAGCGATGTGGCGATCTATCCGATGGACGATACGCTGCTCAACCGGGCCAAGTGCTCGGCCAAGCTCACCGAGCAGATGCAGGCCGGGCTGGCGCTGGTCGCGGCGCAGGTCGGCCAGGTCGCCGAGTATATCGAGGCGGGCCAGAGCGGCCTGCTGGTGACGCCCGGCGATGGCGGGGCGCTGGCGCGGGGGGTGCTCTCCCTGCTCGATCACCCAGAGCAGGCCGCCGCGCTGGGCCGGGCCGCCCGCCAGCGCATCGAGCAGCACTTCGGCTGGCCGCAGATGGTCGATGCGCTTGAGCAGGTGTATGGCGGGGTGCTTGCGGGCAGGCGGCGGTAGGGGTCAGGGGGAATCATCTATCTAGATAATACTCGACCAGGCGATTTTCACCTTGGCTGATGGGTTCTTATCAGCAATATAGTTTTGCAGCTTGATAAAAAATGAGCCTCGTCCATCTGCGGTCATCCGCAGGAGCTGCGCACTAATCCACTCGTAGATATCCACGAAATGAAATGTCATATCTTGGTATTCAAGCCGACCAAGATAGGTATTGGATACTGGTTTCGCATCTGGGTGAACATCTTTTTTGCGACAAATAACTACAATCTCGCGGTTGGGCGCGTGTGCTTCAGCTAGATAAGACTTTGCTGCCTCGTATGCTTCTCGGATACGCTGAGAGCCAAAGGTTTTTACAGTCACCTCATATGCCGAAACGATCAAGCCACCGACCTGTTCCTCGGTGATATCGCCAAGTTTTTTACTTGTTGTGCTGGTAATTGATGCCCGATCAGTGTGACCGGATACGATCAGTCCAGTCTGTAGATCTTCATGATAGCTTTCTAGAAGGTAGCCGACAATTCGTTGTGGTGTATTGCCGCCGTCTGGAACACTGTTGATGAGCATTTCGCAGATGTTATAAAGATATGCAGTATCCGAGTTTGGTTCAGCCTGAACATTGAGGCTTTCTACTTACCATTCGCGTAAATTGAGAGTCGAGTTCACATAGGGTACCATACGGCTATGACACCAGACATGACCATTACCAACGAGCAGATCAACAGTCTGCCCCTGCTGCTTGGGATCATT
>DAOTUS010000673.1:0-5654 GCA_034437415.1 Herpetosiphonaceae bacterium
GAAAATGGCTTCTACTACCTGGCGCTGAACAATCGGCTCGGCCGCGTGTTTAGCGATAGCCGGGTTCGCTCGGCCCTGGCGATCGCCCTTGACCGCGACGAGATCGCCGAGCTGGCCAACGGCGGCGCGATCCCGATCGCCAGCGACCATCTGCCGGGGACCTGGGCGGCCCCGGAGGATGCGCCGATCGCCCGGCCGAATCTGGAGCGCGCCCGCCAGCTGCTCAACGAGGCTGGCTGGATCCTGCCCGCCGAGGCGGCGATTCGGGCCTCCAACGGGATTACGCTTTCGGCGCCGCTGTATGTGCGCGGCGACGATGAGCGGCGCGTGCGGGTGGCCGAGCGGATCGCTAGCGTCGCCCAGCAGGTTGGGATCAATCTGGTGGTGACGCCGAGCGATTTCGCCAGCGTGATGCGCTCCAAGCTGGCGCCGCCCTTCGATTTCGATGTGGCGCTGATGAGCTGGAGCAACAGCCGCGTCCGCCCCGACGGACCCTCGTATGCCGCCTACGACCCCGACAACTTTGCCCTGTTTCACTCCAGCCAGATCTATCAGGGCGTGGCCGATGGGCGGCCTGGCCTGCGCAACTACATCGGGTTTCGCGACAGCAGCTTCGACAATCTCTCCACCGCCGCCCGCGCCCTCTACGATACCGAGCGCCGCCGCGACCTGTATCGCCAGACCAGCGAGATTATCGCCAGCAGCCAGCCCTACATTTTTCTCTGGGCCGATCAGGTGCCGGTTGTGCTCAGCGCCCAGGTGCGCTCAACCCAGGGCGAGATCAAGCTCAACACGCCCAACTGGCTCGACGGCGTGCAGCACTGGTATCTGGAGAAGTAGGCTGCGAGCGGCCCAGCCAATAGTAAAGATTTCATTAATAAGTCCTGTGTATACTGCAAGTATTCTTGTTTTAGTCTGCAAAGGAATTTTTATGAAAACATTATCGCGGCGTTCGTTTGGCAAGCTGGTGGTTGGGCTGGGGACAAGTGTGCTGGTCGGCGGGCTGGAGCTACGGCTGTCGCCGGGAGCGCTGGCCGCCGTGGCGACGCCGAGCATCACCGGCTGTGCCGCCTGGGGCGCGGCGGCGCCCCGCAACCCAATCGTGGTGCTGAACCAGAAACCAACTGGAATTATTGTGCACCATACAACCAACCCCAACAGCAGCGATTTCACGCAGACCTACGCCCACCAGATTGCGCGGGGGATTCAGGCGTACCACCAGAATACCAATGGCTGGGATGATACCGGGCAGCATTTCACCATCTTCCGTGGTGGACAAACCCTGGAGGGCCGCCACCGCAGCATCGAGGCGCTGACGAGCGGCACCAAACATGTCAAGGCGGCGCACTGCGATGGCTTCAACGATGTATTTGTCGGCATCGAGGTGGACGGCACCTACACATCGGCGACCCCGCCACAGGGCCAGTACGATAAGCTGGTCGCACTGTGCGCCTACATCTGCCAGCAGTACGGCCTGAGCGGCAACGCCATCTACGGTCACCGCGACTTCAACAACACCAGCTGTCCTGGCGATAAGCTCTACAGCATGCTGCCACAGCTGCGCCTAAATGTGCAGGCGGCTCTGGGAACTGTCGGGCGGACGTGGCCGGTGGTGGCGCGGGGAAGCACGGCGACCACCCTGGTCAAAACGGTGCAGCATCTGCTGAAGGCCCGCGGCGCCAGCCTGACGGTCGATGGGGATTTTGGCCCCGGCACCGAGACCGCCGTAAAGTCGTTCCAGACCAGCCGCAGCCTCACGCCGGCCGATGGGATTGTCGGCGCCAAAACCTGGGAGGCGCTGGTGCTGACGGTGCGGCGGGGCGACGCAGGCGAGGCGGTCAAGGGCGTCCAAAATCAGCTCAAAGCCAAGGGCTACGCGGTCACCGTCGATGGCCAGTTTGGCCCCGGCACCGAGGCGGCGGTGATGAGCTTTCAGCGTAGCCAGGGCCAGTTCGAGGACGGTATCGTCGGGATGAATACCTGGAATGGCTTGGTGAAGTAGGCCCAGGCTCAGCCGGCGCGCTTAAACCATTGCCTGAACCAGCTGAAGGCCAGATCGAGCATGAACGAGGGGCTTGCGGTAATTCGCAAGCCCCTCGTTGATTGCCAATTGCCGAATTATTTAGATCCGGCCCGGCACTGCGGCCCCGCGCTCCGGCGGGCTGGCGACGCCGGTTGGCAGCCGATAGGCCAGCAGCACCAGCAGCGTGAAGGCCCCGATCAGCAGCGTGCCGACCACGATATGAATGGTCTGCAGCGGCGGCGGCAGGGCCGCGTAGGCCAGACCAATCCCGGCCGCAACCTGGATCAGCACCAGCCCGACCATCGCCCAGGCGGTCCGCCGGAGCCAGGGGTGAATATTGGGCTGGCGCAGCACCCGGAAGGCCACCGCCAACACCGCCACAGTCAGCCCCAGCGCGCTGAAGCGATGCAGATGATCGGTTAGGCCGACCTGGGCCAGCCACTCCCCGCGTGGCAGCCCGGTTTTGCTAGCGACATCGTCAATGTGTCCGCGCACCAGCGCGCCAAGCACAAGCTGCACCAGCCCAAAGCCCACCAGCCCCTGGCCAAAGCGCGCGATAGTGTGGCGCTCCGGGGGGATTACGGCCAGCGGCTTGCCGCCGGGGAAAAAGGCGCAGACCGTGGCGTACAGCAGCAGAATCACAATCACCAGCGCCAGAATCAGATGGACCGTCACAACCCAGCCCTTAAGCTCCAGCTCGACCACCTTGCTGCCAAGCCAGCCCTGAAACACCACCAGCACCAGCGCCGCGAAGGTCGGCCAGAAAATCCGCCCAACCTGGCGATAGTGCCGGAACGCCACCACGGTTGTGGCCAGAATCAGGAAGCCAACCACCACGCCAACCAGCCGATTACCATATTCAATCCACATCAAGATTGGGTTGAACAGCGCGGCGTCGAAACCTTTGGCCGCAATCTGGCTGGCCTCGGCGGGCGGCACCCAGTAGCCAAAACACTTGGGCCAGTCGGGACAGCCCAGCCCAGCCCCGGCCGCACGCACAAAACCACCTACCATAATCAACAGGTAGGTGGCAATTGTGGTTGCCAGCGCCAATTTTTGAAACCCATTCAAGCGCCGCCGGGGCGGGCTGGCGGAATTAACCGAGGACGAAAGCGTGGCCATATACACTCCTGATACAACGATGAAACATTCAGAATCCAGCCTGAGGCGCGTTGGCTCAGGCTAGATTCTGTCGATTACATAATTTTATCATCGGCGCACCCCACCGGCTAGTTCCTGGCGTTTATATTTGCAGTTATCGCAGAAATACACCCGATAGCCAGCCAGCATCAGCTGCTCAAGCGGCTGGCCACAGTGTGGGCACTCCTCGCGGGTCGGGCCGCTGAAGGCTGGGCGCTCGGGCGTCTGGAGGGCTTTGACCGGGGCGGCCGCGGTCTGGGGCTGGCTTTCGTTCAGCGGGGCCAGCGCGGGCGCAGCGGTCGGCACATAGTTAAACATCTTGCTCAGCCGCTCGACCAAGGCCGCATAGTCGGTGGAGCCATTCGAGCGCGGATCGTACTCGAAGATGGTTTTTCCCACGGCGGTGGCCTCGGAGAGCCGCACGTTGACCCGGACCGGCTCGGTCACCAGGGCGCCGTACTCTTCCTTTAAGCTCGCCAGCAGGCGGTGCGACTGCCGATTGCGGCCGTCAAACATGGTCGGGATAATCATCCGCAGCGAGCCCATCGTGCCCTTCACACGGGAGATGTTGCGGCCGAGCTGACGCAGCCCCTCGAGGGCCAGATGCTCCAGCGCGGTCGGCACGATAATATCCGAGGCGGCCATCAGCGCATTGAGATTAAGCACGGTCATCGAGGCGCTGCAGTCGATCAGCACAAAATCGTAGTTGCGCACGGCGGGACGGAGCGCCGTCTCCAGCACGCGGCCCCAGTCAGGGCGCTTGCTGATCTCGGACTGAGCGGTGAGCAGCGCGTCGGTCGCCGATAAGATATCGATGTTCGGGCGGGCCGGCACAACGCAGTCCATAATTTTTGCGCCTTCAACCAGCACGTTGTAGAGTGTGCGCCGGGGCTCAGCCAGACCAAAACACATACGTATATTGCTCTGGGCATCGACATCAATGACCAGAACCCGCGCACCTTTGAAGGCAAACCCGGCGGCGACATTGACGGTGGTGGTGGTTTTACCGATTCCACCTTTGAAGTTGGTAACAGCAATAACCCGTGGCATAATGGTTTCTTTCTACCCATGAGACGGGCTTAAGTGTACGTCCCTGAACCTTCCATGTCAAGCGAGTTATGTTACAATACATCGTGACGGACTGCACAAGACCACAGCCCGCCACACAAAAGGGGGCATTTAATTATGAGCAAAATGGACGTTGATTACCTTTTAGATAAAGCGGCTACTGGCGCACGGCTAACCCCGGAAGAAGGGCTGATTCTCTACGCCCAGGCCGATCTGCTTGATCTTGGGCTGGCGGCAGATGCGGTACGCCAGCTGCGCGTGCCGGGCAACCTGGTAACCTATCTGGTTGATCGCAATGTAAATTACACCAATGTTTGTACCACGAACTGTCAGTTCTGTGGGTTCTACCGCCCGCCCGGCCACGCCGAAGCGTATGTGCGCACCTACGCAGAGATTGGCGAAAAGCTCGCCGAGCTGGCTAGCGTCGGCGGCACCCGCGTGCTGATGCAGGGCGGCCACCACCCCGATCTGCCGCTGACATGGTACACCGGGCTGCTGAGCTACCTGCGCGAAAATCACCCGACGATTGAGCTGGATTGCTTCTCCCCCTCGGAGATTGATAATTTTGCCACCGTTTTCAAGATGACCATCCCCGAGGTGCTGGCGGAGCTGAAAGCGGCGGGCCTGGCCGGTGTGCCCGGCGGCGGCGGCGAAATTCTCGATGATGAGATTCGGCGGCGCGTCAGCCCGCTGAAACAAAGCGCCCAGGGCTGGATCGATGTTGAGCGTGAGGCCCAGCGGCTGGGCCTGGCGACCAGCGCCACGATGGTGATTGGCTTCGGCGAGACGCTGGAGCATCGCATGAACCACTTTATGCGCCTGCGCGACCTGCAGGACTATTCGCTGGCCGAGCACGGCAATGGCTTTACCGCCTTTATTGCCTGGACGGTCCAGCACTCTGAGCTGACCTCGCTGGGGCGCTCGAAGCATAAAGAAGAGTACGGCGCCACCGCGACCGAGTATCTGCGCCACATGGCCATGTCCCGGCTGATGCTGGACAACTTCAAGCACCTCCAGGCCTCGTGGGTCACCCAGGGACCCAAAATTGGCCAGGTCTCGCTGAAGTTTGGCATCGATGACTTCGGCTCGACGATGCTGGAAGAGAATGTGGTCTCGAACGCGGCCCACGACACCTACGACAAGATGGGCGAGCGCGAGATTCATCACTACATTCGCGACGCTGGCTATATTCCCGCCAAACGCGACACCCACTACACCATTTTGCAGGTGTTCGAGAATGCCGCCGATAGCGAGACGGTGCCGACGCTGCCAGCGGTGGCGCCCAAGCCGACCCAGGCCGTTATTCCGCTGCTGGTCAACTAAAAACCAGCCCGCCCTAAACCGTGCCGAGCCGTTCCAGTGGAACGGCTCGGCGCGTTTAACCCAGCGCCCTAATAGGATTTAACCCACTGGTAGGCCAGAC
>DAOTUS010000674.1:0-7988 GCA_034437415.1 Herpetosiphonaceae bacterium
AGAGGCGGGACATGCGCGAGCGGGGCTGGTATGATACGAGTCATATCAGCCCCGCTCGCTCATGTCCCGCCTATCTGCCCAGCGCTACCACTCGAATCTCGGCAGCTGCTCGGCGGCCAGGCGGCCCAGCAGCACCTTGTGGGGGGCCGGGTTGTTGGGGTGCCACTCAAAGCGGGCGCGCTCAAACCACTGGGTCAGCACCTGGTCGCCGTCGGGGTTGGTCTCCATGCGCGGCTCGGTCAGGGGATAGCCAAACAGGGCCAGGGATTCATCGGCGCTGATCCCAGGCTGGCCCAGGTCAAGCCCGTGGCCGCGCCAGTACTCGAGGAACGTGCCGCAGACCGTGCGGTTGGTGGTCGCAAAGGTCTGGCAGGTGCCGGGCAACTGCTGCACGCCAGGTCGATCGGCGCCCTCGTTGCGCCAGTTGCGCCCCTGGGAATCCAGCAGCTCGGCGCCCAGGCGGCCAAGTAGAATCTCGTAGGCGCTGCCAGCCAGCTCGGGGTGGTACTCGTAGCGCTGGCGCTCCAGGTACTGAACCGCGTAGGTCACGCGGGTGTCGGGGTTCTGCTGGCGGAACTCCTCGGTCAGCGGCAGGCCGAACACCGGCAGACCGCCGTTTTTGCCCCAGTACTGCTCGAAGCGTCCGCCAAGCGAGTGCTGGCTGGCGGCGAAGTAGGTGCGGCCCTGCACCAGCGGATCGTTGGCGGCGCGGGGGGCGGCGGGGGTGACCTCGGAGATCGGGCGGATTTTGATCAGCCACTCGCCGTCGATCTTTTCGCTCCAGACCACGCTATGCCCGCCAAGCGCGATGTTGGGCGGATTGTCGTTGCTGGAGCCGGCCAGCGCCACCGTCCATTTGCTTTTGGAGCGCGTGTCATAGAGCCACAGGTGGTATTCGTGGCCACCGGCTGGGAGATCAACGTACTGGCTTCCGGCCAGATAGAAGCCGCTGACCTGGAGATTGGTTGCCCCAGCGAAGATGGCATCGCTGTAAGCATCGATTGCTTCAATAAGCTGATGGCGGTAGAGAGTCCCGCTGCTGTCGCGATACCAGACCACAAGCGGCTCCAACGCGAAGTCGTTGATCGTCGTGCTGCACGGGCCAGCGCCCAGCCGCACCGGGGCTGAGGATGCGCCCAGCGCGACTTTGTAGAGTTCGTAGCAGCGTGCTCCGCGCAGCTCTAGGGAGACGGCCTGCGCCCAGACGGCAGATGTTTTATTGATGCGCAGATGCTCGCCGCCATACAAGGTGCTGGCCCGGCTGAAAAGCTGGGTGGCTGGCTCCATTGTCTGGAGATTGCGCATCCAGCCAGTCTGGCGCGGGTTTTCCGGCCAGCCCTCGTGCTCGATCCAGATCAGAAGGCTGCCGTTGAGATCGAGCGACTCAAGTTGCTTGACGATGGGCTGGGCCGTGGTGGCACCAGTGGCGACGGTGTAGATGCGCAGCTGGGTATCAAGGCCACTGCGCGTCCAGACCACCCGGCCGCTGGAGACTGCAACGCTGGACTTTGCGCTGGACATCTCGCTGTCCAGGTTGGTAACCTGTCCGGTGATGACATCGGCGACAAAAAGCTTCCCGTCGGTGGTTGTCCAGGCCGCCAGCTGGCCGTCGGTCTTAACTGTTACAACTGAGCCAGAGGCGACCAGGTCGTGGGATCCCAGGCCCCGCTGGGCGGCGGCTGGGCGGGTCCACAGGGTGGCAAGCAGGCTTACGAATAGCACGATCACGATCAGTCTACGCATGGTGTTTCTCCTTACTACACGTACGATTCCAAGAAAAATATTGGGCTATCGAACTGCGCTTAGTGTAGCGGTGAAACTGCAAAGGAGGGCTGATTCGCCCCGGATATCAGGCTGATAGAAGGCTGATAGGAGGGCGATATTCGCATCAGCAGGCCAGATCAATGCTCATCTGGCTTGGCCGAGCGTTGATCTGACGGCTGGCTAGCCTGGCCGGAGCCGGCGCGTTTTAGTCTGCCTTGGGACCCATATACACAACCTCAAACAGAATGCGATCGGGCGACTCGAACATAATTTGGTAATAGGTTTGATCGGCACCCTGGGCGAACTCAGGCCGATGGCGCGGGGTCTCAAAGAGCAGCTCGACATCCTTGTGCCTGAGATAGTCGGCCAGCGTGTCAACCTCGGCCTGCGTGGTGGTGCCGATGGCTAGATGATTCACGCCGGGACCATCATAGTCGTTGCTGACCGCTTTCACCTGCGTAATGAACCACAGGCTCACCCGGTTCTTATCGCCAACACCCAGCATCCCCGCTTCTTCGTGGAGCGTCTGCCAGCCAAGCTCTCCAAACAGATCTCTGTAGAACGCTAGATTCTCCGGGCGAACATTGATCTGGATATGGCCAAACTGTGTCTGCACGATGGTCATCCTCCTTCAATAGTAGAATCAGATCCGAAGTTGATAATAAAACATATGTTCTATCTCTGTCAATAGGGCGGTCAGCCGAGCTTAGGCCAGATCAGATTCGCTAGCGAATCCGCCAATAATATTCTTCTGACAAAACTGTGGTACACTGTTAGGGTTTGCCTCTGGCAGGCGGGCCGAGAGCTTTGCGACTCGGTTCAATTTATTCACCAAAGGAATACTGTGAATTTCGACGATTTTAATTTTGACACCCGCATTAGCTCTGGCATTAAGCAACTTGGCTATACAGTTCCAACTCCAATTCAGGCCCAGGCGATTCCAGCCGTGCTGGCCGGCCGCGATGTGATGGGGCTGGCCCAGACTGGTACCGGCAAAACGGCGGCGTTTGTGCTGCCGATGCTGCAGCGCTTGCTCCCTGGGCAGCGTGGCCGTCTGCGGGCGCTGATTGTTGCCCCGACCCGCGAGCTGGCCGAACAGATCAATACAGCCATCGCTGAGCTTGGCGCCGATACGGGCTTGCGCTCAATGACCATCTATGGTGGCGTAAGCATGGACCCACAGGTCCGCCGACTGCGCTCAGGCGTTGATATTGTGGTGGCCTGCCCTGGCCGTCTGCTCGACCACATTGGCGAGGGCACGGTCAATCTGGCGCAGGTTGAGGTGCTGGTGCTCGACGAAGCCGACCGCATGTTCGACATGGGCTTCTTGCCGGATATCCGGCGGATTCTGCGCAAACTCCCGCCACAGCGCCAGAACCTGATGTTCTCGGCGACCATGCCCGATGATATTCGGCAGCTGAGCAAAGACATTCTGCGCGATCCAGCGACGGTCCAGATTGGCCAGACCATGCCGGCGGTCACCGTGGCCCACGCGCTCTATCCGGTTGAGCCCCATCTGAAAACTGCGCTGCTGATCGAGCTGCTCAAACATAGCAGCACCGAGTCGGTGCTGATCTTCACCCGGACCAAACATCGCGCCAAACGGCTGGCCCAGCAGATTGAGCGGTCGGGCTACACTACCACCTCGCTGCACGGCAACCGCTCGCAGAACCAGCGCCAGGCCGCTCTTGATGGCTTCCGCGGCGGCTCGTTCCAGATTATGGTCGCCACCGACATCGCCGCCCGTGGCCTGGATGTTGAGAGCGTGTCGCACGTGATCAACTACGACATTCCCGATACCGCCGATGCCTACATTCACCGGATCGGGCGCACCGGGCGGGCCGCCAAAACTGGCGATGCCTTCACCCTGGTGACCCGCGAGGACGATCTGATGGTTCGCACCATCGAGCGCGCCATCAAGCAGAACCTCGAGCGCCGCAAGCTGCCGGAGTTCGACTACACGGTGCTGGCGCCGAAGAAGGATGTTGAGTTTGCCCGCGAGCCCCGTGAGCCACAGGGTCGCCGTCAGGCGCCCAAAGGCGTGGTTCTGCCAACGAATGGGCCAGCCAGGCCAGCAGCGCCACGGCCTGCGGGCGGATCCAGGGCTCCGCTGCAGCCGTCCGGCCGCACGACCAGCCAGGCGATCGCCCGCTCCCAGGGCCGCACGGCCAACACAGCTGGCAAAGGTAACAATCGCACCCAGCCAGCTGGCAAGCGCAACAACGAGCACTAATTAGCCCACTGTAAAGGCGCAGCGAACACCCGCCAAGGGTGTTCGCTGCGCCTTTTTGTATATTTCAGGATCGTTTATTATTTGGGAGAAGGTCTATGTTTCAAGCTCCTCTGCCGGCCCTGCGGCCCCAGCAGTACAACTCAAAGCCCAAAAAGATGGCGGCGGTGATCGGGGTGTTTTTTCTGGTCGTCTTTGCGGTTGTCGGGCTGATTGTCGGGCTGAGCTTTATCGGGAGCCTGGTGAACGGTGAAGCTGATGCCATCGGAGGCGTTGCGATTGGCCTGGGGATACTGCTGGTGACCGGATTTGGCGCGTACAAGTTGTTTCCCATCGCCCAGCGCCCGGTCAACTACACGCCGCGCTTTCCGCCAGTCCCCGGCTATGTGCTTGGGCAGCCCTTCGATGTGCGGCTGGTGCGCAAAACGATGGGGAGCAGCTTTCGCGGCGAGGGCGTCGTGCAGTTCTTTGGCGATCATCTGATTGTCGATGGGAAGCGTGAAATACCGTTGTATATCCAGATTGGAATTATGCTTGTGCTCCTGGTAGGGATCTTTTACCTCACCGGAGCTCCCTATGGTCTTATTCCAGTCGCGCTGCTGGTCACACTGATTAGCCGCAAAAAGCTGATTCACCCCGTTCCCTACTATGCCCTGCGCAGCACGGCGCTCAACGGCGGGCAGGTGAGCTTTACCTGCGAGGGCGTGGCGCCGGGCACCATCAGCTTCTACGTCTCGTCATACGACTACGAGCGCATGGTCAACGAAGTTCAGCAGCGCTTTCCCACCCTGCTGGCGCCAGCCGCCAGGGTGGCCTAAATCAAGTGCGGCCCCGCAGCGAGCTGGGTTCGCGCTGATCGGCGGGCCACGCTCAGGGCGCGGGGCTGAGCGGGAACTCGATCATTACAACCGGCTCGGGGGTTTCGACGCCGCCAGCCGCCGCATACAGCTTGCGCGCGGTCGGGTTGGCGTACTCGGTCAGCACCCAGGCCATCTCGCAGCCAAGCGCGCGGCCATGGGCCAGCAGGACCTGAAGCAGCTGGCGGCCAAGTCCACGGCGCTGGTGGCTTGGCGCAACCCCGACTTCGTTGATCCATAGCTCGGGGGCTTTGTCGGGGTGGACATAATGCACGGCCGAGGCCATCCCAACGACTAGCTCCCCATCGAGCGCAACCGCGAGGTGATGGCGGGCGTCGGCGAAAAACTCGGCCGCCCACTGCGGGCTGACGGCCTCGTCAAACACGTTGGGGGCGACCTGGTCGAGGACGGACGCCTCGGCGGGGCCGAGCAGACGAACGGTACTGCTCATTGGGTTCTCCTTTGGCTGAATGCGCTGGGATAACATCGACGGCTTTACGGTAGTGCAGTGCGCGAAACTCTTCAAGTGCCTGAATAAATGCGCTGTTCTGCTCTGGCACCTGCGCCCTGACCCGACCTTGCTTGATCACACCCACCTTGGCGGCTCGGACATAGGCATCCAGATGTTGGGCCATATCGGCAGGCAGGTCGGAAAAATGAACGTAGGCCAGCGGCTCGTGTTTGCCTGGAAACCAGATCGGGCCATACTCCCAGGCTTCAATGGATATTCCCCGCCGCAGCCCCTGACAGCTAAACCTGGTGACAACGCCAGGCATCTGATTGAAGGCTAGAATAACCGCTTCAATCGCCGGATCAAGCATTGTTATCGATGGCTCCTGTAGCGTCTGCTCAATGCGGATGTGCTTTTGATAGGCGGGCGTTGTCTCCCACTGCTCGATCTGCTGATCGATCAGGGCGTAGAGTCGCCTGAAGTAGGTTTCGGCACGATCGTTTTGCGCACGCATTGCGCTCAGCTGCTTGGGTGTCGCGGCGGTCTGAATCGGCATCAGCTGCGGACAGTAGGCAATATTATTGCGAAAAAACCACGCATTGACCCGCGCCCAACGCACCGTTCCCGCTAGACAGCTCCGCTGATAGGCCGGGTCGCTGACAAACTTACGGGCAAAGGCGTGAATACGGCGCTTGTCAGCGCCAAAATAGAAGGTCCGCTGGATGAGCGTCTCACCCTCACACTCAATCCACGCGGTAAGCTCTCCACCAAGCTCGGCCCCGCTATCGAACTCTGTCGTGACGACATACTGGCCAATCGGATAGCTGTCGGTAATCATGTGCATCGTGCCTTCTCCTAAATGTACCCATCCGCCAGCGCACGATAGCGCTCCGCCAGCCACCGGCCGAAATCAAGCATTGGTGTGGCCAGCTCCGCGGCGTCGGCGGGCGGATCCTGGGCGACCTGCAGGATCAGCTGGATCGTCGGGGCGTGCGCGGGATAGTGGCGGCCGAACAGCTGGGCGGCGACGGCCAGATCAGCGGTTCAGCTGCGCTCCGCCACGCTCACCAGGCCAAATGCCGTACGGATGAGCTTGCGGGCGAACGCTCGGCCCGCGATCGGGCGCTGCTCAGGGCTGGCGGCGCCCAGCTGGCCCTGGACGCGCTCACAATAGGCTTGAATATAGCCGTTGAGGCCAAGGCTCAGGGCCAACGACGGCTGGAATGGCGGGATCGCAGGTGTGATATCTGCCCCGGCGATGCACACGCAGCAGTGCTGGAACCAGAATCCCCAGCTGTAGCGATTGGCCTGGTCGAGCGCCTCATCGAGCGCGACCAGCACCAGATCGACCTTGGACACCAGCGGGTAGGCCGAGCGCAGCCCCAGGACAGCGACCCAGCTGGCCCAGGAGTACCCGATCACGCGGCAGGGGATTTTGAAGCATCTGGCGATTCTCGAGGCGGCGGGGCTGGTTGCCGTCCAGCAGGCGGGCCGGGAGAAGCGCTACACGCTGACCCCGGCGCCGCTCAGCGAGCTTGAGCAGTGGGTCAGTGAACTTAGCGCCACCTGGGACGAGCGCCTCCTGCGGCTCAAGGCGTGGCTCGAGGCTCCCGCCTCCGACGGGTAGATTGGCCGGATGGCGTGGGCAGACAGCGGGTGGCTTTGGGCTGGGCCGGTCGATGCCATCTGGTTTAGACATCGATCGGCCCCGCCAACAAGCGGCACTCCGATTCATTTTCGGCGGTGTTTTCGAGGCGGTGAGAACTCCTCATCCATGGGCGAAATAAACACAATCGGCGGGTCTTTGATGCGTGATTCGTCCAGCAGATCAGCAAATGGAATGTGAATCTGGATAATCTTGTTAATTGTAAAAATCGCTGCTGTCGTGACGATCACCCCGATAAGGGTGCCGATTCCCAGATCAATGCTTGGAATGATCCAGTGGAGCAGCGCCCCAATCCCCAGCCCCACGCCTAGCAAAACCGCTTTAATCAGCAGATAAATCCCAAGCATCCCTAAACAAGAGAGCATCGCGTATTTCCCCTTAGCCATCGCAAGATAATCAGAACTCTATTATACGCTGGGGAATTGAGCGAATGTGCGGGGAAGCGGCCGTGAGGCCACGCCAGCGCCGAGAGGGCCGCCGCCTCGGGTGGGGAGATAGCTCGGATAATCAGCTCAGTCGTTGTGATCAGAGCGTGCTGTGTCGATCACTTTGATGGCGCGGGCCGGATTGCCGACGACCACCGTGTTGGCCGCGACGCTCCTGGTGACGACGGCGCCAGCGCCGACCACTGCGCCGGGGCCAATCTGCACGCCCGGCAGAATAATCGCGCCGCCGCCGATCCACACGTTCGCGCCAATCCCAATCGCCAGGGCCGTCTCCCAGCCCTGGGCGCGCGGCGCCGCCTCCAGCGGGTGGGCGGCGGTGTAGATCTGCACGGCCGGGCCGATCATGGTGTGGTCGCCAATCGACACGTGGCTGTTGTCCAGGATCACGCAGCCGCTGTTGATGTAGACATAGTCGCCGACGCTGATCTGCTGGCCGTAGCTGCAGGTGAAGGGTGGCTCGATGAGCGAGTGCGGCCCGATGCTGCCGACGAGGCTGCGCAGGAGCGCGCGCCCGGCGCTTCAACCTGGCCGAGGACGAATCCGAGCAGCGCGCGCTTTGGCCCGCTGGCGCTCG
>DAOTUS010000675.1:0-5929 GCA_034437415.1 Herpetosiphonaceae bacterium
CTGTTTTCGGCGGGGCGTGCTGCGAATTTTGGTCGCCCTCCTGCGCCAAGAACCCCTGCCGCGTGGCCGATTTATCCCGGATCCCTGGCCTGAGCCACGCGATACCTACCCTTGAAAGATGATGGGGGTGGGGTGCATATTATTTGGCTCGATAGTGTTCAGTATGATTACCTCTATTATCAATACTGTGCCACGGCGTGTCTGAGTCCCACCGCGTGGTCAGCGGCACCAACGATTGTTATTAATACCCGCACGTTTAACTGTCGGATGGCCCATCTCTCGATCGTGGCCTGGGGCAGTGGGCCAACCCGTCAGGTCGTCGTGGCGGCGGAAAAAATCGCTGCGAGTGATGGTGCTATTTTCTCCAATTCCTTTCGCAATGAGGCCTGGGTGCATGCGCCGACAGCGTTAGGTGCCATAAAAATTGAGGTTGCCGGAGAAGACCCACGAACCGATCACAATACTCCGCTGTTGGCGCTGGCACCAACCAACACCGTGCATATGGTCTGGTATCAGAACGGTGCCGGGTTTACGAGGAGTCAGAACGGGATTCGCTATGCGCGGTTCAATCCCACCACCGCCACGTGGTCCGACCCCTCCTGGATTGCCGATTATGTTGATGAAGCCCCCATCCAGGCCGTGGATCTGACGGCCAATTGGGATAGCGCGTTCGTTAATACCTTTAGTTTGGTGGTCGACACGCAGGATACGGTCCATGTAGCATGGCCTGAATGGACCGATTCGTTCTATCTACCGCTTGAGGGAAAGGTCTATGGAACAAACCAACGCCTGCAATGGCGCAGCTGTCCGGAGAGTTGTGCGGATGAGACCGCCTGGTCGCCAGCAGTAACGGTCGCCGATGCGCTTGCGGACCGTGACCCCGCTGATACCGGAACCGTAAACCATGATGTTCGTCTGGCCGCAACCGCCGATGGCCAGATCTATGCCGTCTGGCACCAATTGGACGACCCCGCTGCTCCGACGAAGGTGCGAATTGTGTTTGCAGTCCATGATTCCCAACGGGGCTGGCTCGGCTCTATGGTGGTGTATGATTGACCGTATAATCAGTCGGGAGTGGGGACTCCGGGCCAGGATATTCGCAATCTCGATCTCAGTGTCGATCAGGATGGCAACCCGGCGCTGACCTGGATGCAACTTGCAGGGAACACCTATGTGACCGAGTACGTCCCCTTGGGCATTCCGGAGGATCAGTTTGCCGGTCGCTGCGCATGTGATGAAGGTACCCAGTTCCAGAATCACCGCAGTCAGGTCAATACCTACTCCGGCTCCTTCTCGTACCAGGCCGCCGATCTGGTGGTCCCCACCATGGCGTCGGCGCTTTCCATGGAGCGGACCTACACCTCCTTATTTGCCGCCGATCCCACGATTGGCGACTCGCCCTTTGGCCGTGGCTGGCGCCATAGCTTCGATCAGCGTCTGCTGATCAGTCCTCCATCTGATCCGGCCCTCACGATTTTTGAAGCCCCGAGCGGCAATCGTTTGCGGTTCCGTGCGACCACCGGCCAGCCACTCCTCGGTGTCCGGGGCAGCACGTGGGGAAATTCATACACGACCCTGTCAGGCAGAAACTATATCTTTAATGCCCAGGGACAGGTAACCACGTCCAGCCATGATCAAACAGGCTCCAGCGTGTATCGGTATGCCGATGGTATCTTGCGCACGGTCGAGGATCAGGGCACCAAACGCACCCTCACCTTTACATCTACGGCCACGCCGATCAATGGCATGCGCCGGATTCTCGCCGTGGGCGATAGCTCTGGCCGTGAGGTGCAGTACTCCTACACCGCTGACGGCTTGCTGGAAACCGCCACCGACCTGCGCGGCGGGGTGACCCGCTATGCCTACGATAGCGCGGGCCTGCTCACAACCGTCACCGATCCGCTGGGTGTCCAACAGGTCAGCAATATCTATCTCAATGGTCGGGTGGTGGCCCAGGTCGATGCGCAGGGCACCGAGACGACCTTTACCACGACGGATAGCGGCCCCTATCGCGCCACCACGGTGCTGCGGCAGGGTGCCGCTGGAACCCCGCAGTCCTCCGTCGATGGCTACCGGCTCGACGGCACGCCGCGCTATCAGTCCCACAATGGTCAGTTTGCCGGCTTCACCGCCTTCAAGGGGCGGGCGATCCCGGCCTTTCAGGTCGATGCAAACGGTGTCATTCAGCGCACCCAGGCGAATCAGGATGGCTTCCCAACCACGCTGGTGGATGCCAACGGGGCCACGACCGCTGTGCAGTATACGGCCCAGCCACTCTCCGGCGGTCAGTCCATCGCCGCCGCACTGCCAACGCAGATCACGAGTCGTGGGATCACGACGACGATGATCTATGGACCATTGCAGACGCTGACCGAGACCAGCGTGCTGGCCACGGATGGCCTGCGCCTCACCACCCGCTATACCTATACCGGCAATCTCGACACCGTCAATCGCCTCGCCGAACAGCGCACCCCCGCTGGCGTGCTGACCCGCATGAGCTATGATCGGGCGCGGAATTCGAGCGGGGTTCTCATCCGCGATATGACCCGGACAAACGTCGGGGCGCTCACGCCGCTGGCGCAAACCACCGTCTATACCCGCAACCACATGGGCCGGGTGACCGATGTGACCGTGGGGTATGGCACGGCGCTGGCCCAGACCACCCACACCGACTATCGGCCCGATGGGCTGGTGTGGCGCACGATCCAGCACTATCGCGGGACCGGGGTGTATGCGCCGCAGTTTCCGACCCGCAATATCCCCACACTCTATGGCTACGACCTGCTGGGGCGGCGCATCTGGGAGCAGCGCGTCGATGGGCGCTATTACGGCGTCACCTCCTACAATACACGCGGCCAGATCCGCTGGACGGTCAACAATCCGGTGTCACCGGCGGGCGAGCCGCTCGTGCCGGATACGAGCGCCACGGCCCCGCTGCCCCTCTATACACCCGCCTATCCCGATGCGAACGTCGGGGTGGCGGTTGGCTACGACGATCTTGGGCGCACCAGCCTGGTGACCCAGACGGGGATTCTGACCGGGACGTTTGTGCCCGCCAGCCAGACGTTTACGGATGCCACTATCCGGGTGACCCGCACCGACTACGACGACCAGAGCCGCCCGGTGACGGTGACCCAGAACTATCGGCCCGCGATCGCGCTTGGCGTCTCCCCAGATGTGAATGTCCAGACGATTAGCCGCTACGATGCGCAGGGCAATGTCGTGCTCCAGCGCGATCCGCTGGGGCGCTGGACAAAGACCGCCTACGATGCGCTGAATCGCCCGGTGACGACCACCCTCAACTATGCGCTGAACCCGCAGCCGGAGACCATTCCTGGCGCCGAGCCACAGGACTTCAACCTGGTCCAGGTGACCCGCTACGCCCCCGAGGGCCGCGTCGAGCGGATGATTGAGAATTTCGTCGATGGTGCGTTCGACCCCACCGCGGCGCTGACCGATCGGATCACGCTGTTCCAGTACGACGGCCTCGGGCGCACCGTCGTGGTCACCCGCAACGCCAGCCTCGTCCAGCCGGCCGGGCGCACCGACCTCAACCAGGTCACGCGCACGGTCTACGATCCGATCACCGGGCGGCTGGTGGCCACCCGTGCGGTGACCGGGAACTGGACCCACACCATCTATGATGCGCTGGGCCGCAGCACCGCCACCATCCAGAACTGTCGCACGGCGGCGGGGGTTGCCGTACCCAGCGGCTGTGCGCCGTTCGATCCCGCCCACCCCGATTGGAATGTCCGCACCAGCAGCACCTACAATCCCCTGAATCAGGTCGTTGATCGCACGGATCCGCTGGATCAGGTCAATCGGACGATCTATGATCCGCTGGGACGGGTGCAGGCGGCGATTGTCAACTACCAGGCTGGGGTGCCCGCCAGCGCCAGCGTCAATGTCACCACCCAGAGCGCCTACAACGTGCTCGGGCAGGTGATCACCCAGACCAATGCGCTCAACCAGCCCACCGTGCTGCGCTACGATGCCCTCGGCCGCACAACCACGGTCACCGATCCCGACCTGCGCACGACGGTGGTTGGCTATGATGGCGTCGGTCAGCAGCGCTGGAGCCGCACGGCGGACGGGCGTTACACGGTCACCTTCATTGATGGCCTCGGCCGCGCGGTGCGCACCGTGGTCAACTACCAGAATGGCGTCGTGGAGACGAGCGATGGCGTCGACCGCGATCTGGTGCAGACCACCCGCTACGATAGCGCGGGACGCACGATCGCCAGCCGCGATCCGCTCGATCGCGAGACCCGCTTCATGTACACCCTCCGCGACCAGATTCGCGCCGCGCAGGAAAACGTGCAGACCACGTGTGCGCCGGATGCCACCGACTGCAATCTGACCACCTGGTACAGCTACGACCGGGCCGGCAACCAGCAGTGGTTTATTGATGCCCGCGCCAATCGTCAGCGCACGACGTCCTACGACAGCGCCAACCGCCCGACCAGCGCGACCGATGCGCTGAGCCAGGTGACCCGCTGGGACTACGACGTGGCCGGCCGGGTCGTGACCAAACGCGATCCCCGTGGCGCGGCCTATGCTGTCCAGTATGGCTACGATGATCTCGGCCGCCGCACCAGCACCACCGCGACCGCGCTGAGCGGGCCGATTGTCGAGCAGTACAATGGGCGCGGCCAGCGGATCAGCCTGGAGGATGCCAGCGGCGTCACCAGCTTCGCCCGCGATCCGTTAGGGCGGATCGAGGCCGTGACGGCGGCGAGCGGCGTGGTCGGCTATAGCTACGATGCGGGTGGCCAGCGGACCCAGCTGCGCTATCCGAGCGGGACGGTGGTGGACTACACCTACACCCCCGGCGGGCAGATGGATACGGTGCGCCAGGGCGCCACGGTGCTGGCCGACTACACCTATGATCCCGCCGGGCGGCTGGGGAGTCTCAGCCGGGCCAACGGGGCCACGACGGTCTACGGCTACGACACCGCCGATCGGCTGCGCAGCCTGGAGACGACGGTCTATGGCACCCCGCGCCATCGCCTGACCTACACGGTCAATCGGCGCGGCCAGCGGATCGCGCTCGACGAGGCCACCGGCACCGCCGCAGGCACGCCGCCCACCGCCACGCCCACCGTGATCCCAACGGCGACGGCGACAAGTGTGCCACCAACCGCCACCGCGACCAGTGTGCCACCAACCGCGACGGCCACCAGCCTCGCCACCGCCACACCCGCGACGGGCACGGTGCTGTTCGTGGTTGGCGTCGTCCCGCTGCCGACAACCAATGGGGATAGCGTCATCCAAGCCAGGCTCGAAGCGCGCGGCTACACCGTGGTGGTCAAAACCGCCAGTGCGGCGGTCAGCAGCGATGCAGCGGGCAAAGCCCTGGTGCTGATCTCATCCACGGTCACGTCGGGCCATGTCGGAACCAAATTCACTGCAGTGGCGGTGCCCGTGATCGTCTGGGAGTGGGCGCTCTATGATGATCTGCGCATGACCGGCAGCACCACGGGTACGGACCAGGGGAGCACGGAGGCGGTCACGACGCTGAGCATAGTGGACAGCACCCATCCGCTCGCGGCGGGTCTCACGGGCACCGTCACGGTCGTTGCCAGCGCCAAAGTGCTGCCCTATGGCGAACCGAATGCCAACGCAGTGGTGATTGCGCGGGCCGGTGGGAATACCCGCAGCGTGATCTTTGGCTATGAGTCGTGCGCGCTCCTCAACGACACCACGACCCTGGCCCCAGCCCGGCGCGTCGGGCTGTTCCTCAACGATGATACCGCGCTGGCCCCACTCACGCCGGCGGGCTGGAGTTTGTTTGATGCGGCGGTGACCTGGGCACTCGGCAGTCGGCCGTGTATCAATGGCGCAACCGCGACCCCCACCACGGGACTTGCGACCGCGACGAGCGTGCCCCCAACCGCCACCGCCACGAGTGTTCCCGCAACCGCAACCA
>DAOTUS010000676.1:0-2774 GCA_034437415.1 Herpetosiphonaceae bacterium
CATGATAGGCGAGCAAATGCTTATTTTTAGCATGAATGAGCGATACTGTTCCCGTCTTTTTTGGTTTTGGTGCCGTTAAACCATGACATACCGATCAAAAAACGCTGTTTTGAGCAATACCCTCGCCAAAACAGAGCCCGATCAGCGGGTGTGCTGAGCCATAGACACGCATGGACGTTTGTCGTAGAGTGCGGGTGACAAAACATCACAGCTCGGAGACAAACGTCCATGCATCCTATTGTAGCAGTGTTGGCCTGCCTTAAGCCAGCCCTCCCCAGCGTTGTCCGCCGCCAGTTGGCCGTGATCATTGTGGCGATTCTGACCATGACCGGGCGCATTACGATGGCCGGCATGGCTCGCTGGTCGGGTCGCGGTGGCAGCTATCGCACCATCCAGCGCTTCTTTCAGACCCCCATCGTCTGGGCCACGCTCATGTGGCTCGTCTTTCGCACCCACCTTCACCGTCCCACGACCATCTATCTGCTTGCCGGCGATGAAACCGTCGTCACCAAAGCGGGCACCGCCACCCATGGCGTGGATCGCTTCTTTTCCAGCATCTACGGGGCGCCGGTGCCCGGCCTGGCCTTCTTTGCCCTGTCGCTCGTCAGCGTCAACGAACGCCGGGCCTTCCCCATGGCCATCGAGCAGGTCATCCGCACGCCCGCCGATACCGCCGCCACCAACGCCAGGAAGGCCGCCCGCAGCCAGCGGCCGGCCGCGGAGCGGCGGAAGCCCGGCCGTCCAAAAGGCAGCCGCACCCGCCCCAAAACCGACCGCCCGCTGTCGCCGGAATTGCAGCGCATCGGCACCATGATTGGCGCCCTCACCCAGCGGATTGCGCCGCTCGTGCCGCTGACCTACCTGCTCTTGGATGGCTATTTTGGGCATGCCGCCGCCCTTCAGATGGCCCGCGCTCAGAATCTGCACCTGATTTCCAAGCTGCGCACCGATGCCGCGCTCTGGCTGCCGTACACGGGACGCTACGCCGGGCGCGGTCCCCGCCGGATCTATGGGGCCAAACTGGACTATCGCGCCCTGCCGCTCGTGGCGCTCCAAACGACCACCGTTGTGGGTGGCGTCACGACCCGCATCTTCCAGATCGAACTGCTCCACAAAGAATTCCCGCAGCCCTTGAATGTGGTGATCATCCAGAAAACGAACACCCAGACGGGCAAGCAAGGCCATATCATTTTGTTTAGCAGCGATCTGAACCTCAGTGCGACCACGATCATCGACTATTATGGGTTACGATTCCAGATCGAGTTCAATTTCCGCGATGCCAAGCAACATTGGGGCCTGGAAGATTTCATGAATGTGACGCCCACCGCCGTGACGAATGCCGCCAATCTGGCGTTGTTCATGGTGAACGTTGCCGCCGCCCTGGTGACTGATCAGCGGGTGGACGATCCCCCGATCAGCATCTTGGATCTTAAGACTGGATATCGGGGCCAGAAATATATCGATCTGGTATTGAAATTGCTTCCGGAAAAACCTGATCCCGTTTTATTGACGGAACTCATACATACCATGACAAGCCTTGGGCGGATTCACCCGCGCCAACCGGCGACCAGTCCGCCCTAATTGGCGAGGGTATTGTAACTAAAGCCCAAATTATTAATAGCTATAATCCTGTATAAACCAGACTAGCCCACAAGCTGCCAGCTGCCAGCTACCAATTGTCATAGGACACGCCGCCGCTTTGTCACTGGATGTCGCCGTCATATGCAGGTATGATCATCTGTATTGTTTCGCTTCCAATCAGCGTGGATTGGCTTGATGATTTGGGACTGCTATGACTGGCTTTCGACGTGGCTCAGCCCGCCAATGGGTGCAGCTGATGATTGGTCTATGTTTGTACGGCATTGCGATTACGCTGATGTTGCGCAGTGAGCTGGGGCTTGGCCCGTGGGATATGTTCCACCAGGGGATTAGCCGCCTGATTGGCTTGCCGGTCGGGGTGGTCAGCCAGCTGGTTGGCTTTGCGCTGCTGGGCGGGCTGATGCTGGCGCGGGTGCGGTTTGGCTGGGGGACAATCTCCAACATATTGCTGATTGGCCTGGTTATCGACCTGACTCTGCCGCTGGTGCCGACGGCGCCGAACCTAGTCTGGGCCTACAGCTACTACGCGGTCGCGATGGTGGCCTGCGGGCTGGCGACCGGCGCCTACATCGGGGCGCAGATGGGCGCCGGGCCGCGCGACAGCCTGATGATGATTCTCAGCCGCCGCTCGGGCTGGCCGGTCCGGCGGGTGCGCACCGCGATTGAGCTGGTGGTGCTGCTGTGCGGCTGGCTGATGGGCGGCAAGGCCGGGGTCGGCACCCTAATCTTTGCCCTGAGCATTGGCCCGGCCGCCCAGTGGGGCCTGCATCTGTTCGATGCGGTGCCGAAATTGCCGCAGCCCGCCCCGGCGCCAGCAACCCTGGCGGCGGACCCGCGCTGAGAGGGAGATCGCAATGTACGAGTCGCCGCCACCGGCTGAGAATCCTCGGCGCCGCCCGATTATCCGGCTGATTGCGCTGCTCCTGCTGCTGATTTTTGTGGCGACGCTGTTTATTCAGTTTCTTGGCTAAGTATAAAATCGCGAGGGAGCACAATGTATCAGTCACCGCCGCCTGTCGACAATCCTAAACCCAGCCGGGTTCTAAGCATTCTTGCGTGGGCGGTCGTTCTGCTCGCGGCGGGCATCCTGTTTTACCAGTATTTTGGTGGGTAGGATGCGGGCGAGTACGGAGACCCGCCGGACATAACCATTCCCTAATCCCCGATCCCCGATC
>DAOTUS010000677.1:0-2076 GCA_034437415.1 Herpetosiphonaceae bacterium
GGCGGCTGCCGGTGGGGGCCAATCCGATTGTGGTCAAGGAGCTGCGCTCGCGTATGCGCGGCGGCCGGGCCTTTGTGCTGCTGACCGGGTTTCTGGTGGGGCTGGGGCTGGTTGGCTACGGGCTGTTTATGCGGGCGACCAGCGCCGAGCGCTTTGGCCAGCCGCTGTTTAGCGCCCAGATCGGCCAGACGCTGTTTGCCGGGCTGGCCTTTACGCTGCTGTTTCTGGTCTGTCTGGTGGCGCCGGCCGTCACCGTCAGCGCGATTAGCTCCGAGCGCGAGCGGCTGACCTACGAGATGCTGGTGTCGACCGCGCTGCCGCCGTGGCGGCTGCTGTGGGGCAAGCTGATCGCAGCGCTAAGCTATGTCGCGCTGCTGCTGATCGCGGCGGTTCCGCTGGGCAGCATCGTCTACCTGTTCGGCGGCATCACCGCCCGCAATGTGGTGCAGGCGGCGGCGATTATCGTGCTGACCGCGATTACCTGCGCGATGATCGGCATCTGGGCCTCGGCGATCACCGGGCGCACCGGGCGGGCGGCGGTGCTGGCGTATCTGCTGATTGGCCTGGTGCTGGGCGGCCTGCTGTTCAGCGCCGAGATCTGGACGGCGCGCTCCGACCAGCCGGTCCCACGGGCCTTGCTCACGCCCAACCCGATCAGCGCGCTGGCCTCGTCGGTGGCGGTGCTCTCGGGGCCAAGCTCAGGCTTCAACGGCGGGGTTTCCACAATGGCCTTTCTGGGCGATTTCAAAAGCAGCAGCATGCCGATCGACCCCAGCCAGTACAACACCGGGCTGGCGTTTCCCGGCTGGCGCACATTCTCGATCGGGATCTATCCGCCGATCGACCCGAACGCCTTCGGGCCAAACGGCCTGCCGATCCAGGCGGAGCCGCGCTCGACCTGGCGCACCACGCTGGTGATTGAGCTGATGGTGTGTCTGGGGCTGTTCTGGATGAGCCTGCACGCCGTGCGGCCGCGGCGGCGCTGGCGGATCACCTGGGGCGACCTGGGCATGCTCTCGCTGTCCGCGTTCACGCTGGTCGGGCTGGGGATCTGGCGTGGGTGGTGCCTGAGCTAGGGGTTAGGAATATCGTTTAAGGACCGATCCACGAAGGCCACGAAGGTCAATACTGGGAAATCCGTCATACACCAGGCTTGACTTCGCCGGGCTTGACTTCGCCAGGCTCAGCCACCAAAATGGTTCTGGTGGCTGGGCCGCTTCTGATTTAGGCCGATCAGGTAAATCGATCAAATGAGCCAGGCACTGAACGCGCTGTGGTACAATGCACCCAAGGAGCGCAAACCCATGACAGCCATCAGCCAACAGCAAAACCTTGATATGGCAACACCCCGGCACTTGCAGGCGGTGGATTTTTGGCTGTGGGCGGGCGTGCGCCTGACCGCCGGTGGGTTTATGGCGGGCCGCCCCGCCAGATGAATACACCGGCCCTGTAAACGAATACGATTCTGATTCCGGGCACACCTGCTCGGTTTTTTTGTGTCACGCTTTAAAAATGCACGTTTAGCGAATATTTTGTAGCTGGAGGCCTCTCTATGGGCAAGAAAATTTTAGTCGCGGTGGCCTGGCCCTACGCATCGGGCGCCCGCCATCTTGGGCATGTGGCGGGATTTGGGGTGCCAAGCGATGTGTTCGCCCGCTATCAGCGCCTGGTCGGCAACGATGTGCTGATGGTCAGCGGGACCGACGACCACGGTACGCCGATCACGGTGCGGGCCGAGAAAGAGGGCAAGACGCCGCGCGAGCTGACCGACTTTTACAACGCCGAGATCCGGCGCAACCTGCGCGACCTTGGGCTTTCCTACGACCTGTTCACCCGCACCTCGACCGAGAATCACTATGCGGTGACGCAGGATTTTTTCACCCGCCTGCTGAACAACGGCTACATCTTCCAGAAGGAGATGATCGGCACCTACAGTGAGGCCGACAAGCGCTTTCTGCCCGACCGCTACGTCGAGGGCACCTGCCCGCACTGTGGCTACGATAAAGCCCGCGGCGACCAGTGCGACAGCTGCGGCAAACAGCTCGACCCGGTTGACCTGATCGACCCGCGCTCGAC
>DAOTUS010000678.1:0-17822 GCA_034437415.1 Herpetosiphonaceae bacterium
CGCGTGCTACTCCCGGCGTGACGCTCCCAAGCGCCAAGAGTGCGACCGCCAGCAGCGCGAGGAGGCTGCGTTTGAGCATAGATCCGATCATTATGATTCTCCTTAACCTACCAGGCAGACTCCAGAACTCACGCTGAGTCCCGTCGCATCTGCACTGGATTTCCATACTCAGGAGAGTAGCATGGAGGATCGGCTGCGGTCTGTAAGCTTGCTTACACACGCTGCTGTGCCCGAGGAGATCGGCCCGATGCTGCAGCGGCGGTCGCCGACGGAGGGTATGCAGCGATCAGGTACGAGCAGGTCATGCTCCCTGAGCCTGCCTTAAATAAAAACCGATCTGCGCATACCCTCCGCAGATCTGCTCCTACGCTGACGGGGAATCCTGGTGTTAGGCGCCAGGCTCAATGGCCACAATCTGCGCCGCGACCTCAGCGAGATCCGCGCCGACCACATCCGGCGGCTCCACGAGCGGATCGAGCACCTTGCCCGGTCGGGCGACGAACGCCGCCGCACACCCAGCCCGCAGCGCCCCGGCGATATCCCATGCGTGCGCCGCCACAAGCCGGATCTCCCCCACGGCGACCTGGAGCCGCTCGGCTGCCATTCGGTAGGCCTCGGGTGCAGGCTTGAAGCGTTGAACTGCATCGACCGAGAGAATCTGCTCGAAGTACTCCGTCAATCCGGCCTGGGCAAGCTGCGCCTGGGCAACCTGCGCGGTTGAATTGGTCAGCGCTGCCATGCGAAATCCGGCGCTGCGGAGGCGATCAAGGGCAGGTTGCGTATCGGGATGCGCCGGAAGCTGGCGGATCGTGCCGAGCACCTGCTGGCGCTGGGCAGCGCTCAAGGTTATCCCGCGTCGTTGCGCGGTCATCTCCAGGGCTGCAGCGCCAATCGCACCAAAGTCGGCGTAGCGACTGGTCACGGTGGCAACCAGGGCGGATTGCAGCATCTGCTGAAACCATTCCTGGCGTGCCGCAGGATCGCCGAAGATCGCCGCAAAGTGCGGGTCAAGCGCCCGGAGATCAAGCATCGTCTCAATCACATCGAATACGAGGACACGGGGCATCGTAGCCACTCCTTTGCTCTAGCGACAGATCGTATGGTGGGGCGACACAGCCACGGGCATGTCGTCCCACCACGTTACTGGGCATCGAGCGCCATAAAAAGATTATTCAACGACTCGATCAAGGTTGGATGGGCAAACACGCCATCGCGCAGCACCGTGTAGGGCAGATTGCCGAGCATCGCAATCTGGAGTGCCGACATGATCTCGCCGCCCTCAATTCCAAGGATCGCGCACCCAAGGATATAGTTTGTCTGGACGTCTACGATGGCCTTCATTATGCCGCGTGTTTCGTCCACCTCGATGGCTCGGGCGACGGCGTTCATTGGCAGGGTTGCCACGCGGATGGTGAATCCTTGCTGCCGCGCCTCGTGCTCGGTCAACCCGACCCGACCAAGCTGGGGGTCGATAAACACCGTGTATGGGACCAGCCGTCCGGCCGTGGTGGCACTGCCACCCTCGATCAGATTGGTGCGCATGATGCGAAAGTCATCGTACGAAATATGGGTGAAGGCCGGGCCGCCGGTGACATCGCCGAGGGCGTAGATGCCAGCAACGTTGGTTTCCAGTCGCTCGTTGACCAGGATGTGGCCGCGCTGGTCGGTATGAATGCCGGCGACATGGAGCTTGAGGGCCTCAGTATTGGGTGTCCTCCCAGTGGCAACCAGGAGATGCGAGCCGTCGAGGACCGTATCGCCATCAGGAGTACGAACGGTCAGATGGATCGTTCCGTCGGCGTCCTGGGCAACCCGTTGTGCGTCCGTATTCAGCAGGACGCGGATCCCGTCCTCGCGCAAGATCGTCACGACTTCCTCGGCAATGTCGCGATCTTCGTGGGTCAGCAGCTGATCGCTGCGTTGGACGATGGTTATCGCACTCCCGAAGCGGCGAAACATCTGGGCAAATTCGAGACCAATATAGCCGCCGCCAAGAACCAGAAGGTGGTGCGGAACCGTATCCAACTCCATGATGGTGGTTGAGGTGAGCATCGACACACCATCCAGTCCCTCAAGCGGCGGATTGGCTGGTCGCGCCCCAGTATTGATAATGATCGTCTCACCCGTGAGTGAACAGGTTTTGCCCGAGTTCAGCCGCACGTTGACGGTCTTCGGCCCGGTGAATTCGGCTTCGCCGTCATACAAATCGACCCCATCAGCCTCCTCGATCTGGCGCCGACTCCCGCTGCGCCAGCGTTCAACAATGGCGCGCTTGCGCTGGCGAACCTTGGCGAGGTCAACCGTGATCGCGCCAACGTGGACGCCATACTCAGCCGACCGCCGGGCAAGGTAAGCGACACGCGCACTGGCAATCATCGTCTTCGTCGGTGTGCAGCCCACATTGATGCAGGTGCCCCCGACGTGTTCGCGCTCGATCAGGGCGGTCTTCCGGCCAGCCTTCCCGAAGGCGGTGGAGAGGGGGCCTCCGGCCTGGCCGGCGCCGATAATAAGCACGTCATAGTGTCCTGACATAGATTTGTGTCCTCCTGTGTGCAGGCGCTGGGAGATCCCTTTGCTCGTACACCCTTTCAAAAAAGCCCAATCCTAGTGTACCGTACGTGTAATCAAAGCGCACACGGCGTGGTCTGACCGCAGCAGATCATCGCTATCCGTCACCTTACGGCGCTTGCCCCAGCTCCTGATCGAGAATTTGGCTAAAGACAGTCAGTGGCTGGGCGCCAGGGAGCAGCTTGCCGTTGATCAAAAAGCTTGGCGTGCCGCGGATTCCGATGGCCAGCCCTTCCGCAAAATCCGCATCAATATCCGTGCGCTGCTGGCCTTCCGTCACGCATTGCGCCAGCTGAGCCGCATCAATCTCGATGCTCTCGGCATAGCCTTGGAAGGCGAGCAGCGCCGCATCTGCGCTGGTGTCCCACTCGTAGTAAACCTTGCCGGTATCAATATAGTCCGCTTTCAGACCTGGAAACGTCGCCAGCTCGAACTACCGGCAGGATGGGCAGCCATGGTCCGAGAACTCAACGATCGTGATTGGCGCAGCTGGATCGCCCAGGGCCGCATAGCGCTCAGCACAACGATAACGATCCCGACCAGCGGAATTTGGTGCAGCTTCATGCGGCTCCTTTTCAAAAATCCATCGTCTCCGCGCAGGCAACCCTCGGCCATGGGTTACTGCTGATCGGCAAGTTGATCTAAAACACCCGCGACCGCCGCTGTACCAGGCCAGCCCGCAAATTGGCTCACCACCGATCCCTGACGGTCAAAGAGCACAAAGGTTGGCGTTGCACTGACCCGATAGGTTCGCGCAGCGGTGCGCGACTCCGGCTTCTCAATATTGACCATACTGAAATCAACCCTGCCATTGTACTGCTGTTCCAGCGCGTTGATCGTCCCCTCGCGCTTGAGCATCTGGCAGACGTGGCAGGAGTCGGCGTGGAACCACACCAGGATCGGGCGGCCAAGGCTGCCCGACTCGGCCGCCTGTAGCGTGGCCAGATCGTTCTCATTCGGGTGCTGCTTCAGCGGCGTCCCATGGGTACTGTTGGTTGCCGTCGTCCAGCCGATTGCGACGACGATCAAGATGAGCATAACTCCGGCTCCAATCCAGACCCCGAGCGGGCTTTTCTGATTCTGAAGGTGGCGCTGGTGGTTGCGGCTGCCAGTCTTGCGTTTACTCATTGTTGAATCCTTTTCACGGGTACGCCAGAGATCGCGCACCAGGGCTGCTCCCTCACGGAAATCAACGGCGTACACCCTTTAACAGTGTCATGTGAACAGTATGCCATCTTTTGGTGTACTCTTCTGTAAGCAAGCTTACAGACCAGCCCAAACGTGAGATTTTCGGTAGCAGTATGTGCCAGAGTGTGAGCTAGCTTACAGACCGCCGTTCCACGCGCATCTATCATAGGGGCAGATTGTGCGCCAGACAGGGCACGTCACCGAAATATTCTGCATTACGGAGGCATCGGTATGATCTCGATAGCACGTCCAAAGCCTGCATGGGCATTGCTGCTGAGCGCGCTCATCCTCCTATCCGGGTGTGCGCCAGCGCCCGATCCAGCGCAATCCGAAAAAACACCGCTGATCCTGAACCAAGGAGCGCCCCACGTGATTGTTGAAGCCGAGCCACCCAGCCTGCCGTATGGGCATGGCTGGAAGACCGACTTTCGCCGCCATACGGTGGACTATGCCGAGCTGAGCAGTGGCGGCCCGCCGCGCGATGGCATTCCGCCGATCGATCAGCCGGTATTCGAGCCGATCACGGCGGCCCAGAGCTGGCTAGCAGACACCGAGCCGGTGGCGCTCTTCGAGCACAATGGCGCGGTCCGGATCTATCCGCTCCAGATTTTGATCTGGCACGAGATCGTCAACGATACGGTTGGCGGCGATCCGGTTGTGGTCACGTTCTGCCCGCTGTGTAACACCGCGATTGCCTTTGATCGGCGGGTCGGTGCACGCACCCTGACGTTCGGCACCTCCGGGCTCCTGCGCAACAGCGATCTGGTGATGTGGGATCGCCAGACGGAGTCGCTCTGGCAGCAGGCCTCTGGCGATGCCATCATCGGCGAACTGGCGGGGGAACAGCTAACCTTTCTGTCGGTGAGCATCGTCTCATGGCGTGATGCAGCCCAGCAGTTCCCCAACGCGCAGGTGCTCTCCCGTGCGACGGGGGCCGATCGCGACTATGGGCGCAACCCCTACAACGGCTATGACACCAGCGAGCAGCCTTTTTTATACACCGGCCCGCGTGATGAGCGCCTGCCGGCAATGGAACGGGTCGTTGGTCTGCGCCAGGGGAATGAGGCGGTCGCCTATCCCTTCGCCCTGCTTGCCCAGCAGCAGGTTGTCGAAGATCGGGTGGGCGGCGCGCCGGTGGTGGTCTTTCATCAGCCCGGCACCACCTCGGCGCTTGATCGGGACAGCATCGCTGAGTCGCGCGATGTCGGGTCGGCCGCCGTATTCAGCCCGATCCTTGAGGATCGGCAGCTGCATTTCACGGTCAGCGCTGCGGCGATTATCGATAGCGAGACCGGCAGTCGCTGGAGTGTGACGGGCCGGGCCGTTGCCGGGCCGCTGGAGGGGAAAAAGCTGACGCCAGTTATTCACGCAAACCACTTCTGGTTTGCCTTTGCTGCGTTGATCTGTCCGCAGGCCGAGACCTGTCGGGTGTATGGGCAGTGATGCGGCCAGATCGTCTCTTCACGGATAAGGAGTTGCAATGGACCAGGGTCTGATCAAACATACGGTGACGCTCCAGCGCGGACTGATTGGGGCGATTCTGCTCATCCTCGGTGGAGCGATAGTGTTTGTGCTCTTTCGGCCGGCCAGCGATCAGCCGTCGCTTGGCGTGATCGCGCCGCAGGCCAACCTGCTGGCGCTGGCGCCGGCCGCCTTCCTGGCGGGCGTGCTCTCGTTCCTCTCGCCGTGTACGCTGCCGATCCTACCGGCCTACTTTGCCTGGACGTTCGGAACGGCCGACGATACCCTGGCGCCTGCGCACCGACGAAGCAAAGTTTTGCTCTCGTCGCTGAGCTTCTTTGCCGGCCTGGCCACCACCATGGTCATTGTCGGCGCCTCCTTCACGGCAATTGGGCAGCTGGTCGGCAGCAACCGCACGCTATTTGCCCAGGTTGGCGGGGTCGTGATCATTGGGTTTGGGCTTATGAGCATGGTTGGCAAGGGCTTCAGCGGCCCGCAGGTTACCCAATCCCGCCGGGCGACGCTGACGGGCGCCTATCTGTATGGCCTGACCTTCGCCTTAGGCTGGACGGCCTGTATCGGCCCGGTGCTTGGCGCCATCTTAACCTTGCTGCTAACTCAGGGAGCCTCGCTGCTGTCTGGAGCCGTGCTCTCCTTCGTCTACGTCTTAGGCCTCGGCGGGCCGTTGATCCTGGTGGCGACCTTCTTCAGTCGGCTGGGCCAGGGGTCGCGCGCCTGGCGGGTCTTGCGCGGGCGGGGCTGGGAATTTCATCTTGCAGGAAGAACCCTCTTCGTGCACAGCACGAGTGTGATCAGCGGGCTCCTCATGGTTGGGATTGGGGCCTTGTTGGTGAGCGGCGCCCTCAGCAGCCTGAGTCAGTACGCTACCTTTGGGACTGGTGAGTGGGGACTCAACCTCGAAGAGCAGCTCACTCGTCTGTTTGATCTCTGGTAGACCGTCATTTCCTCTACGCTCTAACCAGCTGTTGCGCTCCATTAGCGCGGATCAGGAGGACTCTGTATCCGCAGGCGAGCGAGGTGCTCCGTGCCCCAGCTGAAAGCGTTCTAACCCGACCGTATCCACCAGGAGAATCTTCCCGCGACGGAGTTCGATCAACCCCGCCGCCTGGAGCTCGTTGAGGATCTTGGTAACTGTTTCACGATAGGTACCAACCATCTCAGCCAATGCCTCATGGGTGGATCGAACCTCGGGCCGGTCTCGGCCAAGGAAGCGTGCGCGCGGCTGCGCAGCGAGGTGGAGCAACAGCGATGCGATGCGCTCCGGCAGCTTCTTAAACGCGAAGTCGGACATACGGCGCTCGGCATCGATCAGGCGCCGGCCCAGCATCTCCGTAATCCGGAAAGCGATGCGTACATCGCCGAGCAAGCGCGACTTGACGTCTTCACGGCTCATCAGACACAGGAGACAGGGGGTCAGCGCTTCGGCATAGCTCCCGTGCAAGCCCTGGCCCAGCAGGGCCATCTCGCCAAAGATCGTCCCCGCTTCCAGCAGCGCCGTTGTCAAGATCTTGCCATCTGGTGAGAGTTGGTAGAGCCGCACCCGTCCCTCTTTCAAAATGAACAGGACTTCACTGGTTTCCTCTGCTGAGTAAAAAACCGTTCCGGCCGCCACCCGCTGCATCGGGGCATACGCACCCAGGTGGGCCAGCTCCTCCGCCGCCAGATCTTGAAAGATCTCAACTTCGCGCAGATACTCCTGCTTGTTGCGCCGCTCTGCAGGATTGGTGGTGCGAGAGTTCATCCACACGCTCCAATAACTCTGTTTCGCTCGGATTGCCCATAAAGAGAATCCGATCATTCCACATATAGATTGGTGTGCCAATCACCTGTTTTGGGATCACAACACCTGGCTCATCGATATCGATCAGCGCACAGGGGAGGGTTGGGCGTTGTTCGCGCAGGCGTTCGACCAGAGCCAATGCCCGGGTACAGTTCCGACAATGGGTTGCAATATAGATTCGTAGCATCGTCGTATCCTACTCATCATTGTGGTACACATAGAATTCAGATCCGTTCAAGGGCCATGCCTCAACGTATGAATCCATCATCGCTGCTCATATCATAGCATGGACTCGTGTGTTCGCTCTGTAAGCATGCTTACAGAGCGAACACAGCGGAGGGAGGGATTCCCTTCTCTACGAGCCTGTAAACTCCGTTGATGCATGGGGACGGTTCACGGACCTCGTCACCCGGTTCGCCCTCCCCTCTGTGCTAACAGGTGCCCTCTGTGCCGCTCCCGGACCCCGCTGATCGGGCACACCCGCTGGCCACCTGTCCGCGCTGTGGCATGATCATGCAGCGCCAGGTGATCCCGGCCCAACCGGGACGCGCCCCGCCGGATCGGACGATCATGACGGCCTGACGGCCCCTGATCGCGCCCCGTCCCGGCATCGGCAGCCGGTGACGGTCAATTCCGTGTGCCACCGTGCGTGGTGGCCCAACCACGCCGGCCCGACTCTGGCGAGATTCGATCATCATCGCTGCGGGTTTGGCCATACTCCATGGGCAAACGCAGGAGTGGTGCGCCGAACGGTCGTAGATCGCTGATCGTGATCCCCCAGCACCGCGCTTTTTCCCACCACCAGGTCCCCCTTGAATCCCCAAAGGCGGCGAAGTCGCGCCACGTTCAACGTGGCTTATGTGATGGCTCCGCACCACATAACCCTTAAATCATTATGTCAAATAAAATCCAAAGAATGCTCTGCGGGGCTAGCCGCCGACCTGCTTGACGCCATAGCCCAGCGCCTTGAGCGCGGTGGTGACCCGCTCGCGATGGTCGCCCTGAATCTCAAGCTCGCCATCTTTGAGCGCGCCCCCGGCCCCACACACCTGCTTCAGACTGCGCAGCAGCGTGGCCAGCGTCTGCGGATCGTGCTGCAGGCCGCCGACGATGGTGACTGTTTTGCCACCCCGGCCCTTGCGCTCGCGCCGAATCCGGGCGGTCTGGCTGCCCGCCGAGGGATAGGCGGGCGCGGGCGCATTGTCAGGCTCGGGATCGGGATCGGTGGTATAGACAAGGGTGCTGCCTGGTTTACGTGCCATTGGTATCGCTCCCGAATAGATTTAGGGCCGAGATGATCAGCGCATAGCCACCATCACCTCGCCCATAGCATCGCAATAATCGCTTAATTCTATCCTAGATTTGGGGGCAGTCTGCAGCAGCCCATCTGCTCATCTCCACGATTCTGAGAAAAACATTAATAAATCCTAATTTTCGCCAGGCGTACTGCTGGGCTAGCCAGGCAAATTGGTGGTATATCAAGTGCTTAAACTAAGGAGGTGTAAGTTACAGCCGAGGCCAAGGAGATTAGCATGACTACAATTATGATCGTTGAAGATGATTCGGCGGTTTCGCACATGCTGGGTGATGTATTGAGCGACTACGGCTACAACGTTGTGATGGCGTTTGATGGCTACAATGCGCTTCAAAAGCTCGGTGGCGTTGAGCCTGACCTGATTTTGTGCGACGAAATGATGCCGCGCATGGCCGGTCACGCGCTCTGTCTGCATCTGGCGGCGGACGAAAAGTATCGCCATATTCCCGTCGTGATGATGTCGGCCCGTCAGCTGGAGAGCATTCCGGCGCCCGAAACCTGCCTAATGTTTATTCGCAAGCCCTTCACCCAGGATGACCTGCTCAACACCGTGACTGATATTCTCGGCGATGCGCCGTCGTACTTAGAATTAACCCTCGGGCGCCCCTAGCCCTAAAACTCAGGTACACTATTCATCAACCAATTCGTGGTTAACAATGGGTCTCACCGCACGGGAACCCGCCTCGATCCCTGGAGAAAACCATGGTTCCACACCGTTGGTTGCTGCTGCTTGGGCTGCTGCTGCTTGGGCTGGCTGGCTGTAGCGGTCAAAGCGAGGCGATAATGCCCGCCCTGATCGCCAGAGAGTTCACAATCCACCGCCCCAAATCGGCTGGCGCGACAGTTCACGCTGCGCCGAGCGACACCGGGCGGGTTCTTTTTACCGCCAGCAGCGACACGCGCTTTCTGCCGTTCCGCGAGCAGGATGGCTGGTACCAGGGATTTGTGCGCGGCGAGTGGCGGGTGATTGGCTGGGTCCGCGCCGAGCAGTGGCAGGCGACCGACGAGCAATTTCCCACCTCGACCGGCCAGTAATTCCTGATCCGCGCCGACCACCAGGAAGATTAAATCGAGCTACCGACCTGCTTGCCCACGCCCGCTGAATCACGGGGCGTGGGCAAGCGCTGCATTAAACAACCCCAAACCTCTCATCCCAAACCGCTAAATCGATCAAAACCTGACCATGTACTATAGAAATCCCGCTTTTGGGGGGATTAAAAGACTATAGAGATTATGGATCGAGGTAGTTTATAATATACGGAACTCACCCCTAAGTGTTACCCCCAGGGGGGATAACCAGTCCCTTCTTAGGAGTAGATTCGTTGTAATAAACCGATAGGAGCAGTGTGACTACACCATCTACGTCTCGCGAGTCGGCGATCAATTTCATCTTGAAAACCGCACCACAGCGCGCCCGAACTCTGTTTATTACGGCGGCAATCCTGGCTGTGGGCGCAGCGGCAGATCTGCCCTTAGTGATCAACAGCAATATTGCTGGAACGCTGGTGCCGATCATCATTGGCGTGGTCGTGGTATCGCTGCTGGTCATGTGGTTAGCCTATCGAGGCTGGCTAACCCTGGGCGGAGTTCTGCTCAGCACCAGCATTTTTGTCTCGGTGATATTCTCCTCAAGCGCCGATTCCATGCTCCAGGGGCCAGTCGGGACGGCCTTTATCTTCCCGATTCTGATCGCCGGGCTGGTGATTAGCGCCAACGCGGTGCTGATCTTTGGCGCCCTGAGCCTGGCGGCAATTGCGTTGACGGCAGTCTCAAGCGGTTTGGGTTGGGCGAACAATACCCCGCTGATCAGCGCAATTCTGCTGTTGAGCACCATGCTGCTCTGGCTGACGATTAGCCTGCTCGAGCGCAACCTGCGCGAGGCCGACCGTCAGCGCCAGAGCGCCGAGGTCGCCGAGGCCCACAGCCGCTCCACGGCAGCCTCGCTCCAGGAGACACTGCACAACCTGGAGCAGCGCACCGCCGAGATCACCCAGCTGTACGAGACCGTCAATAACCTGGAGATCCCGGTCATTCCGCTGCTGGATGGCATTATCGTCGTGCCGCTGGTCGGCCATCTGGATACCCAGCGTATGGAACGCTTGTCCGAGCACGTCCTCAAGACTATTCATCAGTCGCGCATTCGGATTATTTTGATCGATATTACCGCGGTGCCGGTCTTTGATACCGCTGTCGCGCAACGGCTGGCCAGTCTGACCACGGCAGTGCAGCTGCTTGGCGCCAGGGTGATCCTGACTGGCATCAGAGTTGAAACGGCGATTACGATTACATCGCTGGGGATTACCTTCGACAGCATCAGTACATTTAGCCGGCTTCAGCAGGGCATTGAGCTCGTGCTGACGGGCAATGCCGCCCGCAATTAGTTCGCCTGCTGGTATGGAGAGGAGGCCCACATTGCAACAGCTATCGATTCACACGCACTATCCAACCCGCTTTAAAGGGCTATTTAGGCAGCGTAAGGCACGCTATGAGCCGTTTATCGCCGCCGCCCGGCAAAAGCTTGCCCACCACCCAATCCCGCAGGTGCTCCAACCCTGGTATCACTCGATGATCACCGCGAATCCCCAGCCGTCGTTCTTGCTGCTGCCGCTGATATTTCTGGCGGTCGCCGATGAGTCGGGTGGAATTACGCCAGCCCACGAGGAGTATCTGCCCGTGCTGATGCTGGCGATGGAGGCCTGTGCGCTGATGGACGATACGGTCGATCGCACCCGGATGCGCTCCGATCGGCCAACATTTCCCGAGACCTTCGGCGATGTGAGCAGCACGCCGATGCTGGCCGTGCTGCTGGGCGTGATCTTTCAGGAAACCCAGCGGATCGACCCGCACATTCTGGGCGATCTGGGGCAGCTGTTTACCGTGCTTGGAGCGCTGGAGCTGTGGGAGTACCACCATCGCTATCCCAGCGATAGCGCCACATTGAGCGCATGGCTCGATCAGCGCTATGCGCAGGTGACACCGGCGGTGACCTATGCCTTTAATGCGGCCCTGCGGCTCAACCAGCAGGCGGACATCCCGCCGCAGGTCGCCCAGGCATTTGCCGAAATCTTTCAGGATGTCGATGATATCGTCAATATTCAGGAGCAGCGCCAGCTGCTGGGCGAGCACGACGACCTTAAGATGGGCATGGTCACCCACCCGCTGGTGTCCAGCCTGCGCGTTCCAGCGGTGCGCTCGGGGCTGATCGACCTGTGGGCGGTCTATCGATCGCTGCAGTTTCTGCCCCGCCACGAGCTGACCAGCCAGGTTCGGCGCCTCGACGAGCTGCCGCCGCTGCAGGCCACCTACACGGCGGTCCGCAGGCTGATCGAGCAGATTGGCATCCCAGCCACGCTGGAGAAAATCCAGCAGGACGCCGCCAGCTGTGTCGATGCGGCGCCCGCTGAACTCAAGCCGCTGATGCAGGAACTGGTGGCGGCGTTTATCCAGCGCACTGGCCAGACCGACTATGGGTTGGTGGCGGTTTCCGCCGGGTAACTCGGGCAACCTCCCTGTTCAAACTACCAGCAGAAGCAACCCCGTAATTGAGCCGAAAACCAAAATGATTATCCCGGTTATGCGCAGCGCCAGATAGGCTCTGCGCATTCGCTTTGGCAGACAGTCGGATAAAGATATAAGCACTGATCTTCATAGCTGCATAGCTCCTGCAAGAGATTGGGTTTGTGGAATGCGGCCGGGCAACTATTCGTGGCCTTCGTGGATCGAAAAAAGCCGCCTTAGAAGGCCCCGATCTCCGCCGCTACCCAGTCGTCCCCAGGCCGCTGGCGATGGCGTTGACCGTCACCAGCAGCTCCAGCACCAGCGCCTCGGACTGCGCCGAATCGTCCGGCCCCAGCGTGCGCCAGCGGCGCAGCAGGGCGATCTGCTGGGCGTGCAGCACCCGCAGGGCGGCCTGGCGCATGTGCAGCGGCCGGGCCACATTCGGGCGGCGCTCGGCGAGCGGGCCGCCGTAGAGCAGCTCCAGCAGCGCCCGGGTGCGCTCATACTCCTGCTCGATCATGCCCAGGATCCGCCCGCGCACTGCCGCATCCTCAACCAGGCTCGCATACTCCCGCATCAGCGCCAGGTCGGCGGTGGCCAGGCTGGTGGCGGCGTTGCTGATAATGTAGTGCAGCGGCGGCCAGTCCAGAAACTCGCTTTGCAGCAGCGCAAAGGCCGCCGGGTCCTGGGTCTGCAGCGCCTCCAGGGCCGTGCCCAGGCCATACCAGCCCGAGAGATAGAAGCGGGCCTGGCTCCAGCTAAACACCCACGGGATGGCGCGCAGATCGGCCAGGCTGGGCTGGCCGGTGCGGCGGGATGGCCGCGAGCCGATCCGGCTGGACTCGATCACATCGATCGGCGTGGCCTGGCGGAAAAAGCTGAAAAAGCCCTCGGCCTTGATCAGCGCCGCATAGGCCTGGCGGCTCAGCCGCGCCAGCCGATCCATCTGCGCCCCCAGGCCCGACTCCTGCGGGGGCGTGTGGCCGTGGAGCAGACGGGCGTGGGTGGCGCCGGCCAGCAGCAGCTCAAGATGAAAGGCGGCCGTCAGGCGGTTGGCGTACTTCTGGGAGATCGTCTCGCCCTGCTCGGTCATGCGCAGACTACCGCTGAACGAGTCGTGGGGCAGGGCGCGTAGAAAGCGGTGGGTCGGCCCGGCGCCCCGGCTGATCGTGCCGCCGCGACCGTGGAAGAACAGCAGCCGGGTCTGGTGCTGGTGGCCAACCAGCGCCAGGGCCTGCTGGGCGCGATACAGACTCCACAGGCTGGCCACGATGCCGCCATCCTTGTTGCTATCGCTGTAGCCGATCATCACCTGCTGCTGCAGCTGCGCCCGGCCCCGCTGCGCCCGCTGGTACTCCAGGCTGCGCCTGGTCAGCGGGTGGGCCAGAAACGCCGCCAGGATCGCCGGGCTGGCCTGCAGATCCTCGATCGTCTCAAACAGCGGCACGATCGGCAGCGGGCAGACCGGGCCGGCGGGGGTCTCAACTAGCAGGCCGACCTCGCGGGCAAACAGATAGACCACCAGCAGATCGGAGAGGCTCCGGGTCATGCTGACGATCAGCGATCCCAGCCCCGCCGCCCCGTGCTGGCGCAGCTCGTCGGCCAGCACCTGGTAGCAGCCGATCAGCGCGGCGGCCTGCGGGCCAGCCGCCCGGTCGGCGTGGGTGAACGGCCGGGCCGAGGCCAGCTCCTGGTCGATAAACGCGCAGCGCCTAGCCTCGTCCCAGGCGTCAAAATCGCTCTCGGGCAGCCCGGCGGCGGCCAGCAGCTGGCCGAGCGCCTGCTCGTGAAAGCGGCTATTCTGGCGAATGTCGAGCGCGGCCAGGTGAAAGCCAAACGTCTGGACCTGCATGCGCAGCGGCCGCACCGTGGCGGCGGCAATCCGCCCGGCCCCCACCGCGAGCAGGCTCGCCTCCAGCACCTGCAGATCGTCGTCGAGGGCGGCGGACGAGCGATACGCGCCCGCCTGCTCGGCCGCCGCCCCCAGCGGGAGCCGCAGCAGCAGCAGGTTGGCCAGCTGGCGCCAGGGCTCCTCGGGGTTGCGCTGGATTGCAGGCTGGCTGGCCGCGCCAAGCTCCCCGGCCACGTCCGCAATCCGCTCGGCCAGTGCCGGCGGGGTCGCCTGGAGCCGGGTCGAGAGGCTCAGGTCGCGGGCCAGCTGGGTCAGCTGATCGCGCAGCAGCTTCAGGGCGTTGGTGCGCAGATCGGCGAGCGTCTCCGCTGTCACCGCGGCGGTCACCAGCGGATGGCCGTCGCGATCCCCGCCGACCCAGGTGCCAAACGTAAACTGGGGCAGCTGGCGCAGATCGCCGATCAGCGCCTGGTCAAAGCCCGCCTCGGCCCAGGCCTGCTGCAGGCGCTGCTCCAGCTGTGGCAGAGTGGCCGGGAAGATATTGCGCAGGTAGTAGATGACGTTGCGCCGCTCAGCCGCCACATCGGGCTTCTCCAGAAAGATCTCGCCGGTGCGCCAGAGCTTCTCCAGCACAACCTTGACCTCATCGCGCAGCGCCCGCTCCTCGAACGGGGTCCAGCTGCGGCTCTCGCGCTTGATCAGCAGCAGATACAGCTCGCGGTGATGGTCGAGCACCGTGGCCCGCTTGGCCTCGGTCGGATGGGCGGTCAGGACTGGCTCAACCGCCACCTCGCCAAGCGCCGCCGCAATCTGGCTTTGGTCAAAGCCCAGGTTCACCAGCTGCTGGAGACTGCTGCCCCACAGCCCCGAGACGGCCGCCAGGCCCTGCCGCGCCTCAGCGCCGCGCCGGGCCGCGATCGCCGCCCGCTCCTCGACCATATTGAGCAGCTGAAACACCAGCGAGTAGGCCTGGGCCAGCCGCTCGGGGTAGGGCTGGCCCAGCGGACGCAGCGCCGGGTCGGCGGGCAGCTCGGGGAGCCAGCGGGCCAGATCGTACTCGCCAACGGTTTCGAGCACCTCGTGAAAACATCCCAGCAAAAAACGTAGATCATCGTTGATCGCACCAACAGGGTCATCAGTCGTCAAAGCACGCTCCTTGTACTGGCTGGACAGCGAGTATATTCAGCCAATATACCACGATATCCAGCCAGTCCGTTCGGAGCTTTGGATCGACGATCCCTAGCGCAACGTTTTGAGATAGGCGATCAGGTCGCGCATATCCTGGTCGCTCAGGCCGGCGAAGCCCGGCATCTGGCCGCCGACCGCCAGGCCGCCGACTCGAATCCACTCGCTGACGGTGGTGTCGTTGATCGGCTTGCCATTCGGCAGCGTGCCGTTGTTCGCCCCGCTGCCCGCCATCAAGCCCCACAGCCCCGGCCCAACCAGGGTCTGATCGGTGGTGGCGTGGCAGCCGGCGCAACCATTGGTCTTGAACACATACACGCCCGGCGGACTCGGCGGCGCGGTCGGCGGCGCGATCGTTGGCCGCTCAAGCGGGCGCAGCAGCGTGATCTGCTTGCGGCCATACTCGGCGACATACAGATTGCCGTTGGCGGGATTTTCGACCAGGTCCAGCGGGTGGTCGAGGTCGGTGAAGGTGGGGAGATCCATCTGGGCGGCGACAATATCCAGCTCCGGCCCGCCTGGCTCAAGCACCATAATGTTGCCCCTGGTCCAGCCCGCGATCAGGATTTTGCCCTGGAGCAGGCCGCCAAAGGCCGCGCTGCGGTACTCGATGATGCCGTCGGGCGAGTAGTTGGTGTTAAATCGATAGGCCACGCCGCGCCAGTTCGGGTCGGGCAGCGTCCCCTCGGGATACTGATCCACCTCGACCGGGTCGGCGCCGCCGGTCGGGTTGCCGCCGTTCATCACCCACTCGCAACGGGTCGGGTTCGGGTGGCCGTAGTAGCCCTGCGGCACCACGCGGGCCAACAGATCGGGCTGCTCTTTGACGTTGAGCAGGGCTGGCACGCCTGGCCCAGCGTAGGGCTGGCGATCAATCCGGCGCTGGCAGCCGGCCCAGCTTTGCAGGTCGGCGGGCGCGGCCGGGGTGTTGCCGCCGGGGCTGGAGCCGTTGATCGGCACATACAGCTGCCCGTTGCTATGCCAGAGCAGATCGTAGGCGTTGCGCAGGCCGCTGGCGTACACCGTCACCGGAGCCTGCGGGGCGTACGGGTCGTAGCCGCCGCCATCCTCGGTTTTGACGCTCAGCGGCGGCTGGGCGATCGCAGCGATATCGACCCGCAGCACGGCGGCGTTGAGCACATGCTCGGTGCGCTCGCCCCAGCGGCTGTCGGCCGCACCCATGGCCGCGTTGCTGCCCTGGACAACATACAGCGCGCCATCCGGGCCAAACGCCAGGCCGTTGGTCAGATGATCGTTCGTGGATCGCGGCAGGTCGATGACATAGTCCTGCACCTGTTCGAGATTCGGCCCGCTCAGCCGCGTGATCTTGCCGCGCCAGTCGGGGACGCCCTTGCGGGTATCCTCGGTGTGGCTGACCCAGGCGATCACATTCGCGGCGGTTGAGCGCGGGTCAATCGCCAGACCGACGATCAGCCGCGGGTCGGCGTTGGCCAGCTGCAGGGAGGTGAAGATCTCGGGGCTGGCGGTGGTGCCGTCGGCGTTGAGCGCAAAGCGGACCACCAGACCCTTGACGGTGGTCGCGTAGAGCTTGCCGTCCGGCGCCAGGGCCAGGCTGGTGTAGTCGGATCCCGGCTCGCGGGTGCCGGCCAGCTCCACGCGCTCAAAGTTAATCAGGCTCGGCGGGGCCAGCAGGCGCACGACAAACCAGCCAATCAGCGCGACCAGCGGGACGAGCAGGTAGATCGGTCTGGGCTTCATCCAGCGACGAATATGTGCAGGCATGCCAACAACTCCCTTCAACCCAGGTGTTTGAAGGATCGGGCCATCAAACACAGCTATTCGGCCAAACACAGCTATTCGGCTCCCGACAAAGGCTGCTGAAAACTATAACCGCCAGCGTCGGCAGAACATGTGACTTTCCTCACACACACCGGGCAGATTCCTTCACCTGGGCGAATCTGGCGGCGCAGCAGGGGCGCTGCGCCGCGGTTGGGCTTAGGGGTGAGGTCATTCGTGGATGCCAATAAGACCTATAATGACGCAGTCTGCCCAGCGCCTGACCCACGCGGCTGGCAGCCAGGCACTGGTTAATTATGCTAATGAGGATCGATCACCATGAAATCTATCAGCCGTTCCGGCACCCTTGCCTGCGCCTGCAGCATCTTTCTGGCGCTGGGCATGCTCGTCGCCGGGCTTGGCCCCGCGCTGCCAAACCTGGCCGAGAACGCCGGGAGCACCCTCGCGGCGCTGGGCGCGGTTTTTACGGCGCTGTTCTCCGGCGCCTTTCTGGCCCAGCTGGCGGTCGGGCCGCTGAGCGATCGGATCGGCCAGCGCCCGCTGGTCGCGGGCGGGATTCTGCTGCTTGGGGCGGGAATGCTCGGCCTGAGCCTCAGCGGCGCGCTGCCGCTCACGCTGGCCTGCGCGGCGGTGGCGGGCCTGGGGCACGGCACGCTGATCGTAGTTATGCACGTGCTGATCGCGCAGCTGTTCACCACCAGGAGCGTCTCGGCGCTGAACCTGATCAACGTGTTCTTCGGCGTCGGCGCGGTGATCGGCCCGCTGATCGCGGGGCTGACCCTGCGGCGCTGGGAGACGGCGCTGCCGGTGCTGTGGATTGGCGGCGGCCTGCTGCTGATCCAGCTCGGGCTGGTGCCGTTTCTGGCCATCGGCAGCCCGGCGACGTGGCCCGACGGCCCGGTCGTCAAGACGAGCAGGATCTACACCCTGCCGACGGTGTGGCTGTTGGGGTTTCTGCTGTTTGTGTACATTGGGATGGAGAGCGGGCTGGGCGGCTGGACCACCGCCTACCTGGAGCGCAGCAGCGGGCTGGCCCCGGCCAGCGCCGCCCTGGTCACCGCCGGATTCTGGCTGGCCCTGACCGGCGGCCGCGTGATCGGGGCGCTGATCGGGACGCGCATGGCCCCGACCAGGCTGCTCCAGATCTGCGTGGTCGGATCGCTGGCCGGGGCGCTGGCGTTTGTCTTCGGCGTCGG
>DAOTUS010000679.1:0-18155 GCA_034437415.1 Herpetosiphonaceae bacterium
GAGCCTCTCCCTCGACCACCTCCAGCGTCTCGTCGATGACATCCTCGGCATCGAGATCGGCGGCGATTTCGGCGGCGGCGGTCAGCAGCCCGGCGTGCAGCGGCGCGGGGGAGTCGCCAGCAGTTGGCGTAATCTCGCTGTTTCCCGAACGCACCACGGCCTGCAGCTCTTCGACCGAGCGCACCGGCGCCTCAGTCTCAGCGGGTTCCGGCTCCGCAGCGGCAGCATCGGCCTCGGCGGCACCCTGGGCGGCGAGCTGCGCAGCATCCCAGAGCTGTTGCACCGCGGCGAGACGATCGATATCGCCCTGCGCCGCCGTGATTTTCTCATCAAGATACTCTTCAAAATTGCGCAAGATCGTTGGGTCAGCCAGCTGCTCGGTCAGAATTGGGGTGATCCCAATCGTTAAGCGAGGACGAAGACCATCGGCAATCAGATCGTTAAGCGCATTGAGCAGGGGAATGTAGGTTTCCGACGCGGCCTCGTGGATCCATTCTTCGCCATGAGGCCAGCGACCAGCTTTACGGCAGTAAGGCAGGTGGCTATGCAGGACGAAGGTAAAGGCACCTTGTTTCGGCATGTGTGACACTCCTTCGCTGAGGTTTTAGAGGATGTCCCAGCATTATACGCGATAAGTCAAAGATCCAAAGATTAAGCTCCAATTCTGGCTTTGGCATGGACAACGTCGCGATTCGGGCCAGTTTTACCCCATTCCTTCCCCTCTCCCGCGGTGCCCTCTGGGCCACGGGGCGGGTGCCCTCTGGGCAGGTGTCCGCGCAGCGGACGGGGAGAGGGCTGACGTTGCCCATGCCCTGCCAACTATCTGGGCTTGCTTGCATTGCACTAGCCACTATGCCATAATTCTGCAACCAGAACCAGCGATTCTACAGGGGTGACCGCGTAGACAGGTGCGCCCCCGCTTGATCCATCTAGACATGAGAATTTTGTGGCAACGTTGTACGAGATTTGGCGGTTGGCGCTTCCACCAACAACGAAATTGCAGGCCGGGCAGGCCGGTGCGGGGGCTGTCCGGGCAGTGGTGCTGGCGCGGCCAACCCAGCCAGCCTTCCCCGATTTGCAGGCTGATGAGGTTGTGCTGGTTGTCCCAACGGTGCTGGAAACGCTGGGCATGTCGCTGGCCCGGCTGATTGAGCGCCTGGCAGGCTCAACGGTTGTGGCGATTGGCCTGAGCGGCGCGATTGACGATCGGGCGATCGCCGCCGCTAAAACTGCCGCCATAACCCTGTTTGAGCTGCCAGCCAGCGTCGATATGCGGGCGATCCAGCGCGAAAGCGAGCGGCTGCTGGCCGACCCGGAGGCCCAGTACGAGCGGCGGGCGGCCCAGCTGTATGCGGCGCTCACGCTCGGCGGGCTGGCCGAGAATCCGCGGCTGGCCCTGCTGAAAGCCATCGAGCAGTGGACCGGCCACCTGGTGGCCTTTCCCGCTGAGCCAGGCATGCCCACCACGCTGCCGGTCCTGCTGGATGGCCGTCGCGTCGGCCTGCTTGGCAGCACCGGCAGCCATCAGTGGGATCACGTGGCGCTGGAGCAGGGGGCGGCCGCGCTGGCGCTGCTGCTCGATAAAGAGCGGGCGATCGAGGCCACCGAGGATCGGCTGCGCGGGAATATCCTGGAGGCGCTGCTCACCGGAATCTCGCTGGACTCGGCGGGCATGCGCCGGGCCGCCGAGCAGGGGATCACCTTCGATATTCCGCATCTGATCGCCGCCTTTCGGCCGAGCGATGGCAGCCAGTTGGAGCGCACCCTGGCCTCGCTGCGCCGCACCTGCGAGCGCCTGCGCTACCCCGGCCTGGTCGCAGAATATGATGCGGTGGCGCTGGTGGTTCTGCGGCTTAACAATCTGGAAAATCCTGAGCAGCCGCTCCGTGAGCTGCATAGCGCCCTCCAGGAGGCCGGCTTCGCCCTCGATGGCGGTTTCAGCATCGCCATCGATATCGCCGACTGGCCCGGTGCCTGGGCCGAGGCGCTTGGCTCCCTGCGGCTCGGCCGCGAGCTGCTGGGGCAGGGCGTGCTGGCCGGGGCGGCGGAGCTAGGGGTCTATCGGCTGCTGCTGGCGCTGGGCGATAATGCCCAGGCGCGGGCTTTTTACGAGCGCACGATTGGCCCGCTGGCCGTCCACGATGCCCGCCAGGATGGCGATCTGCTCCACACGCTGCAGCTGTTTTTTGTCTATCTTGGCAATCATAGCCAGGCCGCCGCCGCGCTGCATATTCATCGCAACACCTTGCTCTATCGGCTCGGCCGGATCGCCAGCATAACCGCGCATCACCTGGACCGCGCCCCCGATCGGCTGGCGCTGCAAATTGGTCTGGCACTGCATCGAATTTACCAAAGTCAGAAATCCGAGGCTAGAACGCAGAAATAGCCTTTCTATCCGCCGATCTCTGGCATTCCCAAGGAGGCCCGCAATGCGTTCATGGCGCCGACAGGTCGTGCGACCAACCCTGATGTTCAGCGAAGCCGGGGTGATGGTCGAGGCCTACGAGGATCATATGTTTGGCGAAACGTCGCCGCCCCTGATGGTCGGGCGCTATCGCGAGATCCCGCCACCCCGCGGCGCGGCGGTCTGTGCGATCCAGTTTGTCCACACAATTGGGGCGACGTTCGAGAGCCTGCACACCTATAAGCTGCAGTACTATGCTTCGCAGCAGGCGATGGGCCTGCTCGAAGATTATCTGTCGCCGAACAGCGACAATGACTTGAAAATGCGCGCTATCAGCATTGGCGCCGAATCGCTCAACCGCGATCAGCGGCGGGTGATCTGCTCGTTGCTCTCGAAAAGCGACCCCGATGCATGGCAGGCCTCCAGCACATTCCGCCAGCTGCTGGAGAAGTAGCTCCAGCGGCTGGCCGAGCGGCGATCCTCGATTCACTGCGGCTCGACGGCCCTATGTTACAATTGCGGCCTATTAATTAATGTTTGATAAAAGCGGGTTTTTGCATGGCTCAACCGATTGATCTTTTAGTGCTGGCCGTCTCACGGGTCAAAAAAGGGGTGGCGCTGGCGGGCATGACCACCGCAGCCGATTCGGTCACCGGGCGGGTGTGGGTCGAGGTTACGCGCACCGATGGCCCCCTGCAGCTTGCCGATCTCACCCTGCCCGACGGTGCGCTCATCCGGCCTGGCGATGTGATTCGCTGGGAGGGTCTGCAGGCCGATCCGCAGCCGCCCTTTGTGGAGCAGTGGGTGATTACCGACGAAACCGAGCGAAAACTGCTGCGCCATATCACGCCCGAGCGCTATGCGCGCTTTTTCCCCGAGCATCTCGACCGCGATCCGCAGGCCGTTCTGGAGCGCCACGAGCGCTCGCTGTGTCTGGTTCAGGCCCACGAAACCCACGCGATGTTTGAGCGGGAAGATAAGCGCTTCAAAAGCTACATGCTGTTCGATCTGCCCGATCTCGGCAGCTTCGATGAAACGCCGGTCACCGATATTGCCTGGCGCGCCATGGGCCAGGCGTGGCTCAGCGCCGAAGATATACCTGAGATCGCCTTCGATCCCGATGATATTGAAGCGCGCTTTGGGACGGTCTACGTGGTTTTGGGCCTGCAGCGCAACAAAACCGTGCTGGTGCGCGGCGTCCACACCATTCCCGCCTACGCCGCGAAGATCGATCCAGCCCACTTGTAATCTCTACCGCTCGAGTGAGGGTACAATGGCACCCAAACCAGTCACCCTAACCCGTCAAGTGCGGATCAATCTGCCCGCCGAGCAGATGTGGCAGATTCTCTCGCAGACCAGCAAGATCAATCACGCGATTGGCCTGCCAGCGCTCTCCTTTAGTGAACGCACAAATCCGGACGGGCAGCGCGAGATTGTGGGCAAAACCCATAAATTTGGCTTTTCAGTTCACTGGGTTGAACAGCCATATGAGTGGGTGAACCAGCAGTATTCGCAGGTTGAGCGCGTCTTCGAGCACACCCCTTTTGTCCGCTCGCTGGTAACTGGAGCGCGGATGCAGGCTGATCTGCCCGATAGCACCCTGGTTGAATCGTTTGCGACAATTTACCCGCGCGATATTGTCGGCAAGATCATCGGTCGGATTCTGGTCAGCAAGCTGATGAACGATCACAAGCGCTATCTCCAGGGGCTGGCGGATAAAGTTGCCGCCAATCAGACCGATTATTTTCCGCCAGCGCGCCAGGTCAAGAGCGATGGGCCGACCCTGGTCGAGATGACCAATCGCCTGCGCAACCTGCCGGTCAATCAGCCCATCCTCGACCGCCTGCTGAACTTGATTCGGACTGGCCGCGATGAGGATGTGGCGACCATGCAGCCGTTTGTGCTGGCCGATGCGTGGGGCGTGAACCGCCTGGAGACCTTGCGGCTGTTTCTGTATGCCACCCAGGCTGGCCTGCTCGATATGAACTGGGATGTGCTGTGCCCCAACTGTCGGGTTAGCCAGGAAACCACCACCACGCTCCGCGACCTCAACAAAACCGCCCACTGCGATGTCTGCCACATTACCTACGATACCAACTTTGATGAATATGTTGAGCTGCGTTTCGCCGTCAACCCGAGTGTGCGCCAGGCCTCCAACATGATGTACTGCGCAATGGGCTCGCCGGCGCTCAATCAGCATATTGTGGCCCAGCAGCGCCTGGCGGCCGGGGAAACCCGCAGCCTGAGCGTCGCAGTCGAGGTTGGGGGCTATAACGTGCGGATGCTGGGCAATGAACAGCGCTGCAGCCTGCGGAGCGATCCCGCTGCAACCGCCACCGAGACCAGCATCACGCTGACCGCGAATGGCGTCCAGGAAACCACGGCCGAGTGTGCGCCGGGAACCGTGACGCTGCACTGTGCGAACACCAGCGCCAGCGAGCAGCTCCTGATCGTCGAGCGCGATGCCTGGGGATCGGCGCGGGTCAGCGCGGCCCTGGTCACGACCTTGCCCGAGTTTCGCACGCTCTTCTCCTCCGAGGTGCTGGCGCCGGGGCTGGGCATCGCGCTCAAAAACCTGACGATTTTGTTCAGCGATATCAAAAACTCCACGCCGATGTACGAGCAATTTGGCGACTCATCCGCCTATGCCGTGGTGCGCGATCATTTCACCACCCTGTTTACGGCAATTGAACAGCATGAGGGCTCGGTGGTTAAGACAGTTGGCGATGCGGTGATGGCGGTATTTTCTAATCCGGTGGAGGCAGTCGCGGCGGCGCTGGATATTCACGCCGCAATCGAGAGCACGAATGCCGAGCGCCCGGACCGTCCGCCGCTCAGCATCAAGATTGGGCTGCACTGTGGCCCGTGTATCGCGGTGAATGCCAACGAGGTGCTGGACTATTTTGGCACCACCGTCAATGCGGCGGCCCGCGCCCAGTCGGTGAGCGTCGGCGGCGATACCGTGATCACCGCCGACCTGATGAATATCGCTGGGGTTGAGAAATTGCTGGCCAGCCGCAACCTCGAGATTGAGCGCTTCACCCGCGACTTGAAGGGGCTGTCGCAGGCCTACACGCTGTATCGCCTCAAGCCGCTGGAGCAGGCCGCGCCGATTGTGGCCGAGTAAGCGTCAGCGCCCGGCGTCAGCGGTTGAGCTCACCTGCACCAGCACCATCCCCAGCCCAATCACCAGCCAGAACAGCGCGACCATGTGCGAGAACTCGATGTTGAAGAAGTAGTGGTCGAGCAGACCCACGGCCAGCGCCGCCGCGGTCGCCGCCTGCGTGCCCAGAATCGCATCGCTGAGATCGCGGCTGCTGCGCCGAAAGGCCCGGGTGGTCAGCCCAAAAAAGGCGGCGCAGGTCAGCAGATACAGCCCCAGCCCAACCAGCCCCATCCGTGAGCCAATCGTCAGATAGATGCTGCTCACCCCGGTGGTGAGATCGATTGACGGCGCCGAGCCGAAGCCAACCCCAAAAACTGGGTAGGCCCGAATAATCGCCAGGGCATTCTGGAACTCAGCCAAGCGCATCAGATTGGCCTGATCCTGAAACTGCACCCCTTCGATCAGCCGCTCAGCGAACGCGCCGCCTTTGCCCAGCCCCACAATCGCGCCAATCCCCAGCAGCCCCGCCGCGCCAATTCCCCACCACAGCCGGCGATAGCGCACAGTCGCCAGGATCAGCCCTGCGACCACAAAGCCACCCAGGGCGGCCCGCGACGAGGTCAGGAAGACCGCCAGGGCCATCATTGCGGTGGCCAGCCACAGCAGCCGCCGATTGAGCACCGGGTTTGCCGCCAGCGCCTGCGCCAGAGCCAGCGCTCCCAGCAGCGTCATCAGCCCGCCGAAGCCATTCGGGTCGACCGAGGTGCCAATCGCCCGCTCGAAGCCGGCGGGATCGTCCTCGACGTAGCGCAGCACTCGGCCGCTGTCGGGGTAGCCAAGCGGCGCCAGGCTGGTCAGGGCCCGCAGCGCCAGTGGATCGGGGGCGACGCGCAGGCCGATGCCCAGCAGCGCCGCCGCCGTGCCCGCCAGGATCAGCAGCCGCATCAGCCAGCGGGCCGCGCTAAAGCTGTGGATGGCATTCTGCACGCCAAAGAACAGCAGCACGCCCAGAATCAGCTTGAAGTAGTTGTGGGCCGTCAGCGGGTCGGGCGAGCCGGACGAGCCAACGATGAACGAGAAGAACGAAAAGCCCAGCAGCAGCACCACAAACGGCGCCAGCGCACTCCAGCGAATCGGCTGATCGGCGGCGAGCAGGCCGCGCAGCACCAGCATGCCGTAAAGACCAAACAGGGCCAGCTCCAGGAACGTCGGCGTGATGCCAATTTTGAAGGGCAGCGTGCCAAACGGCAACAGCGTCGCCGCCGCCACCACCCCGATGATCATTCCCTGGATTGAGCGCCCGAGCACGGCGGCCACGGCCAGCGCGACGAGGCCAGCGCCGACCAGCAGCGGAGAGACCAGCGCCGCAGCCGCGCCAAGGCCAACCCCCAGCAGCAGGCCAAGGCTGATAAAGATCCACTCGCGGGAGCGCTGGGAGCTGGAAAAACGCTCGATCATTGGATCGCTGCACCTGTAGCGGGCAATGGCAGCGCAGGATCAACCTGAAGATCGGGAACAGAGACAGGGTTAGTGGGGAAGCTCTGGTGGTAAAATTTTGATGATAGTGTGTTGAATGCAAGAAGATTGCTCATCCGATGCATCACCTTCATTCATAGATTATGGGCAGCAAAAAAGGGCCAGAACTTTGTCTGGCCCAGTAAGACGGTCATTGGGAGGGCAGCAACCTTAAACGAGATGGGCCAACTCGTTGGCAGTGCGCTTCATATCCAGGAAAATAAGACCTAGCTTAGCTCGGCTTTGGGCGAGCGCAGTCAAAACGGCATCTTCACCAATCGAAATGAGAATAACATATCCATCTTCGCCCTGAACGAACACAAGGCTCAAAGCCCCACGACGCAACTCACCGGCAATCCGTTCGCCCAGTGAAAGCATAGCGGCGCTCATTGCAGATACGCGATCCTCTTCGACATCATTTGGAAGATTCGATGCCATAATTAGACCATCAACGCTGACGACCGCCGAGGCTTCGATGTCAGGCGTATTCATTTGCAGTGCCTTGAGATGCCGCACCATCTCTTCGGTTCTGGTTGCCATGCAACTCCTCCTTAGGCCGTAGGCCGGCGTGGAATCTATAATGAATGACTTGGGAACGATCAGCCTTCAGCGGGTTGGCCGTCTGCGCCATTCTACTACATCTTTTGCCAAATATCAACTACAGATCGCACCGCAAAGGCATATTTAGCAATCGGTTCGTCAAGGGTGGCGCAAGCCAGAGTGAAAAGCGACTTATTGACTTCGCAGACGGCGATCGGCTTCGGCAATTGTACTTTCGATCGCTGCGCCGTTGAGGACGTTGCGCAGCATTGCGGCAAGGGTATCCCAGCTGTTGTTAAAGCGAATAGATGTTGGCCATGCCGCGCCCCGACTGGCGGCCAGTTCAATCTGCGTCTGCACCAGATCGGCCTCGGCCAGGTCGCGGCGGACGGTGGGCAGCCCGATTGAGCGGAGCTCGGCCTGGGCCGTCGGGCCAGTGAGAAAACGCATCACCTCGAACGCGGCGTTTTGTTGGGCCTCCGCACTGCGCGGATTGAGCGCCAGGACGCTGCTGCGGACATACGGCTGGGGTTCCTTGGCGGTCTGGCTCAGGCGGGGCAGCGGGCGCACCCCAACATTGTCGCCCCACACCTGCCGATAGTCGGGCAGGTTGCGCGCCCAATCGATGGTCATCAGGGCGGTGTTCTGCTGAATCGCCCGATTGATCATGCGGTTGTCATCACGGGCCAGCAAGAGCTGGTCGCTGGATAGATCGCGCACCCAGGTGAGCCACTCCAGGGTTGGCGTGAAGCTCGTGGTGCCAAGCACCACTTCGCCGCTTTGGTCGAAGAACTGGGCATCGAAGGCGCTGGCATAGGGCTGGGTAAAGTAGAGCGACAGATTATACGCCAGCCCCTGATTGGTGTCGGTGGTGAATGAGCGAGCCGCCGCCAGCCACTCAGCGGTGCTGTCGGGCAAGGCTTCGCTGATATTGGCCCGATTATAGTAGAGGACGGGCAGATCGAGGGTCAGGGGCAGGCCGTAGAGCTTTTGGTTAAAGCGGGCGCCATCAAGCGCTGTCGGCTGAAAAGCGGCCTGCTCAGTGCTGGTGATGCGGCTGGTAATGTCGAGCACCAGCTTCTGCTCGGCGAGCGGGCCAATCCAGCGATTTTCGGCCAGCAGTACCAGATCAGGCGAGCCGCCGGCCAGCACGGCCGCTTTGTAGTCACGCAGCAGGTTGGTGCCGTGGGACTCAACCCGAATTTCAATGGTGCTATGGGCGGGGTTGCGTTGGTAGTCCAGGAGCAGGCGCTGGAGGGTTTCGTTGATCGCGCCACTTTCGCCGTGCCACAGGGTCAGCGTAATCCTGGCCGGCGGTGCGGCTGTCGGCTCGGTGGGCGGTTGAGTCGGTGTGGCGGCCAGCTCGCCGCAACGCACCAGCAGCACTAGAATCGTCAGTAAGATTAGTCCTCGCCGCCAAAACGCCCCCATAATTTAACCTGCTGTTGCTAGTGAATACAACGATTTATCCCATTCTAATGACCTAAAACGAGGTAAACCCTGCGCAAGTATACCACGGTGTTAATGCAGTGACAAGGAGCGTATAGGTACAATCAGGGCATGGGCAACGTCAGCCCCTCACCCCGGTGCCCAGAGGGCGCCCAGCGGCGGCCACCCCTCTCCCTGTGGCCCAGAGGGCACCCCGGCGAGGGGAAAGAATGGGGTGAAATTGGCCCAATCGGGACTTTGCCTATGCCCTGGGGCTGAGTTAAGGGTCTATTGCGCCATAGATGTGACCGTAGTACAATAACCTCAAACCTGCTTCGCGCAGGGCTACACAACAACCGAAAGGAGGAACGATAATGATCGTTGCATTTTCGTGTGAGACGTGTGGCTATGGTGGATATAGTGACGATCCACAACCATATGAACGTGGCGAAATAGCATGTCCCGAATGCGGAGCGCATTTATGGACGGTTGCTGAGCCAGACGAGGTTGGTTATTTGGATGATGATCGTGAGATAGCCGCCACCCAGACTGGTTCCTCATCCTTCAACGCTGCCTGGAGTTCTTTTCCTGGTTGAGGACATACTATGAACCAGCCAACATCATGTGTTCCCTGCGCAGCAGTCAGCACCAGCCTACCACCCAATTGAGGGAGTGTAGGCTGGTGCTGTTTTAGTCATCTCACTTTTCAAGGAGGGTGTACCGTGGACTGGAATATCAAGAGTCGTAACATTAAGCTGCACGACCGTCAACGCGAGTACATACAGGAGAAACTAGGTAAACTAGAGCGCTATCTCGAAGGTATCAGTGACTGGAAGGTCGAATGCCGTTTTGAAACCTTACGTGGACTTGGTGATACGTTTACGGTTCAGGTAACCCTGATGGCCGAGCACGGTATTATTCTGCGGGCTGAGGAGCGGGATAAGGATCTGAACGCGGCGGTCGATCAGGTTCACGATAATCTGCAGCGGCAGATTCGGCGCTACAAAGAGAAGCACTATCGCCGCGGTCGTCTGCGCCGCTCCGCTGGCGAAATTATCCATACGCCGCTGCCAGCCTATGTCGCCGATGAGAGCGTCGACGGTGAGGATACCGCCCCCGAGGCGCTTGAGGATCGCCAGATTCTGCGCGCCAAAGACGTGACGCTGCGGCCGATGTTCAGCGATGAGGCGATTGAGCAGATGGAGCTGCTTGGCCACGCCTTCTTCGTCTATCGCGATGCCGAGACCGAGAAAATCAGCGTCGTGTATCGGCGCAACGATGGCAACTATGGCCTGATTATGCCGCGCTAGGCTGTTAGGGATTAGAGATTTAGTCCTTACCCTATGCCGTAAAAGCAGCGGGCAGATGATAGGAATCATCTGCCCGCTGCTTCGTTTAGCCAGATATCACTCGTTGAAGCGCCGCAGCCGGAGCCAGACCCCCGCGACGACCAGTGTCCAGAATCCACCCATGCCCAGCGGCAGCCACGTGCGGGCGAGCGGGAGATCGAGGCTGGCGACCAGACGGCTGGTGCCAGCCAGTGCCAGCAGCACCACCAGATACAGCACCGCCAGCACCGCCGAATACAGGCCCGCAATCAGCCAGCGGCTGCGGGGCGTGCGGCCAATCCGCCAGGCGATCACGAGGTTCATCAGCAGGGCCAGCAGCAGGCTCAGCCAGCCAAATTGGGTCAGCAATAGCATGGTGCTATTCTAACAAATCTCGGCCCGGTTGAACACGGCCGGGAAAATAGCTCGACGGTCTAGCGGTAAACGGCGACTTCAATTGGCGACCCGCCAGCAAAAGCCGATTGGAGCGGGGCTGCGTTTAGCATGCTGGTCAGGGTAATCAGCAGCACCAGCGTGGCAACGACCACGAATGCCAGTCGGCGATTGAAGCTTTGCTCGTCATTGAATGTACGCATTGTTCACCTCACAAACATATTCTATCTGTTTGTATTATCGGCGAACGCTGTGTCAATCACTGACACTTTAAAAGTGGGTTTTAGGGCATTCTAAAAGCAAAAAACGGGCTGTGGCTGGTGTTGCCACAATCCCGTTTTGATTGGCGCGGCTGGAGGGACTCGAACCCCCGGCCCTTGGTTCCGAAGACCAATGCTCTATCCACTGAGCTACAGCCGCATACCCATAGAATACTCGAAACTGGTCACTCACGCAAATCAGCGGGCGGCGGGCACAGGGCACGGGCAACGTCAGGCGGCGAATTAGGCGCACCGGCAGACCGCAGATCAGGCTGAAACCTAGGCTTTGCTGGCGAGATAGGTATCGAAAAAGGTCTGGATTCGCCCGGTGACCAGGCCGAAGTGCGGGCTGCTCAGGCCAAAGTTGTGGCCCGCGCGCGGCAGCCGCACAAAGCTGGCCGTCGCCCCGGCCTCTGTCAGGGCCGCATACAGAATCTGGCTCTGGCTCAGCGGGACGGTGTCGTCGTCCTCGCCGTGAATCAGCAGAAAGGGCGGTGTGGTCGCCGCAACGTAGCGCAGCGGGTTGGCCTGCTGGGCCAGCTCGGTGCGATCAGCGAGCGGACCGCCGACCAGCTGCGCCTCGGGCGAGTCGGGCTCGTCGTGCCAGCCACCCATCCGGCTCAGGTCCGACGGCGCGGCCACACACACCACCGCCTGAATGGCGCTGCTGACGCCGGGCGATCCGCTGGCGCCTTCCAGCTCGGCGCTGCCGCCGCTGGTGCCCAGCAGCGCCGCCAGATGGCCGCCGGCCGAGTAGCCCCAGGCGCCAATCCGGCTGGCGTCGATGCCATAGCGCTCGGCGTTGGCGCGCAGCCAGCGCACGGCGGCCTTGCAGTCGTGGATCTGGGCCGGGAAGATCGCTTGGTCGCTGAGTCGGTAGTTGATGCAGGCGACGATGTAGCGCCCGCTCTCCACCAGCATCGGCGGCCGACTCAAGGCTTTGTCGCCCCGCCGCCAGGCCCCGCCGTGAATATAGATGACCAGCGGCAGCGGCTCGGGCGGCAGCGGCTCGGGGCGATAGAGGTCGAGGAAGAGCAAAAAGTTGCCTGCCGCGCCATACGGCAGGTCGTTCAGGATTTCAACCGACATGACAGTACCTTCGCTAGAACAGCGTATTATCACGACCTCTATCATACCAAAACCAGCGAGATGCTGGGAACCAGCGAGATGCTGGGAACCAGCGCGGTGCGTATCTGCTCAATAATCCGGGGCAGTGCGCATCCGCTGCAACAACCGAGAGCGCCAACCAACGATCGGTCATCACCAAAAGTGGTCGAGGGATTCCATAGTGAGAGCAAGCAATGCGATTGGAATACTGAATGCCCAATAGCAGATACTGATACGAAGGGCTGGCTCACGTCCATTCCTCAGGGGATACGTACGCAGGCCAACAACGGTGCTATAGAGTATGACAGGAACGATGGTGAGCACAACTGCCCCCACAATATCCTTGGATCGGATCGTGTCCAATCCCACCCACCACACGATGAAGTTAACGAGCACCAGGGACACAACCACCATGGAGACAAGACTGGTTAACCTTACCCAAAGAAGAACCCAGCGGCTACACTGCGGCTTACTGGAAGGAGGAACTTCATACATATGCTGCTCCAATGCAGACTATGGTGAACCTACCTGGGCTAAAAGGCCTGTTACCAACGCTCTGGCAGTCGGGCTGCTTAATACAACACGCCGTGCCGAAAGGTTTTGAGCAGCAGCCGAAGCACCTTATGACTGGGCTCATCCTCGCTGCCTACGGGCGGGGCCAGCAGCATGGTCGTAAACGCCGTCTGGAGATCGGGAGGGATCGTGTCGGTGCTAACAAACCCCATCGCCCACTGCGCGTACTCGCGCGCCCGGATCGGTTCCTCCAGCAGCACCAGCATCCCGGTATGGCGGGCATCCAGGGCGATCCGCGCGGCGGTGGCTTTGACGACGTCGCGCGGGCCTTCCAGTACCTGAAAAAAGCGCTCATGGGCATACAACAGAATGCCCGTCAGGTCCATGCGGGTGTTGTTCGTCTGACTGACCCGGAGCAATTCCAGCAGGGCTTCCTGGGCCAATGGCCGGGTCGCACGGCTGATGTACACCAAATGATACATGGAAATCTCCTCTGTCTACTGATGACGGCCATAGAGCGCTGGGCGATCTGGGTTTATTCTATACTGGTGTTGATACATACGCAATCCCATTGTGCAGTTCACTGTGGGTGCGCACCCCACGCCGATCCACACCGCGTGTCACCAACGGCTGGGCAACGGAATGTGTCAATAGCGGTGAGACATTCCGTTGCGGGCCTGCCAGCGAAAGGCGGTGGCGCGTGCGATGGGCGCATTGGCCCGCTGGCGGGCGACATCCCAGGGCAGGCCAGCCGCCATGGCGTCGATCACCAGCCGCTTGCTCCTGCGAGTATCAATTCCATCCGGCATCGAGCAGACCCTCCGATTCAGACACGCCAGGTGAGATCACCCACGTATACACGACCGAGTGGCAGTCGCATTTCAAAGAGATTCTGCCCTCCTGAATGGCTAATCCTGCAGCAGAAACGCGACGATCTCCGGCCAGTGGTTGAGATACATCACATGGCCCTCGTTCGGGATCATGTGGAGCTGGCAGTGTGGGATGGTGCGGGCGAGATAGTGGGCCATGGCTGGCGGGACGTTCACATCTTCGGCGCCCTGCCAGATGCTGGTTTTAACCTGGATGTCGGCCGGGCTGAACCCCCACGCGCCGGTCAGCACGGCCATATCGGCCACAATCCCCTGCGGACCCTGGCGATAGATCTCGGGCGTGTCGTTCACGAGCATCGCCTTCAGGTCGATGTTGGGATGCGCACGCAAAAACTCCTTGTCGCTCTTTGGCAGCCGTTTGTACAGCTGCTTCCAGGCCATCTCGGGCCGACGCACCGCCAGCGACTGGGCAAAGTTTAGGAACCACGGGGCATAGCGGATCAAGAATGGGATCGCCCGATAGGCGACATTCATCCCCTTGGTGACCTCGGGGATATCAAACGGAGCCAGGCTGCTGATCAGGGCCAGCGTGGTGACTCGCTCAGACAGCTTAAAGGCACAGGCGGCACCATAGGGTCCGCCGGCCGACGCGCCAGCCACGGCAAATTGGGCAATCCCAAGCCGATCGGCCAGCTCGCGCACGTCATCTGGCCAGTCCAGCAGCGTGCGCCCGGCCTTGGGATCCGACAGCCCAATCCCCGGCCGTTCGATGGTGATGACCCGCGCCCCCTGCGCGCTGGCGACCCCGCCCTCAAACGGGTAGAACAGGCGCGAGGCGGAGCCATTGAACAGAAAAATCGGCCGACCGCTGGGATCGCCGAACTCGGCATAGCCCAGGCTACGCCCATCGCGCAGCGTGATCTGGGTGTTGGATCTGGCTGACGAGTAGCTCACGCTCAATCCTCCTTGAACTTGATTCAGTGCGTATGGATTAAAAGAAATGTAGGAATGCTTCATCAGCGATTGAGCTGCGACGGCCTGTTCACACCTTTGAGACGCCGTATTCCGGTGTGGGCAGCTCGTCCTGGGAATGGGCCTGCCGTGGCTGCAGGGCGATGCGGAGCGCCAGAAACACGGGATAGAGCAGGATCAGATAGAGGATTATGTACAGCGGGGCGCGCCAGCCGGGCTTGGCGCTCAGCACGTCCAGGGCGACGTCCCAGACCCCAGCAAATGCCAGCAGCATGAGCAGCGTGCGCACAATCCGCTCGAGCCAGCGATCGACTCGCTGGGTTCCGGGATGCTTCCTCCGGCGGGCGTACCATTTCCAGGCGGTCAGGGCTACGGCCAGCGCCAGCCCGCCGCCAGCAACTAGCTCGATCCCGCCGCCGCCCAGGCCCACGGCAGCGGTCAGGGGCAGCAGCAGAATGAGCAGAATCCACATGCCAACCATGGCGGACTGGGTCACGGCGAGGGTGGCCAGCAACACCGTCAGCATCAGAATCAGCCCGCCGCCCATGCCCAGGGGGATAAAGAACAGCACCGCCAGGCTGCGCGGCAGATAGTGGCCCCAGCGTCGCCAGCCACGCCGCCGGGCGGCGAAGGCCAAGCCAGCCCAGGTCCCGAAGAGCGTTGAGATGATCAGAATGATCGCCGTGCCTTCGACCGTGAACTCCGGCTGCGTGGCGATCAGGCGCATCCAGATGCGGGCGGCAATCCCCCAGAGACAGCCAAGCCCGGCCCCGCCCAGCAGCGCGGCCCAAACCTGCGGCCGCCGATCCGCAGCATCAAGGTGGAGGGTCGGGAGCCGCAGGACGCGCTGGAAGATTGACGGAAATACATGCTGTTTATGCATTATGGCGTAACTCCTTCCGGCTTTGAGGCCATTGCCCAATGGATTATGGAAACTAGCATACTACTTTTTAGGTCGGCGTTCTAGTCCGAATTGCCCATACCTTGGGTGTTGGTTGTACACGCTAGACTCGCGGCCTACCCATTGCTAGAATCGGTTGGATGAGCGCCGGCTGATTGAGCCGAGGCCAGAAAGGAGCGTTATGCCACGTCAGAACATCTCGTCGGGGGCGCCGTGGGAGGCGATTGTCGGCTACTCGCGGGCCGTGCGGGTCGGCCAGCACATTCACGTGGCCGGGACCACCGCCACCGCCGCCGACGGCCAGATTGTTGGCGCGGGCGACCCGTACGCCCAGACCATCCAGATCATCAAGACTATTCAGGCCGCTCTCCAGCAGGCCGGCGCGGAGCTGAGCGACGTGGTGCGCACGCGCATGTTTGTGGTCAACATTGCCGACTGGGAGGCGGTCGGGCGGGCCCACGGCGAGTTTTTTCGGGATATTCGCCCGGCATCAACGCTGGTCGAGGTCAGCCGCCTGATCGATCCAGCCATGCTGGTGGAGATCGAGGTCGATGCCTATCTGCCCGCGTGATCCTGCTGCCGAGGCTGCCTGGGGCTGTCAGAGATAATCATTAAAAAATAATGATGTTCGCCGGACATATGTGATAGAATAACCGCGAGTTTCCCCCTTTTTTCTAGTATAGGAGGTTCGCTGATGCGCATCCGATTAAGCCGATTGCTGGCTGGAGTGCTGCTTCTGAGCATTCTGGCAGCGTGTGGTGGAGCCACCGCAACGACAGCCCCGAGTGGATCTGGAACAACCGGCGGCGCCGCCACCGGCGAGCCGATTCCCCTGGGGGTTGCGCTGGCGCAGACGGGCAATGTGGCGCTGCTGGGGCAGGAGCAGGTGATTGGGGCCAAGCTGGCCGAGACGTACTTCAACAACAAGGGCGGAGTCAATGGCCGTCCGATCAAACTGATTTTCCAGGATACCGCCGGCGACGAGGCTGGGGCGATCAACGCCTTCCAGACCTTGATCAACCAGGACAAGGTGGTTGGAATTGTTGGGCCAACCCTGTCGCAGCAGGCCTTCAGCGCTGACCCGATTGCCGAGCAGGCCAAAGTTCCGGTGCTGGGGCCATCGAACACCGCCAAGGGCATCCCCCAGATCGGCAACTACATCGCGCGGGTGTCGGCGCCGGTGGCCGTGGTAGCGCCGAACGCGCTCCAGGCTGCGCTTGAGATCAACCCCAACATCAAGAAAGTGGCGGTCCTCTACGCCCAGAACGACGCCTTCAGCAAATCCGAGACCGGCACCTTTCAGAACACCGTCACCGCGACGCTGAAGCTGGAGCTGGTCACGGTTCAGCAGTTCCAGACCACCGACACCGACTTCACCACCCAGTCCACCAACGTCATCAACGTCAACCCCGACCTGGTGATTATCTCGGGCCTGGCGGCCGACGGCGGCAACCTGGTCAAGCAGCTGCGCGAGCTGGGCTACACCGGCCTGATTATCGGCGGCAACGGCCTGAACACCGCCAACATCTTCCCGGTCTGCCAGAAGTTCTGCGATGGCATCATCATCGCCCAGGCCTACAGCTTTGCCCAGGAGAACGCAGTCAACAAAGCCTTCCGCGAGGCATACAAGGCCGAGCAGAAGAAAGAGCCACCCCAGTTCAGCGGCCAGGCCTTTACCGGCGTGCAGGTGTTTGTCGAGGCGCTGACCGCGCTGGACAGCAAGACCAAGCTGAACACCCTATCGCTGGAGCAGATCCGCGAGCAGCTCAACACCCAGATTCTGGCTGGCAAATACGACACCCCGCTCGGTCAGATCTCCTTCGATCCCGAGGGCGAGATCATTCAGAGCAAATACTATGTCGCCCAGATCAAAATGGACGAGACTGGCACGAACGGCACCTTCAATTTCATTCGCTAGTCGGTAGCAGGTGGGCAGGTCGTGATGATCCACATCGACTCATCACGACCTGCCTTTGAACCCCGGAGGTCGACCGTGACCCTGACGCAGTTTTTTCAGAATGTGCTGAATGGATTATCCATCGGCAGTGTGTATGCTATTTTTGCCCTCGGCTACACGCTGGTTTTCTCGATTCTTGGGATCATCAACTTCGCCCACGGCTCGGTGTTTACGCTTGGCGCGTATTTTACCTACATGCTGACCGGGCTGGCCGTCGGCTTCAACGGTGTGCTGGCAACCACGAAGCTGCCCTTCGCCCTGCCGTTCATCCTGGCCCTGCTGGTTGGCAGTGCGCTGGCCGGGCTGATGGGCGTGCTGGTGGAGCGGCTGGCTTTTCGCCCGCTCCGCGATCGCGGCTCCGATCGGCTGCTGTCGCTGGTGTCGAGCCTGGGCGTGGCGGTGATCATCGTCAATGTCATCCAGTATCTGGTTGGCGCCGAGGCCTACTCGTATCGCTCCGACCCATTTGGGCTGGGCCAGCCGACGGTCAACTTCGGCAGCGCCGAGCGGCCCATTCCGGTGCGCAGCGTGCAGCTGGTAATTTTTGCCGTCTCGATGGTCGTGCTGATTGTGCTGACCCTGATCATCAACCGCACCAAGCTGGGCAAGGCCCTCCAGGCCGTGGCCGAGGACACCGTCACCGCCCGCCTGCTCGGCATCAACACCGATCGGCTGATTCTATTCACGTTCTTCGTCAGCGGGTTTCTCGGCGGCATGGCCGGCACGCTCGTCGCCACCAGCCAGAGCATCACCGGGCCATACTTCGGGATTGCCTTCGGCCTCAAGGGCCTGGCGGTGATTGTGCTTGGCGGGCTGGGCAATATTCCCGGCGCGGTCGTCGGCGGGTTCGTCATCGGCCTGGCCGAGGCGTTTGTGCCATCGCAGTATGTCGCCTACAAAG
>DAOTUS010000680.1:0-13290 GCA_034437415.1 Herpetosiphonaceae bacterium
CTTCTTTATGGTCTACCGCAACTGCGGCTACGTGGGGGAATCTAATTTCCGCTCGCTGCCGACGACCTGCGAGACCCTGATGCAGGAGCGGATCCGCTACGGCACCTTGGTCAGCCCGCCCGGCGGCGTGCCGATGCTGGTGTTCCCGCCCTGGAACGACAAGCTGCACCCCTGGCGGACGATCGGGCGCTTTCCCAACGGCGTCATCTGTATGTGGCTGACGCGCTCGGACCCGCACATCACGACCATCGATGGCTTCCATCTGGACAGCTTTTCGTTGGGCGAGTTCACCTACCTTAAGCCGCGGCCCGGCTACGAGCAGGGCGGCGTCACGGTGCAAGCGCGCCAGCAGCGGGTCAGCGAGATTGTCGTCTCCTCCAGCATGATCGGCGGCGTGACCACGCTCAACCTGGCCGACTGGACCTCGTGGAACACGGCGGTGGCGATCAAGGCCGACAACACGACCTTCGAGTTCCGCGCCGGCCAGCTGCTCGCGCCGATTATCAACGGCCAGCCGCAGACGCTGGCGCCGGGCCTGCACTCGTTCGGCGCCGTCGATCTGGCGCTCAACTCGGCCGGGTCGATCGAGGTGCGCTATGGCGAGTCACGCTTCCGCATCAGCGACCACTGGGGCGCCTGGATCGATATCGAGTCGTCGGTGGCCCAGGACGACAGCCACTATGGCATGAGCGGCCGGCCCAACGGCAACATCGAGGACGATTTCCTCTGGCCCGACGGCACCCCGGCCATCGATGCCTACGACTTCGCCAACGGCTGGCGTGTCACGACCGCCGCCGAGTCGCTGTTTACCTACGCCGCCGACCAGGGGCCGTGGACCTACAACCTGCGCCAGGACGCCGAGCCGCCCAGCCGCGAGGAGCTGGCCCCGTACATGGACGAGGCCCGCACCCTGCTGAGCGGCGCATGCCAGCCCGACAACATCCCCGAGGTTGAGATTCGCAACGTCGCCTTTGAGCTGGCGGTCGGGCGCATCCCCGCGGAGATCGCGCTGACCGGACTGTGCTTCTACTACATTAACGGCACCATCAGCAACCAGCTGGTGCCGGGCTTGGTGGTGCCAGGAGCCAAAGTCAGCGTGCTCAGCGGCGACCAAGTGGTCTGCGAGACCTGGTCCGACCGCTACGGCCGCTACTCCTGCCACACGCCCTCGTCCGGCCAGACCGGCAGCCTGACCGTGCAGGTCAGCGGGCGCGGCCAGGCCAGCAGCAGCGTCACCACCACCAGCCTGCCCCCGGCGGGTGGCTACACCGCGCTCCAGCACGATTTCAGCGTGGCCCCGACGACACTGCAGCTCGGCGGCACGGTGCGCGATCAGACCAGCCAGCCGCTCTACAATGCCGAGCTGCGCATCAGCGGGCCGCCAGCCGCAGGCTTCACCACTGCCTACACCACCACCGGCGCCACCGGGCTGTACACCAGCTACCTGATGCTCGACGATGACGTGCTGGCCGGCGACCTGACCTATAAACTGACCTTCAATCCCGATTTCCGCACCGACCCGGATGCCGAGAGCATCACCTCGGTGTTCACCCGCACCTTCAGCGGCCTGAGCGAGCACGCGCTCAACCAGGTGCCCAACGATCTGACCCTGACCGGGGTCGTGCTGCGCTTCAGCGGGCGGGCCTCGTTCGAGTTCGATGAGGCGATCGCGGTGCAGGGCGCCCGGATTATTATCACGCCGACCGTGCCGCACCCCGAGTTCGAAGGCTGCGATGTGACCACCCTGGTGTTTGTGCCACCGAGCACCAACCGCGATCTTGACCCGCGCAAAGAGACCAGCGACCCGAGCAGGGTTGGAACCTACGCCTGCAACGTGCCGCTGGAGGATCTCACGCCGTTTGAGGTCACGGTCGATGTGATCGGCCGCAGCCCCGCCCAGGTCATCGCCAGCCAGACCGTGACGGTGCGCCCGGCGACCCGCCCGGCTGGGGAAGTCTTCAATGTGGTCACGCTGCTGCGGATCGCCACGCCGGTGCTGCGCCTCCAGGGCCGCGTGACCAGCCCGCAGAATCTGCGTCTGGCCGGGGCCGAGGTGAGCGCCAGCAGCCCGCAGGCCATTCTGAACAGCGTCGCCGTCAGCGATGTCAGCGGCGCCTACACGATGTACCTGCCGCTCGATCAGAACAGCATCAATGGCACCATCAGCTATGGCGTCGGCTATCTCAACGTTGGTACCAGCGGCAGCGCCACATTTAGCGGCGCCCAGATCAACGTGCCGCTGACGATCACCCAGGACTTTATCGTGCGCGGCAGCAGGCTGGAGTTCCAGGGCCGCGTGATCGACACCCGCACCAACGAGCCGGTGCTGGGCGCCAGCGTGATGATCTCGTCCCCCGACGACGGGATGTTCTGCGCCACCGCGACCGGGCTGGGCGGCCTAACCCCCGACGTCTACCTGGAGCCACCGTCCCCGTTCGACGTCCCACCGCTGCCGAAAATCTGCCAGCGCGTGGTCGGGCGCAACAATCCGCAGCTGATGCGGGTGGTCTACGACGTGACAACCGACTGGGATCAGCGCACCTACACCGACACCATCAGCCTGCCGGCGGTGGGCGGCTATCGCTTCGTCGGGCGGGATTTCTACACCCAGTCGATTACGCCGACCTCGACCTTCCTGGAGCTCAGCGGCCAGGTCGTGCGCGGCTCTGGCACCCCGCTGATTGGGGCCAAGGTCGAGGCCAGTGCGGCCGGCGTCAGCACCAGCGACGCCACCGACAGCAACGGGGTCTACACGATGACCCTGGCGCTGCCCAACGGCGTGCTCAGCGGGACGCTGGACTATGCCGTGCGCTATCGCACGCTCAGCATCACCGACACCGCCGCCTTTAGCGCCGTCCACGATACGACCACGCCGATCACCCGCAACCTGCTGTACACGCCGCGCACCGTCTATTTCCGGGGCGTGATCACCAACACCTACGGCATCAATCTGCCGCCAACCTCGGTGGTGATCTCGTCAACCGCGATCACCGGGGCCACCGGATCGCGCTGTTTCACCCAGACCGCCCTGGACGGCACCTATGTCTGCGCCGCCCAGACCACCGCCACCGGGCCGATCTCGCTGACCTACACGCTGGCCGGGCTGTGGGGGCGCTACACCGTCACCGAAAGCGCCACGATCGCCAGCGACCAGGATGTGGTCGCCTATACCAAAGATCTCGCGGTCGATCTGACGGTTCTGCGAGCGGTCGGGCAGGTGACGACCACCAGCGGTGAACCCCTGGAGGGCGTGGAGATCACCGCCTCCAGCAACGATGTCTATCGCGTGGAGACCCACAAAACTGGTGCCGATGGCCGCTACGATTTCTATGTCGTGCTGCGCCCGCGCACGGCGCCGACCTGGAGCGGCGCGCTGCAGTACCTGGTCGGCTACGGCGAGGAGGGGCGGATCAGGCGCGTGCCGTTTACGGCGAACACCAATCAGTCCACCACGATCGCCCAGGATTTCAGCCTGGATATGCGGGTCATTCAGTTCAAGGGCGACGTGCTCAACAGCTTCGTGCCGGAGGGCCGCCCGGATCGCGGCGTGGTTGGCACGCGCGTGACCGTGTCCTCGCCGCAGATCGGGCGCCTGTGCGACTACACTGCGCTCGATCGCTACCGCACCTCGACCTACGACTGCAGCGCCCGTGTCTTCACCGACCAGCCGTTTGAGGTTGAGTACCTGCTGAGCGGCGACTGGGGCACGGCGACGATCACCGGCACCGTAGCGACCCTGCCAGCGACCGGCGAGCGCCTGACCATCGCCCGCCCGCTGCTGATTCGCCCGGCCACGGCCCTGCTCAGCGGGCGCGTGACCGACCGCGACGGCAAGCCGCTGGGCGGCATCGCCCTTAAAATGAACGCGATGGGCTTCACCACCCGCATGGTCGGCGACCAGCTGGTGCGCGAGGTCGCGGTCAGCACCCAGGAGACCGGCTGGTACACCAGCTATGTTGTGCTGAACCCAACCGTGTTGAACACCGTGGTCAACTACGCGGTTGAGTATCGCTTCGATAGCCAGGCCTACAGGCTGAATGCGGCCACGTCGCTGGTGATCGTGCCCAACACGCTGCTGCCAGTGGGCACCAACTTCCAGTACAGCTACCGCAAAGTCACGTTCAAGGGCCGCCTAGCCAACCAGACCGATCCGGCGGTGCCGCTGAATGGCACGCTGCTGATTGTGTCGCCGTCGCTGAACCGCACCCTGTGTGCCAATCTGGGTGCCTCGACCGCCAGGGATTTCAGCTGCGACGCCCTGATCGACACCGACGCCGACTATCTGGTCACCTACCGCGCCAGCGGCATCTGGGGCACCACCAACTTGCTCAACCAGACGGCCCCCGGCGCCCAGGCGGTGATCACTCAGACCGTGGCGATTGCGCCGCGGCTGCTGCGGCTGAATGGCCAGGTCACCGCTCCCGGCGGGCGACCGCTGGCGGGCGCCAAGATTACGCTCAGCTCCTACAGCATCGTCAACGGGCAGCTGACCCAGCTCAGCGCCACCAGCGCCGCCGATGGCAGCTACAGCGTGACCACCGTGCTGGGCGACGGCGTGGCCCAGACCGCGATCCACTATGATCTCACACTGAACAGCTACCGCGTGAGCCAGGATACCAGCTACACGCTCAACCCCGCCGCCATGATTGTCACCGCAACCCAAAACTTCGAGATTCGCGCCAGCACCATGAAGTTCACCGGCCAGCTGTTCAACAGCCTGATGGGCGCCAGCGGATCCTGGTCGAGCGGCAACCTGCTGGTGGTCTCGTCGCCGACGCTGGGCCGCCTCTGCACCATCAGCCAGCTCGCCAGCAGCTTCGAGTGCACCGGGGTGGTCACCACCGAACAGCCGTTCGAGGTCGAGTACGCCATCTTCGCCGACTGGGGCTCGCGAGTGCTGACCGACCGGGTCACGCTGGTGCCGCAGTTTGGCGGCAGCGGCGTCTGGACCAGCACGCTGGCGATCACGCCGACCATGCTGCGGCTCAGCGGCACCGCGCAGATCACCAACGGCGTGACGCTGTCTCCGTTCAGCCAGGCCCAGATCCGCACCGCGCTGCCAGGTCGGGTCAGCTCGCCGCTGGTCTCCTCGGTCTGGAGCAGCCCCGGCACGACGGTCAGCGGCACGTTCAGCCTGGATGTCGTCCTGAAAGAGATCGACGCCCCGGCCACGGGGACGCTCAGCCTGGTCTTCCAGTCGCCGAGCCACGGCCCCTACATTCGCCAGCAGACCTACAGCGCCAGCCCCGGCGTGATCAACACCGCCGCGACTGGGCCGCTGATCTTCGGTGGCGCGGCGGCGGGCGGCTCGGGCAACCCCAGCACCAGCCGGACGCTGATTCTGCGCGGCGCCTTCATCAACGCGATCGCCCCGGATGCGCCGACCGCCCAGCCCCGCGCCTACTATCGGCTGGAGTCGCCGACGCTGGGGACGATCTGCGCCTACGACAACCCCCGCGATCCGCCGCTGGGCGCCTACTACTGCCCGGTCAGCGTGGACACCACCGAGCCATTTGAGGTGACGGTCTACGCCTGGGGACCGTATGGCCGGGAGGAGCGCACCTTCGAGGTGACGACGATCCCGCCGGTTGGCGGCACCCGCACGGTCAACCAGCCGCTCCAGTGGAGCCTGACCACGGTGCATCTGGCGGGTCTGGTCTTCGAGCCAGCCCTGATCCCGATTCCGCTGAACAATGTCGGGCTGGAGATTGGGATCAAGCGAGCGCCCAAGACCCTGGCCACCCTGACCCAGCGCACCACGCCCAACGGCACCTACGATCTGTATGTCGCCTTCGGCCCCGATGTCGCCAGCGGCCCCGCCGATCTGGAGTTCAACCTGGACATGGACGGGATCAAGGCCCGCTACATCATCCCACGGGTGCAGATCACCAGCGGACAGCTGAACGATCTGGGCTACGCGCTGCCGTTTGAGAAGCGGCGGGTGCGCTTTGCCGGCACGGTCACCAACCAGCTGGTGCCGGGCATGGGCGTGCCGGGGACGGTGTTTGTCACCAAGCCCAGCTTCGCCGGGGACTACTGTAGCGCCCAGGTCAACCAGGAGACCGGCTACTACTTCTGCGATGCCGTTCTCGACTCAAGCCAGACGATCAGCGTCGCCTACCGCCTGAACGGCGACTGGGGCAGCTACGACACCACCGGGCTGATCGACAACGTCGCCGGGGTTGGCTCAACAACGTTGATCGAACGCAATCTGCTGGTGGCGCCGACCACTATGCGCCTGGTCGGCACGGTCAGCGACTCCTACGGCAAGCGCCTGGGCAATACCCGCCTGGCGATCTCCGGCACGGGCATGGCCTACGCCGGGCCGCGCGGCGACGACACCCTGGATCTGGTCACCGACGCCCAGGGCAACTACGAGGCGTTTGTGCTGATGCGGCTGAACGTCACCCGTGGCAGCCTAAACTACGACCTGGACTACTACAACATCACCCAGCCCTTCACCCGCCCGTTCTTCGGCCTGGTGCTGAACAGCCTGACCGAGCAGCGCCAGGACTTCGCGCTAAGCTTCCGCAACGCCGACTTCAGCGGCCGGGTCCGCAACGCCTATGCGCCGGGCATGGGCATGCTGGGCGACCTCAGCATCACGGCGCCGGCCGCCGGCGAGCTGTGTGCGACGGAGCTGGACGACGGCAGCGGCCACGCCGGCGATCCCCAGCTCTACATCGGCGAGTACCGCTGTATCGCCCGCGGGATCGATGTCGAGTCGATGCCGATCAGCTACACCGTCAGCGGCGACTGGGGCCGCCTCGATCTGGCCGACGCGCTGCCGTTCAGCCCGGTTGGCGGCATCTACAGCAAGCTCAAGAATATCGCCGCCACCCCGACCAGCCTGCTGCTGACCGGCACCATCCGCGACGGCCTGAACAACCCGCTTTCCAGCGCCACCATTCAGATCAACAGCGGTGATTTCTCCAGCGTGAGCACCGCCGCCAATGCGCTGATCGACGCCCAGGGCCGCTACACGGCTACCGTCGTCCTCAAGCAGTCCGTGATCAGCGGCACGCTGGCCTACAAGGTTACGGTAGGCGCCAACAGCGCCAGTCTGGTGGTGCCCTTTGTGGCCGTGCCGGGCCAGCTCACCCGGCTCACCCGCTCGATTGTCTTCGAGCGGCGCACGGTGGCCTTCAGCGGCTTCATCCGCAACGGCCTGGACGCCAACCGCCGGCTCGGCGGGGTCGCCGTCGCCCTGACCGATCTGTCGGGCGCGGCGCTCTGCGCGGCGACCAGCAGCGGAGCGGGCGCCTACGCCTGCTCCAGCATGATTCTAAACAACGCCGACCTGCCCTTCCGCGCCGTGGTGAGCGGCGACTGGGGCACCAGCGTGTTCAGCGCCACCATTCCGGCCGGCCCCTCGAACGTGACCAGCAGCGTCTCGCGCACCCTGACGATCAGCCCGACCACCCTGCAGGTGCGCGGCATCGTGCGCGACGGCCTGGGCGTGCCGCTGGCCGGCGCCACCGTCACCGCGAGCGGCCCGGCGATCTCCAGCCTGACCACCCAGCGCACGTTCACCACCGACGCCCAGGGCCGCTACGAGGGCCTGCTGATCGTGCGGGCCGACCAGCGCAGCGCCGCGCTGACGCTGCAGGTGATCTACGGCGGCGTCCAGGGATCGCAGTCGGTGGCGTTTGTCGCCACGCCGAACGTGATCACGCCGCTGACCAAAGACATCGTCTTTGAAACCCGCACCGTCACGCTGGCCGGGCGGGTCTTCAACAGCCTCGATCCCGCCAGCCCCCTGGCCACCGCCAGCGGCAGCATTGCCACCGCCGCCGGCGGCCCGCTGTGCAGCTTTACCACCAGCGCCACCGGCGGCTACAGCTGCAACATTCAGCTGCTGCGCAACGAATCCCAGGCGATCGTCTACACCGTGAGCGGCGACTGGGGCAGCAGCACCATCAGCGGCAGCATCCCGGCGGGCGCGTCCGGCTCGACGATCGCGGTCGAGCGCAATCTCGGCGCCAGCCCGACCACTCTGGTGGTGCGCGGCAGCGTTCGGGATAGCGCCGACGCCCCGCTGGCCGGGCTCAGCCTCGCGATCAGCTACGCGGGCCTGTCGCAGATCAACCCGGCCCCCACGCTGATCACCGACGCCCAGGGCTTCTACAGCCGGACGCTGGTGCTCAAGCAGGGCACCACGGCGGGAACCATGGTCTACCAGCTGAGCCTGGGCGGCTCCAGCGGCGACAAGCTGGTGCCGTTCGCCGTCCCCGCCAACGGGATTAGCGTGGTCACCCGCGATATTATCTTTACCCCGCGCAGCCTGCGCTTCACCGGCCAGGTCTACAACACGCTGGCCCCGGCGATTGGGGTGCCCAATACCCAGATTCAGGTGCGCACCGCCGATGGCGCGCTGTGCGCCACGACCAGCAGCGCCGCGGGCGCCTACACCTGCCAGCGCACGATCACCGACGGCGGCGAGTTCCCGGTTGAGTACAGCCTGAGCGGCCAGTGGGGGACGGCGGTGCTGACGGGGACGGTGCCGACGATCCAGGGCAGCACGAGCATCATCACCCGCGATGTTGGCCTGGTGATCACCACCCTCCGGCTGCGCGGCCGCGTGCTGGACACCGCCGACCGCGGCATTGGCGGCGCCACAATCACGGTCAGCAGCGCTGATGCGCTGGCCAGCGCGACCGCCACCAGCGACGCCAACGGCAACTACGTGACCTATCTGGCGCTGAAGCCCGGCATCACCCGCACCAGCATCGCCTATCAGGTGCAGTCGATGTTCAGCAGCGACACGCGCACGCTGGCAATCAACACCATCAACCAGCGCGCCCTGACCGATATCACCCAGAACTTCTTCTTTAGCCGCCGGCAGATCATCTTTAGCACCACGTTCTACAACGCCTGGTCGGGCGCGTCGATGACCGCCAATCAGCTGCGCGTGTCGACCAGCCAGACCGGGCTGCTGTGCCAGGCCAACGGCAGCGCGGCCAGCGCGCTGAGCTGCGAGACCGGCATCGTCACCAACCAGAGCTTCCTGGTCACCTACGCGATCAGCGGGCCATGGGGCCTGGCCACGCGCCAGGAGTGGGTCTATCCCGACGCCACCAACAACACTATCAGCCTCAATCGAAATCTTGCGCTGGAGCCGACGACCGTGCGCCTGTATGGCACGGTCAAGGATCCGGCCAACTTTCCCCGCTCCGGGGCGACCATCACGGCCACCAGCCCGCTGGTGCGGGCCCCGCTGGTGACCACCAGCGACTACTACGGCAACTATAACCTGTATCCGTGGCTGAACACCACGGCGCTGTCAGGCGTAATCACTCTAACGGTCAGCCTGGATGGCGCGACGCAGACCCGGCCGATCACGCTGACGGCGCTGCAATCCCAGAGCCTGAACTATCTTCAGGCCGACTTCAACCTGGGCCTGAATCCGCCGATCGCCGTGGTCAGCCCGACCGCGCTGGCGGCCACGCTCAACACCGGGGCGGCGGTCCAGCTGACCCTGGCGCTGAGCAACACCGGCCAGCGCAGCCTGACCTACCAGCTGGACAACGACAACAGCTCGGCGGCGCCGTGGCTGAACACGCCAGCGCGGTCGGGGACGCTGGCGCCCAACGCCAGGCTGACCACCACGGTCAACCTGAATGCGACCGGGCTGATCAGCGGCACCTACAGCGGTAACGTGCGGATCACCTCCAACGATCCGGCGCGCCCGACGTTCTATGTGCCGGTGACGCTGAACGTGGTTGGCACGCCTGCGCTGGCGTTCTGGCCGACGGCAGTTGATTTCGGCAAGGTCTTTGTCGGCACCAGCCTGACCCGCACCGTGACGCTGACCAATACCGGCAGCGCGAATCTCGACCTGCTGAATGTCGCCAGCTCCAGCGCCGACTTTGTGCCGACCTGGACCGCTGGCCCAATCGCGCCCAATACCACCCGCAGCGTGGCGGTGCGCCTGACCGCCAGCGCGGCGATCAGCTACACCGCCAGGCTGACCATCACCACCGCGGCAGGCAGCATGGTGTTGCCGCTTGACGGCCAGGGCCTGCTGCCGCCGACAATCGCGGTCGCCCCCGGATCGATCAGCGCGAGCGCTCCGGCGGGGAGCCAGATCACGCGCACGCTCACGGTATCGAACCAGGGTGACAGCCCGTTGAACTACACAACCAGAATCCTTAATAATTCTGGCAATGGGTTGCGTACCATGGTGGGCGGCGGGAGCCTGAATGTCGCGATCCTGGGAGCAGATGATAACTCCTGGATCAACGATGTGGTGGCGAAGCTGGTGGCGACCGGCAGCTTCAACACGGTCAGCAGTATCAACGTGGCCCAGCGCACGCCCATCCTGAGCGAGCTGGAGCAGTACGATGCCGTGATCGTCTATAGCAACAACAGCTTTGCCTCATCGTCGGCGCTCGGTGATGTGCTAGCAACCTATGTTGACCAGGGCGGCGGCGTGGTCGTCATGCCTTTCGCCATGAGGAGCGGCGGGTGGTCGCTCGGCGGGCGCTGGAGCACCGCTGGCTACCACGTCATCGAGCCTGGCGGTTACCAGTCTGGCTCGGCGCTCAGCCTGGGCGCAATCGAACAGCCCAATCATCCGCTGCTGGCAGGCGTGCAGAGTTTCAATGCTGGTTCGTCGAGCTATCGCTCGAATGGCGCGCTGGCCAGCAACAGTGCGGTGATCGCCCGCTACAGCGATGGGAGCGTGCTGGCCGCCGAGAAGGTGTTTGCGTCCAACCTTGGCCAGTGGCGACGCCTGGATCTGAACTTCTTCCCCCCGTCGTCGACCTCCAGAGGTGATTTCTGGTCGGCCAGCACCGACGGGGCGCGGCTGATGGCCAACGCGCTGCTGTATGTGAGCCGTCCATCCTTTATCGCCGCCACGCCCGAGCTGGGAACCGTCGCTCCAGGCAGCAGCCAGCCGCTGACGATCACCCTGGATGCCACCGATCTGATCAGCGGTACCTACATGGCGGCGGTCGCGATCACCAGTAATGATCCGGCGACGCCGCAGGTGACGGTGCCGGTCACCTTCACCGTGATTGGCACCCCGGCGATCACCACTGCGCCTGATCCGCTGCAGTTTGGCCTGCTGTTCGTCGGCCAGAGCCTGACCCGCACGCTGACGATCAGCAATACCGGATCAGCGGCGTTGACGCTGGGCAGTGTGACCAGCTCCGACAGCCACTTTAGCCTCAGCGTCGCGCCGACCACGCTCGCGCCAGGCCGGGCGATCAAGGTGCCGGTGCGGTTTGCGCCAACCGCCAGCGGCCCGCTGACCGCCACGCTGTCCCTCACAGCCGGGGCGATCAGCCATACGACCAGCGTGGTCGGCACGGGCTTGCTGCCGCCGATCATCCAGGTCGCCCCCGAATCGATCAGCGCGAGCGCTCCGGCGGGGAGCCAGATCACGCGCACGCTCACGGTCGCGAACCAGGGTGACAGCCCGTTGAACTACACAACCAGCGTGCTTAATAATGCTGGCAATGTGAGCGGCGGGAGCCTGAAGATCGCGATCCTGGGGGCAACTCAGGAATCCTGGCTTAACGATGTAGTGGCGCAGCTGACGGCGACCGGCAGATTCAACACCGTGAGCAGTATCAACGTGAGAGACCGCACGCCCAGCCTGACTGAGCTGGAGCAGTACGACGCGGTCATCGTCTTTAGCGATAACGGCTTTGCCTCAGCGTCGGCGCTCGGTGACGTGCTGGCGAACTATGTTGACCAGGGCGGCGGCGTGGTGGTGATGCAATTGGCCATGGGCGGGGCTCAAGCCCTGGGCGGGCGCTGGAACACCGCCGGCTACCACGTCATTCAGCCCGCCGGTTACCAGACCGGCGGGGTCACCCTGGGCGCAATTCAGCAGCCGAATCATCCGTTGCTGGCGGGTGTGCAGAGTTTCTACGCTGGCTCGTCGAGCTATCGCTCGAATGGCAGCCTGACCAGCAACAGTGCGCTGATCGCCCGCTACAGCGATGGGAGCGTGCTGGCCGCCGAGAAGGTGTTTGAGTCCGACCTTGGCCAGCGGCGGCGCCTGGACCTGAACTTCTTTCCGCCGTCGTCGACCGCCAGAGGTGATTTTTGGTCGGCGAGCACCGACGGGGCGCGGCTGATGGCCAACGCGCTGCTGTATGTGAGCCGTCCAACCTTTATCGCCGCCACACCCGAGCTGGGAACCGTCGATCCGGGCAGCAGCCAGCCGCTCACGATCACCCTGGATGCCACCGACCTGATTAGCGGCACGTACGCGGCGGCGGTCGCGATCACCAGTAATGATCCGGCGACGCCGCTGGTGACGGTGCCGGTCACCTTCACCGTGATTGGCACCCCGGCGATCACCACCAGCCTCAGCACGCTCGATTTCGGCCCGGTCTTCACCGGGGTGGCGATCACCCGCAGCCTGACGATCACCAACACCGGAACCGCCGACCTGACCATTCAGTCGATCGCCAGCACGTTGGGCGACTACAGCACGCCGCTGACCGCAACCGTGCTGGCCCCCAGCCGGACGCTGGTCATTCCGCTGCGCTTCAGCCCCATCGCTGCTGGCGCACGCTCGGCCAGCCTGACGATCAGCACCAACGCTGGCCCGACCAGCATCAGCCTGCTCGGCACGGGCGTGCTGCCGCCGATCATCCAGGTCAACCCCGGCTCCCTCAGCGCGAGCGCTCCGGCGAGGAGCCAGATCACGCGCACGCTCACGGTATCGAACCAGGGCAGCAGCCCGCTGACCTACACCCTCGACCTGCGGGCCAGCAGCGGCAGCCTCGATGTCGCGGTGCTGGGGGCGACCGACACGACCCATCTCAATGATGTGGTGGCGAAGCTGGCGGCGACCGGCAGCTTCAACACCGTGACCAGCATCAATGTGAATCTGCGCACGCCCAGCCTGACCGAGCTGGAGCAATACGACGCGGTGCTGGTGTTTAGCCACTACGGCTTTGCCTCGCCGACCGCGCTGGGCGATGTGCTGGCGACCTATGTTGATGAGGGCGGCGGCGTGGTGGCGATGCCGTTCGCCCTCGGCGGCGGGGCGACGCTCGGCGGGCGCTGGAACACCGCTGGCTACCACGTCATTCAGCCCAACGGCTACCTGGGCGGCCCAGCGGTGACTCTGGGCACCCACCCGCAGCCCAACCATCCGCTGCTGGAGGCGGTGCGGAGCTTCAACGCTGGCCCGAATGGTGGATATCGCTCGAATGGCGCCCTGACCAGCAACAGCGCTGTGATCGCCCGCTACAGCGATGGGAGCGTGCTGGCCGCCGAGAAGGTTCTTTCGACCACGCTTGGCCTGCGTTGGCGCCTGGATCT
>DAOTUS010000681.1:0-6689 GCA_034437415.1 Herpetosiphonaceae bacterium
GGCGGAAGTAGTCGGGCAGATGGCGCTCGGTGGCGATCCCGTGGGCGCGCAGGCCCAGCTCGGCCAGCTGATCGCGGGCCTCGGCGTAGGTGGGCGCCTGGGAATCGTCCCACTCCGGCAGCATGCGCTCGGTCAACTCGTAGAAGCGCTGAAAATTAACCCGCCGCTCGATCATCAGCTCGCCGACGTTCCAGAGCAGATCGAGCGCGGTCTTAGCGGGCTTGCGGTTCCACCAGCCGCCGCCAGCGTGGTCGTCCGGCGCGGCGAAGTCGGCGGAGCGCAGCGGGCCACGCTCACGAATCGCCGCTTTCACTCCATCCACGATCGCCTGATTCTCCCGCATCCATTCGACCGATCCCGCCCAGCCGTCGCTGGTGTGGAGCAGCATCTCCGGGCGGAGCAGCGGCCAGAGCTCAATTGGCAGAAACGAGGCGGCGTGGGCCCAGTACTCAAACAGCAGGCCATCGGGATAGTGCAGCTCGTCAAACCAGCGCTGGTCGTAGTCGCCGAGGCGGCTCCACAGGACGAAGTAGGGCGAGCGGGCCACCACGTGGATCGTATCAATCTGCACGATGGCGAGGCGCCGAATCGTCGCCAGCACGTCGGCTTTGGTCGGCTGCTCCGGGCGGCGGTCGAGGCCCTGCGCGGCAATCGCAATGGCGCGGGCGTGCGAGAGGCTAATTTTCTGCATACGTATCTTCCTGACTGAAATGGTGCTAGAAAAGGTCCAATCCCAATCATCCACGAAGGCCACGACACCCGCACGCGGGTACCCGCACGAAGATGATGAAGTGCCGGAAATCCCCGCTTACTCGCCCAAGATCCAGTGGCGAATCCCCCAGGCGGCGCCGTCCTGGTCGAACGGCGGCAGCATGTGATCGGCGGCGGCGCGGGCGTACTCGTCGGCATTGCCCATCGCCAGGCCCAGCCCGGCCCACTCCAGCATCGGCGCATCGTTCTGGCGGTCGCCAATCGCCGCCACCTGGCGCTGCGGAATCCCCAGATGCGCGGCCAGCGCCGCCAACGCCACGCCCTTGGAGCTCTCCGGGGCCACCGCCTCAGCAAACAGATGGTGGGAGCGAAAAATGCTCAGCTTGCCCGCCCAGCGCTCGGCCCACTCGACCAGCGTCCGCTCCAGCAGCGGCGGCTCGGCAATCCAGAGCAGCTTGGTCGGGGCCGCCGCGCGCACCTTCGCCGCCAGGTCGCCGACCACATTGACCGGCAGCGGCACCGTCGAAAAGCCGAGATAGATCTCCAGCTCCGGGCGGCGGGCCTGAATCCACAGCTCATCATCAATATAGGCCTGGATATACAGGTCGCGCTCGAGGGCAAACTGCACAACCTCGCCAGCGTACTCCGGCGCGACCGGCGTATCCAGCAGCACCGTGCCATCGCTGGCCCGCATCTGGGCGCCCTGGTAGCAGATCAGCGGCAGTTCGAGGTTGAGCTGGTCGGCGAACGGCTGGGTGGTGCGCCGCATGCGCCCGGTGGCCAGCGTGACCTGCACGCCCGCGGCCAGGGCGGCGGCGACGGCGGCGCGAACGGCGGGGCTAAACTCAAGGCGCTGATCGAGCAGCGTCCCATCGAGGTCAAGGGCTAACAATCGGTAGGGCAGGGCCATTCATTCCTCACTTCAGCAAAGAGCAGGGCCAGATCACGACCCTGAATGAGCATTATAGGCGAAATCCCCCCGACTCTGCGCCCAACCAGCCACACAGAATCAGGGGGATTAGTTGAATTCCGGGATCGGCTAGGTGCGAATATCTGGCGGATTGCTCACCCCAAAGTCGCTCAACTCGCCAACCATCACACCCTCGGGGCCGAGGCCAATCGCCTGATGGTGCGCGCCGATTGTCTGGTAGGCCTGCTGTTTGACCCAGCGCAGCGAAAAGCCCAGCACCAGCAGGCCCAGAAGCATCGCGTACGGAATGACAAAGGCGAGCGCCGTAACTGCCCAGCGCGCCAGCCCCAGCATGCCCAGCCTGAGGTTGACCCTGTGCGCCACCGGATCGGCGCTGGTGGCCCAGGCAAACGGCAGCAGCAGCAGGCCCACCGGCAGCGTGATCGCTATCGCATAGGGGACGCCGCTCCACTCCATCAGGCCGTCGGTCAAGAACGTGCGGAAACCGACAAATAGCAGCAGCCCAACTAGCACCGTGTTGACGGCTGGCTCGATCAGGTTAAACGCCAGCAGGCGCAGCGTCGTGCGGCGTGGCCCGGTCTGAAAGGCACTTAGGCGCCAGATTTTGATCCCCGCCGCCAGCGCCATGCCAATCTGAACGATTGCAACGATAAAAGGAATGACAAAGATGATCACGATGATCGACATGAGGCACCTCCTGGAGTGCTAGGCCGCCCCGCTCTGGCTGAGCGCGCCCTCAAGAACGTGCTGGAAGGCATCCATATCGGCGTTGAGGTTGCTCAGCTGCTCGGCCACATCGCTGGATGCCTGCGAGGCGGTGGCAACTTCGGCGGCCCGCAGGCGCACCGTCTCGGCCAGCACATTGTCCAGGTTGGCCCCGATATTTTGCAGCTGGGCGGTGATCCGGTCGTAGTAGGTGGCCAGCGCCTGGCTATTCTGCTGGCGGTCGATCAGGGCCGCGCGGGTTGCCTTGAGCTGCTCGACGGTGTACTGATCGCTGGTGCCCGCAATTCGCTGATCGAGCGAGTCGATCTGGAACTGCAGATTGTGCGACTGGGTGCTCTGGAGATACTGCTCGATAATCTGGCCTTTATCCGCCAGACCGTGGGCCTGGTTGTACAGCTCGGTCGCCTGCTCGCCGATGGGCTGCAGCAGGCGCGCCAGCGGACCTTTGACGCTCTCGGTGGTACGCACAATCTGGTCGCGCGAGTGATCGATCACATCGAGCTGGGCCTGAAAGGTGCGGCTGGTGATCTTGGCCAGCTTGGGCGCGACAACTTTGGGGGCCAGCAGGCTCGGATCGTTGGCCGCCGTCCAGACGACCGCCGCGTAGGCCAGCAGGCCCAGCGGCAGGATCCACAGCTCCACAAAAAGCGCCATCAGAATAGTCGTGGCCAGCACCAGCAGCGCCAACGGCTGGCGGGCGGCAACCGCTAAAGGATGTTGGGTTGTCATTGAGCCTCCCGATACATAAGGAGCGAGCAATCCACAGTCAAGCACTCAGCGTGGCAGATTGTTCGCCACCAGTAATGGCTTAGAAGAAGGTTGCGATCTCGCTATAGACCTTTTTAATCGTGCTTGGTTCGCCCTTGAATGATTTGCCGCCTGTTGCCTCAGCAATGCGTCGCAATATCTCAAAATTCGCATCGGCGCCATAGGCAATCGTGAAGATCTTGATCGAGGTGCCCTCTTCACTGACCTGCACATTCGCGACAAGTTGATCAAGGGTGATGCTGCTGGCGGTATCTTCGCCATCGGTCAATACCACCAGCGCCCGGATTCGTTGCCCAGCTGGTTCGGCGCTTAGCGCTGCATAGGCGTCATCAACCGTGCTGTACAGGCGGGTATCGCCATTAGCAATCAAGCTTTCGATTTGTGTGCGAACCTGTTCGCGTTTCGCGCCAATTGGCGTAAGTGGGCTAAGTTCGCTGGCAGTGCTGTTAAAAACAGTCACCCCAACGTGATCGGCATCGGCGAAGGCATCGAGAAAATCGACGAGCGCTGTTTTGGCCTCGCGCAGCCGCCCTTCCTGGCGCATCGACCCTGAGGTATCCACGACCACCGCGACATCGACCTGTTTTTTATGCGCTTGCCAGGTCTGGCGAATCGCCTGGATCACCGCAAGCTCGGGGACTGGCAAGGCCACTTGCAGCTGGGTTGAATCAACGCCGTGCGTGCTATCAATTGGCGCCGCCAGTGGAATATTCAGGTTGGCCGGACGAAAGCCATACTGCAGCGCACGGGCTTGCTGGGGTTGATCCAGCAGATAGGTGCGGAAAATTTCAGCTGCCGCCCGTTTTTCCTCGGTCATGGCTGGTGTGTTCAGCACCGCAAAGGGATGATCGCTCCAGAACGATCCCTCGGCCGGATAGATCGCCACAACCGGCAGCTCGGTATTAGGATGCAGATTACGATCGTAGGACTCGATCACCAGATTCTCGTACAGCACCGCCGCCGACAAATAGCCCGGCCCGCGATCATACATGGTGGAGGCAAAAAAGCCCGTGCTGGAGCCATAGTGAATCACCGATTGTTCGACTGAACCGATCAGGTCTGCGGTTGCCGCCGATTGGACATCGGCGATCGTCAGGCCGCTGGTTTTGTTCGCTCCGGCATAGGCCAGGGCAACAATTGTCGCCAGACCACTGTTGGAGTAATCGGGGTGCGTATGCCCAAACTGAAAGGCGCCCCACTCAGGATGTCCGTAATCGGCCCAGGTTTTGCCACTGGTCGCCAGATCAGCGAGATCGCGCCAGCCGATTTGCTGATCCGGCCAGCCCAACGCCTGCGCCATCGGTTTCCACATTGCGATCACCACCGGGCTAAGCACCAGTGGCTGGGCTTTATTCGTGTCGAGCAGCACCGCGCCACTATTTTTGCTGGCCCATTCATCCAGCGCTTGGGGTAAATACAACGAGCTGGCCGGACTCCAGATATCGGCTTGTTCGGTGCCGTTGACGATCAGATCCAGCGATTCGCCCGAGCCAAGTGGAATAGCTTCAACAACAATAGTCTGACCGCTGGCAGTTTTGATCTGCGCAGCATTAAACGCCGTGGTTACATCGCTCAGCCAGGCCTGTTTCTCGCTGCCATACAGCATGCGCAGCACCAGCGCATCGGCAGGGACCGCAACGCCACTGGTCGTCGATGCGGGTGGCGATTGACTGCCACAGGCTAACAGCACGCTTGCCAGCAATCCACAGATGAGGCTTATTCTGCTAAAACGCATCGGTTCAACTCCTTCATCATTTATTTGCGCACCCCTGGCTCAAGCGAGCGCCACAGGGCCAGTAGCGCGCTAATCGTCTCGGCGGGAGGGTCAGCGGCCAGATTGGGGATATCGCGCTGGACCCCCGAGGCGGCGTACGTCACAAACGGCGAGTCGGCCCCATCAATCGCCACATCGGGATTGGTCGGGCGAAAGCCAAACTTCACGGCCTGCTGCTGCTGCGCGGTGGCCAGCAGAAAATCGCGCAGCTGGCGGGCCGCATCGCGCTGCTCCGCCGAGACCCACGGCGCGTCGAGCACCGCAAACGGGTGGTCGCTCCACAGGTTGGCCGGCGGATAGATGATGCGTAGCTCGCGCTGACGATTGATCGCCGGCTGAATATTCTCAATCGCCGTGCTTTCGTAGACCGCCGCCGCCGCATATTTGCTCTGGCCAAACTGAATCATCTCGGTCATAAAGGTGCCGGTGCTATCGCCGAACTTCTCGACATTTTGGGCATACTCGGTCAGCCAGGCGACAAATTCCGGGTTATTGATATCGGCCGGGGTTAGATCGCGGGTTTTATTATGATAGGCATACGCCATCAGCAGCAGCGTCTGCAGGCCACTGTTCGATGAGACCGGCGAGGTCTGGCCAAACAGCAACTTTTGGCTGCGCTGCGCGACCAACACCTGCTGATGCACCATCATCCACAGGGTTGCATCGGCCTGTAACGTATCGGCGGGGGAGTCCGTGAAGGCGACGATCACCAGCGGCGTGAACACCAGCGGCTGGGCATCCTGGGCGATGTTTTGGCGGCTCTCAATCGTCGCCGCATTGATCTGGGTGATCTGCAGCGTGCTGGCCGGGCTGATCGCGGTCGGCTTGAGCGAACCGTCGATCAGCCCGGTTACGATCGACTGCGAGCCCTCAGCCCGCAGGACAACCTGGATCGGACGGCGGCCGACCTGCGGGTTGGTCTGCTCCCAGCGGGCGACCGCCTCGCGCAGCCAGCGCTCCTTGTCGCTACTATACACAACCTCAATCGTCAGGGCATCGGCGGGGTTGACCGTCGGCGGCTGGGCGGTGGGAAAGATCGCTAACGGCGCGTTTGTGCGCAGCCAGCCCTGCGACACGGCCGCGATCAAAAGCCCACAGATCACCAGGAATCCAATTGCAATGGTCCGTGATTTCCCCATAGTTGCTCCTAGAATATTAAGCGATGCTTATCTGTAGGTGCCATTTCCATAACTTTAGCGCATCACAAAGGCTTATTTTGGAGTATGCCTGCTATACGCAGCCAGGGCGGGTTTAGGTTACAACGCAGTCTAGCCGATGGATGAGACAGCGTCAACTCTCCGGCGATCCCGGCCAGGGCATGTGCAAAGTCAGCCCCTCACCCCGGCCGCGGCGGCGGCCACCCCTCTCCCAGTGGCCCAGAGGGCACCCCGGCGAGGGGAAGGAATGGGGTGAAATTGACCCAAATCAGGACTTTGCACATGCCCTGCGATCTCGGCATACAAAAGCACCGCAGCCCTGTCGGGGCTGCGGTGCTGAGCGCGGAGATCGAGCGCGGTGCGCTAGCGGGCGGCGCTGATTTTCACGCCGTGGCCGGGCGTATCGTCGAGCGTGAGCGTGCCACCAGCCTGGGCAAAGCCGCCGTTGAACGGGTGCTCGGCGATAAACAGCGGCGTATCGAGATCGACAAAGCCAAAGCCGCCGCTACCCGCCGCCAGATGGGCGGAGAACGTCATCGCCAGAATGCTCTCGACCATGCCGCCAACCATCAGGCCGAGGCCCGCCGCCTGGGCGATACTGATCATTCGCAGAGCCTCGGAT
>DAOTUS010000682.1:0-4136 GCA_034437415.1 Herpetosiphonaceae bacterium
GCGCAGCATGATCTCGGCGATGCCCTCGGCGTAGTCGCCAATTCGCTCCAGCTCCGAGGCCAGATCGAGGATCGCGCTGACGACCCGCAGATCGCCGGCCAGGGGCTGCTGGCGGGCGATCACGTGCAGGGCGGCGGTCTCGATCGCGTAGCGCCGCTCGTCGATCGCCCGATCCTTGGCGATGATCTCGTGGGCGAAGGCCGGCGCATTATGCTCCAGCGCCCAGATGGCATTGTGGACGGCGCGCTTGACCAGGCCGCCCATGGCGCGAATTTGCTCTTCCAGCTCGGCCAGCGCATGTAAATAGCGTTCACGCATACTTAAAAAAAGGGATCAGGGATCGCCGCGATCCCTGATCCCTGCTCCATTAGCTAACCGAAGCGCCCGGTAATATAATCTTCCGTCCGTTTGTCCTTGGGGTTGGTGAACAGGTCGCCGGTCAGGCCATACTCGACGATCTCGCCGGCGCGCTCTTCGTTCATCAGAAAAAAGGCGGTGTAGTCGGAGGCGCGGGCGGCCTGCTGCATATTGTGGGTCACGATGACGATTGTGTAGCGCTGCTTGAGCTCCATCATCAGCTCCTCGATCTTCAGCGTGCTGATCGGGTCGAGCGCCGAGCACGGCTCGTCCATCAGGATCACCTCTGGCTCCACCGCCAGCGCACGAGCGATGCACAGCCGCTGCTGCTGCCCGCCGGAGAGCGCCAGGCCGCTGGCCTTCAGCTTATCCTTGACATCGTCCCACAGCGCCGCGTTGCGCAGCGAGCGCTCGACCAGATCGTCCATCTCGGTCTTGGAGCCTTTCCAGCCGCTGATCCGCGGGCCAAAGGCGATATTGTCGTAGATGCTCTTGGGGAACGGGTTGGGCTTTTGAAACACCATCCCAATCCGGCGGCGCACCTCAACCGCATCGACATGGGGCGCATACAGATTCTGGTTGTGGAAAATCACCTCGCCCTCGACGCGGGCGCTCGGCACCAGGTCGTTCATGCGATTGAACGAGCGCAGCACCGTGCTCTTGCCACAGCCGGAGGGGCCAATCAGCGCGGTAATGTTATTGCGCTCGATATCCAGATTGACGCTGTTGATAGCCTTGAAACTGCCATAGAACACGCTCATGTTGCGCGCGTTCAGCGTATAGCGATCTTGGGTTGTCATGAAGCTCTCCTGCTGAGACGGTTGCGGATCAGCACGGCGATTGAGTTCAGGGTCAGCAGCATCACCAGCAGCACCATAATGGCGGCGGCGGCGATATTGCCAAACTCACCCTGCGCCCGTGAGGTCCAGTTGTAGATTTGAATCGGCAAGGCGGTGAATTTCGAGAACGGCCCATCGGGGTCGCTGACGATAAAGGTCGAGGCGCCGACCACAATCAGCGGCGCGGTCTCGCCGATCGCCCGCGAGACCGCCAGGATTGTCCCGGTCAGAATGCCGGGCATCGCGCCGGGCAGGACGTGGTGGCGAATGGTTTGCCACTTGGTGGCGCCCAGGCCGTAGCTCGCCTGGCGCAGCGACAGCGGCACCGCCCGAATGGCCTCCTGGGCATTGATAATAATAATCGGCAGGATCAGCAGCATCATCGTCAGCGAGGCCGACAGAATCGTGCGGCCGTTCGATCCCTCGACGCCAAAGATGCGGCCGCTGGTGACTGGCTCAAGCAGCCGGACGAACACCGCCAGCCCGAGCATACCGTAGATGATCGAGGGCACGCCGGCCAGATTATTGATATTGGTCTGGATAATTCGGTTGAAGCGATTGTCGCGGGCGTACTCTTCCAGATAGATCGCCGCGCCAGTGCCGATTGGAAAGGCGAACAGAATCGTGATCCCGATCATCCACAGCGAGCCGAACAGCGCGGTGCGCACCCCGGCGATTAGGGCATTGCTTGACATAGGCGTGGTCAGAAAGCCGCCCGACAGCCACGAGCGGAATTTCAGGGTTGCAGCGGGAGATTCGGCGGCAACCTGGGCCTCGATGGCGCTGCGGTTGAGCCACGAGTCGGTCAGCGACCAGGTGCCGGCGACGCTCTGTTTGACCACCCGCTCCAGCACCAGGCCGAGCACATCGCTCTCGCTGCGCTGGGCCATCGGCGTGGCGCGCTCCAGGGTGCGAAACGCATTTGTCGAGATATTAGCCTGCAGAACCACGGCCAGCTCGTCCCTGGAAAGCTCTTCCAGCGGCCGGTCGGAGAGCGTGGCCGGATCGACCTTGTAGTCCAGGGCGACCAGGCCAAACGAGTCGTTGACAATCGTGAACAGCAACACCGCCAGGGCCACCAGCCCGATCAGGGTGGAGCCTAAGAAAATCGTGCGATAGAGCGTGCCTTTGCGCCGCCGCCGCACAATATTGCGCTGCATTGCCGCGCCGTGGGGCAGGCCGCTGGTGAATTTCTCTTCAGGAGCATCCATTATTCGTATACCTCGCGGAAGCGCCGAACCAGCCGCCGACTGCCCATATTCAGCATCAGAGTCAGCAGGAACAGCAGCATGCCAATGGCGAAAATACTGTTGTAGTCGATCGAGTCGTAGCTCAGGTCGCCGCCGCTGATCCGGGCGATGTGGCCGGTCATGGTCTCGGCGGAGGCAAATGGATTAAGCGTGAAGTTTGGCCCGGCGCCGGCGGCAACCGCCACAATCATCGTCTCACCAACCGCCCGCGAGATCGCCACCACAAATGCGGCGATGATCCCCGACAGCCCGGCGGGAACGACGATTTTGGTGGCCGTCTCCAGCCGCGTTGCGCCCAGGCCGTAGGCGCCCTCACGCAGCGAGCGGGGCACCGCGCTGAGCGCATCTTCGCTCATCGAGCAGACCAGCGGCAAAATCATAATCCCCATCACAATGCCCGCCGCCGCCATATTGTAGATATTGACCGTATCTTTGCCAAAAATCGACTGAAGCAGCGGGGTCATAAAGGTGAGGGCGAAGTAGCCATAGACAATCGTGGGCACGCCGGCCAGGACTTCCAGAACCGGCTTCAAGATTTTGCGGGCGCGGGACGAGGCATATTCGCTGAGGTAGATTGCGGCGCCCAGACCCAGCGGCAGCGCCACCAGCATCGCGATAAACGAGGTTACGAGGGTGGCCAGAAGGAGCGGCAAAATCCCAAACTGGCCGATTTGCGGCGACCACTGGGTGCCGGTCAGAAACTCTATAATCGAGACATTATCATTGGTGAAGAAGTGTAGCGACTCGTTCCCCAAGACTAAAACGATGCCGATGGTGGTAAACATCGAAAGAACGCCACAGAAGAGTAAAAATCCCTGAATAATATTTTCCCCAGGCCGTGATTTTTTGCTTAGATTGAGGGTTATCTCAGCCGCCTCGCGGCGCGCCCCAGCCACGCGGCTATCCATACTCACACCTGCACTCGCTTTGTCGTCCATTGAGGAGTCCTCCGAAGAGCTTTGGATACAAAATTGACGATAGGCTTCGGGGCATATCGTTGCCCCGAAGCCTATGCCATGGTACCACAAGCCTATTACTTCATTGAATCGGTCAGCGCCTGTTTAGCCTCGGTCAAGGCCGCAGCGCTGGCGGGGAAGTAGCCCACGTCCAGAATAATGTCGTTGACGTTGGTCAGATAGAAGTTGATGAAGGCGGCCACCTGGGGCTTTTCGGCCAGAATGCTTTGGGCCGAGTAGATGTACAGCGGGCGGGCCAGCGAATAGCTGCCGTCCTCGGTGGTGGCCTCGGTCGGCTCGACGCCGTCGATGCTCAGGGCTTTGAGCTTGCTTTTGTTCTCGTTGTAGTAGGCGTAGCCAAAGTAGCCAATCGCGTACTGGTCGTTTTCGACGCCCTTGACCAGGACGTTGTCATCTTCGCTCAGCTGCGGGTTGGCGCCGAGAATGTATTTCTGCTCTTTGGCATACAGATGCTCAACAAAGTAGTCGAAGGTGCCGCTGTCGGTGCCGGGCGTGTAGAGCTTGATCGCCTCGCTGGGATAGCTTGGGTCCACATCGCTCCACAGCTTGTGGGTGCCCGAGTAGATGTCGGCGAGCTGGGCCTCGGTCACGTCCGTGACAAAGCTGTTCTGGCTGCTGACCACCACGGCCAGGGCATCGGTGCCGACGCGGAACTCGATTGGCTCGCGGCCTTTGGCCTTACAAGCCTCGGCTTCGCTGTCCTTGATCGCCCG
>DAOTUS010000683.1:0-10427 GCA_034437415.1 Herpetosiphonaceae bacterium
GCGGCGGAGAGCACAATCTGGGCGCGGAGGACGAGCTGTTGGGGGGTGCTATGGCGGCGGACGAAGGCCTCTAACTGGGTCTGTTCGGCGTCGGTCAGGTCAATCCGGGTCGGTTGGGGGCCACGCATACGGATCTCCTGGGAATTCATGAATAGCGTACCAGTATACCCGAGATGGACTCCAGCCCGGCTGTACTAGCTAACCTGATCTCCCAGAGCACACACAGGCCACGAAGCGCATCAGCTTCGTGGCCTGTGTGAAGAATAGAGGCTTGTCTCTGGCTGGCGGCTTAGTAGCTGAGGCTGTTGCGGTGGACAACCGCCGCCCGCAGCAGGAACATTCCACCGATCCCGGCGCCAGCCAGGGCATAGAAGAGCCCAAAGCCGGCTGGCAGGCTGATCACGGCCAGCGCCACACATGGTGCGATCAGGACGCTCGAGCCGACGGCAACGGCGCTTGGGCCGTGCAGTCCGAACCGCTCGCCAAACACCTGTCCGGCGGCGGCGACCCCCACCAGGTACGGAATCTGCGCCGCCAGCAGGAGCACCGGCAACACTGCCAGCCCCACCAGCGAAAAAATCAGAATGGTGGCAATGATCCCAACCCCAACCAGCGTCAGCACCAGCCAGATCATGCTTAGGGCCAGGGCGCGGCCTGGGGCCAGACTGATCGCACGGGCGCCGCCGCTAATTGAGCGCGGCCAGATCAGGCTCAGCAGCGTGGCCACAACCACGGCCAGAATCCCAAGGGTCAGCGAGAGCAGCAGCTGGGCGCCACGATCAATTGGCTGATTGCCAGCGCCGGGCAGAATACTTGCCACCCCGCGGCCATCCAGGTTGCCGTTGTAGATCGTGCCGCCGGCCGCCACCTTGGCGCCCTCAGGCAGCACCACCGAGCCGGTCGCCGCCATCACGTTGCCATCAGCGGTGGCCTGGGCCTCGAAGATAACGTTGCCAAACAGGCTGACAACATCACCTTCAATTGCGCCCCGGACAATGATCGAGCCAGTCACCGAGGTGACATCGCCCTCGACCACGCCTTCGACGACAATTGGCTGATTAAAGGTCGCCACGCTGCCGGTGTGGGTCTTGCCAGCCGGAATAACGAGGGCATCGACATCACCCTGGGCCGGCTGAGCAGTCTGGGCGGCGGCCAGCGCTGGCCAGAACATCAGCGCACAGATAATCAGCAGGCTAAATCCAATCGCAACCGGGCGAGGTAGCGCTCTAAACTGCTGCCACAGCGGGACAGCGGGTCGTTTGGTGGATTTCATTACGCGACCTCCACCAGAATAGCTGCGGGAGGAGTTGCCAGCCGTCGCCACCCAACAATGCTCAGTCCGCTAATCACCACAACCCCGAGCAACAGCGGGCCACCCAGCGTGCCAAAGGCGGCGATCATTGGTTTGCCCACCAGCGTTAGCGCGAGCACTGCCCGTCCGGCGGTGGACTCAACCCCGCCAAAGACCTGCGCGGGCCAGGAGCTGTCGACGAGGACGCCATATGCCCCAAACACCAGCAGGCTAACCACGAAAGCCGCAATGCCACCCCAGAATGTGCGGCGGCGCATCACACTGCGGCGCTCACTGGCGGCAGCAATGGCCGGCGTGGCGGGAATCCGGGCCATAATCTTAGCGGTCAGATTTGGGGGCGGGATTGCCGATGGGGGCGCGACGAAGATGGCGGGCAGCTCGCCCAGCTCGTCGGCACAGGCCGAACACGAAATCAGATGATCGGCGACCAGCTCTGCGGTCACCGGATCAGAGGGGGATTGAGGATTAAGTTTCCGAATGTCGCGACATTTCATTCGCTACCTCCTTGTTTGTCCAGGGCCTGCGCAATCATCTTGCGCGCACGATGGAGCCTTGTTTTGACCGCACTTTCCGACAGTTTCGTGATCTCTTCGATCTCCTGATAGGAAAAGTCGTGCCAGTAGCGTAAAACGGCTATCAGGCGATAGTGGTCGGGTAGTGTTGCCAGCGCCCGTTGGACGGTATCGCGCAGCTCCCCGCGCAGTGCCATTCGTTCAGGGCCGTCTTCAGTGCTTGGTAAGGCAAAAGCCATATCGTCTAATGGGACGAGCGGCCGACGACGGCGAATGCGATCAATACAATAATTCGATGCAACCGAGAAAATCCATGTCGAGAACTTTCGACTTTGATCGTAGGTTTCTATCTTGGTATACATTCGCAGAAAAATCTCTTGCGCCGCATCCTCGGCGTCGTGGGCGTTGTGGAGCATTCGGTAGCACATGTTGTAGATCGGCCCTTGATATAGCTCGACAAGCCGCTGAAACGCCTGTTGATCACCCTTGATCGTTGCACGAACAAGCGTCATCTCCTCCATTGGTTGATCGGTCACGCGATAACCCTCGCACCTAGTACATTCGGTACGCACAGTATAGCATGGAGGTTGCAGAAGCTCGGAAATTCGTCATTCGCTTGAGTTCAAGGAAGATCAATGCTACAACAATTCGTAATCTGACTAAAATGTATGGCCCAAATACTAGGCTTGATGTTGTCTCGCTGATTATCAATGCTGGTGAGCGTGAGGGGCGCTGCTGCCAGCGATCAATCTCGGCTAGAATAGGTTTTTATTGGCTAGTTGTTGTAGAGTGCGGACAATATGAGTATATTCAAACAGACCGTCGTTCAGCCCGCGCTGGATCAGCTGGAGACCCTGGTGGTTGGCCGCGAGGTGCTGGCGTTTGATGCGCTACCATCGACCAATACCACCTTGCGTGAGCAGGCGCTGCGCGGTGTCGCCGAGGGCCTGGTGGCGATTGCGGATGAGCAGACCGCCGGGCGGGGCCGCCGGGGCCGCGCCTGGACCGCGCCGCCGGGCAGCAGCCTGCTGATGTCGATTCTGCTGCGCCCGACCTGGCTGGCGCCGGCCGACGGCTTTTTACTGACGATGCTGGCGGCGGTGGCGGTGGCCGAGGCGCTGGAATCAACCACCGCGCTGAAAGTTGAGCTTAAGTGGCCCAACGACGTGCAGATCGCCGGGCGCAAGCTGGCCGGGATCCTGGTCGAGTTCGAGGCCGATAGCGCCGACCGGACGCGCTGGGCGATCATCGGCTGCGGCATCAACGTGAACTGGCAGCCCGCTGAGTCGGTCGGGCAGGCCGCCACCTCGGTCGTCGCGGCCTCGGGCCAGCCCTGCGAGCGGGCCACCTTGCTGCGGGCGGTGCTGCAGGCCTTCGATCGCCACTACATCGCGCTGCGCACCGGGCGGCGCGAGGCGCTCCGCGCCGCCTGGCTCAGCCGCCTGACCACCCTTGGGCAGCGCATCAGCGTGGAGCTGGTGGACACGACCTTTGAGGGGGTTGCCAGCGATGTCGATGCCGCGGGTGGGCTGCTGGTACGGCTTGACGATGGGACAGTCCGCCGGGTTCTGGCCGGCGATGTGCGGGTCAGGCCGAAAGCATAAGCTGGGCTTTTTTATTTTTGAAGCCATTTCGATTGTATGGAGTATCTATGTCGAACGAAGGTCATATTTTTCAGATCAACATTTCCCAGGGCGGGGTGCCGAAAAACCCGATTCGCAGCGGCGAGGTCACCGATCTGGGCCTTGTTGGTGATGTCCAGCGCGATAAGCGCTACCACGGCGGCCCGACGCGCGCCCTGTGTCTGTATCCGCTGGAGCTGATTCTGGAGCTGCAGCGCAAGGGCCACCCAATCTTCCCCGGCAGCGTTGGTGAGAATATCACCACGGCGGGCCTAGATTTCGAGCGCCTCAAGGTTGGCGACCAGCTGCAGATTGGCGCGCTGATCGTTGCGGTGACCGACTACGCGCCGCCCTGTGCGACGATCAAAGGCTCGTTCAAAGACGGCAAGTACAGCCGGATTTCGGTGAAAACCCATCCTGGCGAGAGCCGTCTGTATGTCCAGATTCTACAGACTGGGACGATCAGCATCGGCGATCGCATCGTGGTGCTGGAGCGTGACGCTGGCTAGAGCGAGGTGTTTAATCTAAACCAGCGGCCCCGAAGCATGGGCCTCGGGGCCGCTGGTGGTTGATCGGCTGATTGAAACTGGGCGCAGGCTACTTTTGAATAAAGGGCACCTCGACCACGGTGGCGGTCTGATCGCCGACCTGGAGCACTGTGCCCGGCGAGTGGGCGGTGCGCACGTAGCCCAGGCCAATGTGCTGCTCCAGCGCTGGCGAGTAGACCATGCTGGTCAGGTCGCCGGCATTTTTGCCGTGGGCCAGCAGCTCGGCGGGCACCTGAACCTCCCCAGAGAGCTTCAGCCCCATCAGCTTCTTGGCCAGCTTGCCACGACTCTCCATCCGCGCAATAATCTCCTGCCCGACATAGCAGCCCTTGCTGAAGCTGACCGCGTCCCACAGATTGGCCTCCAGCGGAATATACTCGCGGTTAAGCTCGGCCACGTTGGGGTAGCCCGATTCGACCCGCAGCAGATTGAAGGTGGCGCGATCGAGCAGCACCGCCCCCGCCGTATCAACCGCTTCGATCACGGCATCAGCGGCGGCGACATCGCTGAAGACCGCCCAGCCACCGTCGCGGATCGGGCGGATGCGCACCAGGCGCACCGGGCAGCCGTCGATCTCGGCGGTGACGTGCTGCCAGGCGCTCAGATCGTCCAGCTGCAGCCCGGTCGCTGCGGCGAGCAGGGCGGTTGACTGCGGGCCGTACAGGCGCATCTGGCTGACCATCTCGGTTAGCTCGCGCACGGTAAACTCGTCGTTGAAAAACTTATTGCCATTCAGATACTTGGCGATCTCCTCGCCCCGGTTGGCGCTGGTAATCACCCAGATGCGATTGGCGTCGATCGCCAGCACCGTCACGAGGTCGATAATCCGGCCTATATTGGTGGTTAGGACCGTAATCTGGCCCTGGCCTGGCTCTAACTTTAACAGCGCATTGGTCGAAAGTCGGTTTACCAATCCCAGCCGATCGCGTCCGGTGATCTCTACACATCCAGTGGTCGAACGATCTAAATAGACGGCTCCGGTCGCGGCGGCATCATAGGCTTTTATATTCATTGCGTAGCCCCACAGTTGTTCTAGTTGATGGTTTAATTGATGATTCCCGTTCAGTATACCATGCTGTTTTTGGTCAAGGTGAGATATGGTATGCTGATGAAACATGTGAGCGAATGAGGTTGCTATGAAAATATTACATTTGGCTGATATTCATATTGGGATGGAAAACTATGGCCGTATCGATAGCGCGACCGGCCTGAACACCCGCCTGCTCGACTACCTTGATCGGTTCGAGGAGGCGCTGCAGATTGGCCTTGATGAGCAGGTTGATCTGGTGCTGATCGCCGGCGATATCTATAAAAACCGCACCCCCAACCCGACCCATCAGCGCGAGTTTGCCCGGCGTCTGCGCAAGGTGCTGGCGGCCAATATTCCGGTGTTTATCCTGGTCGGCAACCACGATGTCTCGGCGGCGGCTGGCAAAGCGCACTCGGTCGAGATCTTCGATACGCTGGCGATTGAGGGCGTGACGATCGCCAGCCGCATGCAGATCCATCGGGTCGAAACTCCCGCCGGGCCGCTGCAAATCGTCGCCATCCCCTGGATTAGCCGCCAGGCGATTCTGACCAAGGAGGATTTCCGCAACCTGCCCTTCTCCGAGCTGGAGGCCGAGCTGCTCCGCCGGGTGGCGAGCTGGCTGGAAGAGGTGCCGGGCAAGCTCGATCCGGCCCTGCCCGCTGTGCTGACGTTTCACGGCTCGGTGGCCAACGCAACCTATGGCGCGGAGCGCTCGGTGATGCTGGGCAACGATCTGGTGCTGCCGCCTTCATTTTTGGCGCAGCCAGGGATTCAGTATGTGGCGCTGGGGCATATCCACCGCCACCAGACCCTCGGGCAGCATCCGCCGACGGTGTACTCCGGCTCGATTGAGCGGATTGACTTTAGTGAAGAGATTGAGCAAAAAGGCGTGGTGCTGGTCGAGCTGGAGCCAGGCGATGAGTATGCCCGCTGGCGCTTTATCGGCCTCAAAGCCCGGCCATTTGTCACGATCAAGGTCGACCTGATCGGCTCCAGTGATCCGGCCGAGCGGATTGCGGTGGCGATTCAAAAGCGTCCGATCGCCGATGCGGTGGTGCGGCTGCTGCTGACTGCCGCGCCGGAACAGCGCCCGCATCTCGACGAAAACAGCCTGCGCCATCAGCTGGAGGCGGCGGGAGCGCACGTGGTGGCCAGCATTGCGATCGACGTTCAGCGGTCGGAGCGGACGCGCTACAGCGCGGTCGCCAGCGAGCTCCAGGAAGGCCTGACCTCGCGGCGGGCACTGGAGCTGTATCTGGAGACCAGCAATATTGCGCCGGCCCGCCGCGAGCGTCTGCTGGCCGCCGCCGACCTGCTGCTAAAGGCCGAGCAGGAGATCTAGCTTCACCGAGGATTCTGGAGGCAGCCGAAAGCCGAGTCGCAGTGACTCGGCTTTCGGCTGCCTGCTGGAGGCTGGATTAAGCGGTTTCTGGCGAGTTGGCTGGGGCGACCTCAACCGGCTTCTCAGCCGGATTTTCCAGCAGCGCTTCCTCGGCCACGGCCACATCCTCTTCGGGCGTGGGCGAATCGACCAGCTTGCTGTAGAGATAGACCAGAATAATCTTGGCGACGGCAGCGATCGGGATCGCCACCAGCAGGCCCAGGCCACCGGCCAACGAGCCTCCGGCCAGAATGGCAAAAATCACAAAGACCGGGTGCACATTGACGATATGCCCAACCAGATTGGGGATAATAAAGTGGTCCTCGAACTGGCGCAGGGCGAAGTAGACCAGCACCACGATGATTGCCAGGAACCATGACTCCCAGCCAAACGGGGTTGTGCCTTGCAGCAGAGCCACCAGCGACGCAATGGCAGTGGCGAGATACGGCCCGATAATCGGAATAATCTCCAGCACACCGGTTAAAATCGAGATAACTAAGGCGTACTTGACCTGTAAAATCGACAGTGCAATAAAGCTCAGCACCGACATAATCAAAATAAGTAAAAACTGCCCCCGGATATAGGCGCCCAGCACAGTGTCAACCGAAGCAGACAGCTGGCGAATCTCGCCTCGATGGGTCTCCGGGATCAGGCGGTAGAAATTATTCGGAATGCTTTCGGCCTGGAGCAACAGATAAAATGTTACCACGATGAACACGATACCTAGAATAAACCCTTCCGCCAGGCCAAAGAGCAGCTTAGGCACCAGTCCAGGCAGGGCCGCCGCCGCCTCACTGACGACATTAGCCACCTTGCTCTCCAGCTCCTGCAGATTGATCAGCTCAACGCCGCCAATGGTTAGGGACTCGTTGGTTTTGACATATTCCTGGGCGCGGTCCAGCCAGCCGGGAATAGCCTTGGTTGAAAGCTCATCGATCTGGCTGGTCAGGAGTGGAATGACATTGCTGACCAGGAGAAAGATCAGGCCAAAGCCAACAATGTAGAGTGAAATAACCCACCAGAAACGCGGGGTACGGGTGCGTTTCTGCAGCCAGGTGACCAAAGGATTACAAATATAGGCAACAATAATTGCCCAGATAAATGGTAGTAAAATATGCGAAACTTCACTTAACAGATAGATAGCAATGACTACCACCGAAAGAACGGTGACAAACTTTGCCCGAGATGAGAATTTAATCGGGCGGCTTGGCTGTGCCAGCATACATACTCCTCGCTCAATGATGGAACTCGCCCGGTGGCGACTACGGCTGACGAGTGCGTCCCAGAGGAATATCGGCCTTCAGATGGTCGTTGGCCTCGCCACGGGTAAGCGTCACTTCAATGGCCTCGGGATTACTAATTTCGACATAGCGCTCGATCACGGCAATAATTTCGCGTTTCATCGCTTCCATATCCGCAGGGGTGAGATGGACGCGGTCGTGGACCAAAACAGTTAAAAGGCGCTCTTTCGCCACTGCCGAGCTACTTACGGCAGGTTTGCGCCCAAACAGATTATCAAATAAGCCCATAGGTTGCTCCAGACTTTAGGCCGACTTGTTAGGCCGTAGGCGATACAACGTGGGGTGGAATTCAGGTGCGGCGGGTGCGAAACATATTGAGAAACTGGCTCCAGACCCCATTTTTTTCGCCCAATACCATAAACGGTACATCATGGCCCATCAAGCGGTTGGCGATATTCATAAAGGCGCGACCAGCCTCGGAGGTACGGTCAAGCACCGCCACCTCGCCACGGTTCGTCGATGTGACAATATTTTCGTCATCAGGGACGATCCCAACCAGATCAATCGCCAGAATCTCCACGACATCGGTGGTGTCCATCATATCGCCACGGGCCACCATCCGCGGTTTAATCCGGTTAATAATCAGGCGCGGATGATGTTTTTCGTAGGCCTCCACCAGCCCGACAATCCGGTCGGCATCGCGCACCGCCGACATGTCGGGCGTGGTCACGATAATAATATAGTCGGCTGGCGCAATCGCGTTTTTAAAGCCGCCCTCGATCCCGGCCGGGGAGTCGATCAGGATAAAATCAAACTCGCGGCGCAGCTCGGTACACAGCGCGATCATATCGTCGGGCGAGACGGCGTCTTTATCGCGGGTCTGGGCGGCGGGGAGCAAAAACAGCTCGGGGAAGCGTTTGTCTTTGATCAGCGCCTGCCGGGTGCGACAGCGCCCCTCGACCACATCAACCAGATCGTAGACAATGCGATTTTCCAGCCCCATCACCACATCCAGGTTGCGTAGCCCGATATCGGCATCAATGACGACAACCCGCTGCCCAAGCAGCGCCAGCGCCGTACCAAGATTTGCGGTGGTGGTGGTTTTGCCAACGCCACCTTTCCCTGAGGTAATTGTAATAACTTGTGCCATAGTATGTCCTCAATGCCCCGCAGTTAGCGCCGGGGTGCGTCCCACGGAACCACAACGATCTGCCCGGTTTCCAGACTAGCTTGTTCTGGCCCAATCGGGCGATGATTATCAGGAGTCCGCGCGAGTTGGTCGGCGATGCGCAGCAGGGTTGGCTTGAGCTCAAGGGCGCATACCAGTGCCTGCGTGTCGCCGGTTGCCCCAGCGTGAACTGTGCCACGTAGTCGTCCCCAAATAATGATGCTGCCACCAGCAATAATCTCGGCGCCAGCATTCACATCGCCAATCACCACGATATGGCCAGCGTGGCGAATTTCCTGCCCCGACCGCACGGTGCGCCACACAAAGAGCCCCTCACCAACAGCGGTTGGCAAAGCCTGTGAGCGCAGGGTCTCAGGGTGCCGCGGGATCAGTCCGGCTCCACGGCCGGCGGCGCGATTGGTTGGGGCGGCGGTGATCAGGGCTTCAGGCTCGATGCCATATTCGGCCATGACCGCCAGCAGCTCTTGCAGCGCAACGTCGGTGGTGGTGCGGTTCCCAATATCAATCAGCAGCTTTGCGCCTTGATAGAAGGTGGTTCCCTGCGCTAGCTGAGCACGTAAGGCCACTAACACCTCATCCCAGGGTGTATCGGCGTTTAAAATCAGTCGCAGCCCGTCGCGGCTGCCTTTGAGTGTGATGCGTTCTTCCATAGTCTCCGCATTATACTCGTTGCGTCAAGTTTATGGGGCGGCCGATTAAGCTAGATGCTTGCTTGACTTCGTAGGGTAGGTGTACCAACGTTGATCCGCTGGCAGCTTGAAAAATGACACGAGTTCACGGACACTTCTTGAAGAACCACCACCAAGGAGCCGACCATGAACCCGCAGTCCCTATTTTGCCCCAATTCCGCCTGTCCCGCAACGGGCCAGACCGCGCAGGCAGGGCATGGGCAAAGTCAGCCCCCCCGCTGCTGCGGCAGCGACCTGCCCAGAGGGCACCCGCCCAGTGGCCCAGAGGGCACCCCGGCGAGGGGTGTTACCACCCGAGACCATCAGCTCAAACAGGGACTTTGCCCATGCCCTGACCGCGTAGGGGAATCTCTGGATCCACGACCGTCGCCGGGGCCGCTATCGCTGCACGATCTGCCAGCGGACGTTTACCGCCCGTACCGGAACCCCACTGGCCCACAAGCAGACCGCGCCGGAGATGATCAGTCGGGTCGTGGCCCTCGTCAGCCATGGTTGTCCGATCTCCGCGAGTTGAAGCAGCCTTCGATCGCGACCGCCGCACCGTGCGCCGCTGGGTCACGGAGGCGGGGCAGCACGCCGAACGCATCGCATCCAGCAGCACCACGTGCTCCAGCCGCGTGACATCCAGCACGTCCAGGCCGATGAGGTGCGGGTGAAACTCCAGGGCACCATCGTCTGGATGGCGCTGGCGGTCGTCGCCACCACTCATCTGTGGCTGGGCGGGGTCGTGCGTCCGAAACGCAATCTGGCGCTGATCACCGCGCTGCTCACGCTGATTCAGCGCAGTACGGTGGCGATCACACGGCGGCTGCTGGTGACCGATGGGTTGCGCCACTATCGGACGGCGGCCCAGCGGGTGTTTCGGCTGCCGCAGCGTCGGGGGCAGCGCGGTCGCCCGCGCAT
>DAOTUS010000684.1:0-15653 GCA_034437415.1 Herpetosiphonaceae bacterium
TTGAAATTGTCTCAGCAAAACCCAGATCGACTTTTAATTTCGCCGAGCCATTGCTATCACGGTGACACGACGCTCAAGGCGTTGAGGTGATGAATGGCAAATTGGCGAGGGTATTGAATATAGCTGGGTGATTTATATCCTAACATGGACTTTGGATTTTAGGAAGAGGTTTTGTTCAGTATTCCGGGCATGTCTAAAGTACATAATACGCTCAATGATGCTCTCACCAACACTTCCTATTCAACTCTGAATCCCACCTTCATTCAGACAAATCACCTTAAACCCGCTCCAACCGACTGCGAGCATCCTCTTCCCAACAAAACGGTGCTGGGCAGCCACGACAATTCCGTGGCCGCCCAGCGCCCGCCAGCTTACGGGTACAGGCGATACAGCTGGCGCGGGAACGGGATGGTCTCGCGGATGTGGCGGGTTCCGGCGATCCAGGCCACGCAGCGCTCGATGCCCATGCCGAAGCCCGAGTGGGGCACCGTGCCGTAGCGGCGCAGGTCGAGATACCACTCGTAGTCGGCGACATTCAGACCGTGCTCCGCAATCCGTTCCTCCAGCAGCGCGGCGTCGTGGATACGCTGCGAGCCGCCGATGATCTCGCCGTAGCCCTCGGGGGCCAGCAGGTCGGCGCAGCGGACCACCTCGGGGCGGCCGTCGGCGGGCTGCATGTAGAAGGCCTTGACCTTGGTCGGATAGTTGTAGATAAACACCGGCTTGTCATCCATCCCGGCCAGATAGGTCTCGTGGGGCGAGCCAAAGTCGTCGCCCCACTCGATCGCGGGCAGCGGCTGGCCGTCGGGGGCGACCGTCACGCCCGCGCGCACGGCGGCCTGGATTTTCTCGACCGCCTCGTCGTAGCTCATGCGCGGGAACGGCGGCACGATGTTCTCCAGCACGCTGGTGTCGCGCTCGAGCACCTTCAGGTCCTCGGCGCAGCGATCGAGGATACGCTGGACGATGTAGGCGACGAAGTTTTCCTGCAGCTCCATGTTGTCGTCCTGGTCGGCGAAGGCCATCTCCGGCTCGATCATCCAGAACTCGGTCAGGTGGCGGCGGGTTTTGGATTTCTCGGCGCGGAAGGTCGGGCCGAAGCAGTAGACTTTGCCGAACGTCATCATGCCCGACTCGACGTAGAGCTGCCCGGTCTGGGCCAGGTAGGCCTTGCCGAGATCGAAGTAGTCGGTGGCGAACAGGTTCGAGGTGCCCTCGGCCGCCGTCGCGGTGAGCAACGGGGTGTCGTAGCGCACGAAGTGCTCTTCGTTGAGATACTCCTGGGCCGCCGCGACCACGTGGGCGCGGATGTTCAGCAGGGCGTGCTGCTTGGCCGAGCGCACCCACAGGTGGCGGTGCTCCATCAGGAACTGGGTGCCGTGCTCCTTGGGCGTGATCGGGTACTCGTGGGCCAGGTGGACCAGCTCGATCGCGGTCACGTCGATCTCAAAGCCAATCGCCGAGCGCTCATCGGCCCGCACCGTCCCGCTGATGTAGCACGACGACTCCTGAGTCAGCTGCTTGGCGGTGGCGAAGACCTCCTCGCTGACGTTTTTCTTGAACACCACCGCCTGGATCACGCCGGTGCCGTCGCGGAGCTGGATAAACACCAGCTTACCTTTCTCGGTCTTGTTGTAGACCCAGCCGGCCAGCCGGACGCTCTCGCCGACGTGATCGGCGATGTCGGTGATGTAGGTTGAGGGAAGAAGGGCCATATCGTGCTCCTTGTTTTGAGGCTGAATGGTGGGCATTATAGCGCGGATCGGGGATTCGAGGCTGTGATCGATACGGTTTGTGGCATCTGCTTGAGATCAATGGGTGCTTTTGATTCGCCGCCCCTCCGCCGGAGGAAAAACCCAGCTGGAGTGCCCCTTGGTGGCGTCATCCAAAGGGTCCCCGGAGCGATGGGCACACCGAACCCTGGTTTGTGCTCACGGATCTGGCGCCCGAGGGCTGCGATGCCCAGCTGAAGGAAGAACCCATAAACGCTACGTTTCCATCCCTGGATTAGCAGTGATTCCGAAGCCGCTGGAGGGCCAGAGTATGGTACAGTACGACCTTTATTCCGGCTCAATAGTCTGCGGATTTGCCGCGAAAGGAGTCCAATGCAGCTCGACTTTATCCAGTGGCTTCAAAGCTTCCACAGCCCCGCGCTCGACCGCGTCATGGTCTGGATCACCGATTTGTCCAGCGAGGATTTCTACCTGCTGTTTGGCCCGCTCTTCTTCTGGTGCGCGGGCATCGGCCTGGGCGTCCGCCTGCTGATCACCCTGCTTGGCTCGTTCTATCTCAATGACGTGCTGAAGGAGCTGTTCAGCACCGACCGGCCAATCGCGGCCCACCCCGAGCTGGTGCGCATGCCGGAGGACGCGGCCAGCAGCGCCAAGAACGAGGACGGCAGCTGGCAGGCGGCCTTTCCGAGCGGCCACGCCCAGCACACCGCCGTCTTCTGGACATTTGTTGGCCTCTGGCTACGCCGGACGGGCATCTGGCTGGTGGTGCTCAGCACGATCGTCCTGGTCAGCCTCTCGCGGATCTATCTGGGGGTTCACTGGCCGATCGACATTTTGGGCGGCTGGCTGATCGGCGCGGCCGTGATTGGGGCCACAATCCTTGTCCCCGCGTCCATCGAGCGGCTCTCGGCGCAAGGCCGTGAGCGGCTGATCCTCGTGGCGGTCGGGGTGTCGCTGGTGCTTGTGCTGATCGACGGCTCGGAGTTTCGCGCCAGAATGCTGGGTTTCTGGACTGGCTCGATGGTCGCCCTGCTGATTCAGCAGCGCTATGTCCCGTTCAAAGTCAGCGGATCCGTTGTCATCCAGATCGCCAAAATGGTCATTGGGCTGGCCGGGCTCTTTGTGCTGCGGGCCGGGCTCAAATCGCTCCTGCCCGAGGATATCTGGGCCGCTTGGCTGCGCTACGCCCTGCTTGGCGTCTGGGTGGTGCTCGGGGCGCCAGCGGTGTTCCGGCTGCTCTTCGGGGTGCCCGCACCCTCCGCCGCGGAAACCCGCGAGTCCGAGCGCTCCATCGCCGCCTAGGCGCGGTCGGTTTAGGCAGTCTGGCGCCTTCGAGCGGGATAATGTTTGGGCAAATACCTAGTGTGCCACTCGGGGCAGATCGAATTTAAGCGCCCCTCCACCCCGGCTGGCGGCGACCTCGGTATAATACGGGGTGGAGGTTTCTATGCAGCTTACAATTCTTGGCTGTGGGGCGTCGATGGGCGTCCCCACGATTGGGTGCGAGTGTTCGGTCTGCACATCGGACGATCCGCGCAACCGGCGCACGCGCACTGCCGCGCTGCTCACCAGCGGAGCAACCACGATCCTGATCGATCCCGGCCCGGATTTTCGCCAGCAGGCCCTGCGCCACCGCATCACGCGGCTTGACGCGGTGCTGGTCACCCACGCCCACCAGGACCACATTGGCGGGCTCGATGATGTTCGCCCAATTAATTTCGCCATGGGCCAGCCCCTGCCGCTGTACGGCACTCCGCCGACGCTGAAGCGGATTCGGCATCAGTTTGATTATGCGTTTGAGGCTGGACCCTCGGCCTCGACGCGCCCGCAGCTTGAGCTGCACACGCTCGACGCCCAGCCCTTTACGATCAACGACCTCACGATTACACCGCTGCCAATTCACCACGGCGACTGGCGGATTATGGGCTTTCGGTTTGGCAATCTGGCCTACATCACCGATGTCAGCGCCATCCCCGACCAAACCTTCGCCCTACTTGACGATGTCGCCGTGGTGGTGCTGGGGGCCTTGCGCTACCAGCGGCCCCACCCGCTGCACTTCACCGTCGAGCAGGCGCTCCGCGCGATCGAGCGGATCGGGCCGCAGCAGGCGTTTCTCACCCATCTGGCCCACGACCTGGACTATGCCGCCACCAATGCCGCCCTGCCGCCGCCGACTCAACTGGCCCACGACGGACTGGTGATTGAACGCTAGCCGCTGATTAGCCGTGACGCATCGCACCAGATTTTTATTTTTAAGCGATAATACCAGGGCAAGAATCTACCGAAGTAAGGAGTCAGAAATGACTGGGGCACTTTCATTCTACCGCTCGTCCATCGGCAAAAAAGCCGTGATGGCAGTGACGGGGATCATCGGAGTGGGTTTCGTTCTTGGGCACATGGTCGGCAATCTCCAGGTGTATCTGGGGGCCGAGGCCCTCAACGCCTATGCCGCCTTCCTGAAGAGCACCGGCGAGCTACTGTGGGTGGCTCGCTTCATCCTCCTCGCGGCCGTCGTCATTCACATTGTCGCGGCGGTCCAGCTCACGATCGAGAACCGCAAGGCCCGGCCAGCCCGCTACGCCGTCAACAAGACTATCCAGGCCAGCATAGCCACGCGGACACTGCGCTGGGGCGGGCTGGTGCTGCTGTTCTTCATCGTGTACCACATTTTGCACTTTACCGTGGGGGTCGCGCCCGGTGGTCCGCAGCCGTTTGTCAAAGAAAACGTCTACAACAATCTGGTCTACGGCTTCCAGAATATCCCGGTCTCGATCTTTTACATTCTCGCGATGGTCGCGCTGACGATGCATATCTACCACGGCGCCTGGAGCATGTTCCAGTCGCTGGGGCTGAACAACGCCCGCTGGAGCCGGATCCTGCGGCGCGTCGCCACCGGGATCGCGGTCGCGCTGTGTGTTGGCAACATTTCAATCCCAATTGCTGTACTGGTCGGACTACTGAAGCCGCAGCTGTAAGTGGAGCAAACAATGATTCTCGATTCCAAAGTTCCCGCTGGCCCGCTTGAGAGTAAGTGGGAAAACCATAAATTCAATATGAAGCTGGTCAACCCGGCCAACAAGCGCAAGTACACCATCATCATGGTCGGCTCGGGGCTGGCCGGCGGCTCGGCGGCGGCCTCGCTGGCCGAGCTTGGCTACAACGTCAAGTGCTTCTGCTATCAGGATAGCCCGCGCCGCGCCCACAGTATCGCGGCCCAGGGCGGCATCAACGCCGCCAAGAACTATCAGAACGACGGCGACAGCGTGATGCGGCTGTTCTACGACACCGTCAAGGGTGGCGACTTTCGCTCGCGTGAGGCCAATGTGTATCGCCTGGCCGAGGTCAGCGTCAACATCATCGACCAGTGTGTCGCCCAGGGCGTGCCCTTTGCCCGCGAGTACGGCGGCCAGCTGGCCAACCGCTCGTTCGGCGGCGCACAGGTATCGCGCACCTTCTACGCCCGTGGCCAGACCGGCCAGCAGCTGCTGATCGGCGCCTACCAGGCCCTGGAGCGCCAGATTGGCCTGGGCAAGGTCCAGATGTACACCCGCAGCGAAATGCTCGATCTGGTGGTGATCGACGGCAAGGCCCGCGGCATCGTCACCCGCGATATGGTCACCGGGAAGATCGAGTCCCACGCTGGCGATGCGGTGGTGCTGGGCACCGGCGGCTATGGCAACGTGTTCTATCTCTCGACCAACGCCAAGGGCTGCAATGTAACCGCCGCCTGGCGCGCCCACAAGCGCGGCGCCCTGTTCGCCAACCCGTGCTTCACCCAGATCCACCCGACCTGCATCCCGGTCGCTGGCGACCACCAGTCCAAGCTCACCCTGATGAGCGAGTCGCTGCGCAACGACGGCCGCATCTGGGTGCCCCAAAAGGCCGGCGACAACCGTGCGCCGGGCGCGATCCCCGAAGGCGAGCGCGACTACTATCTGGAGCGCAAATACCCCTCGTTCGGCAACCTCTCGCCGCGCGATATCTCCTCGCGGGCGGCCAAAGAGGTCTGCGACGAGGGCCGCGGCGTCGGCCCCGGCGGCCTGGGCGTCTACCTCGACTTCGCCGACGCGATCAAGCGGCTGGGCGAGAGCGTGATTCGCGAGCGCTACGGCAACCTGTTCGAGATGTACGAGCGGATCACCGGCGAGAACCCCTACCAGGTCCCGATGCGGATCTATCCCGCCGTCCACTACACCATGGGCGGGCTGTGGGTCGACTACAACCTGATGAGCAACCTCGAGGGGCTGCACGTCATCGGCGAGGCCAACTTCTCCGACCACGGCGCCAACCGCCTGGGCGCCAGCGCGCTGATGCAGGGGCTGGCCGATGGCTACTTCGTGCTGCCGTACACGATCAGCAACTACATCGCCGAGACCAAGCCCCAGACGATCGGCACCGACCACCCGGCCTTCAAACAGGTCGAGCAGGAGGTCGCCGAGCGCACCAACAAGCTGCTCGCGATCAACGGCACCCGCACCGTCGACTCGTTCCACAAAGAGCTGGGCAAGATTATGTGGGACTACTGCGGCATGGCCCGCAACGACGCCGGGCTGCGCAAAGCCCTGGAGCTGATCCCGCCGCTGCGCGAGGCGTTCTGGCGCGATGTGAAGGTCTCTGGCGTCAACGCCGACCTCAATCAGGAGCTGGAGAAAGCCGGTCGCGTCGCCGACTTCATGGAGTTCGCCGAGCTCATGTGCCACGATGCGCTGATGCGCACCGAGTCGTGCGGCGGCCACTTCCGCACCGAGAGCCAGACCGAGGAGGGCGAGGCCCTGCGCGATGACGAGAACTTCGCCTACGTGGCGGCCTGGGAATATACCGGCGTTGGCAATCCGCCAGTCATGCACAAAGAAGAGCTTGAGTTCGAGTATGTGCATTTGGGTCAGCGATCGTACAAGTAAGTTAGTTTATTGAGGTTTCACGATGCACTTAAAGCTGCACGTTTGGCGACAGGCTAACGCAAAAACAACCGGGAAAATCGTTACCTACGATGCCCCGCACGTTAGCCCGGATATGTCGTTCCTGGAAATGTTGGACGTGGTCAATGATGGGCTGGTGCAAAAAGGCGAAGAGCCGATTGCCTTTGATCACGATTGTCGCGAAGGAATCTGTGGCTCGTGCTCGATGGTGATCAATGGGATTCCCCACGGGCCCCAGCGCGCCACCACCGCCTGCCAGCTGCATATGCGCTCGTTCAAAGATGGCGAAGAGGTCTATATCGAGCCGTGGCGGGCCAAGTCGTTCCCGATTATCAAAGACCTGATTGTCGATCGCGGCGCCCTGGACCGGATCGTGGCCGCCGGCGGCTATATCTCGGTTAACACCGGCGCGTCGCCGGACGGCAACGCCATCCCGGTCAGCAAAAATATCGCCGAGCTGGCGATGGATGCGGCGGCGTGTATCGGCTGTGGCGCCTGTGTCGCCGCCTGCCCCAACGCCTCGGCGATGCTCTTCACCGCCGCCAAGGCCGCGCACCTCAACCTGCTGCCGCAGGGCCAGCCCGAGCGCGACGAGCGCACCATTCGCATGGTGGCGCAGATGGACGCCGAGGGCTTCGGCAACTGCACCAACTACGCCGAGTGCCAGGCCGCCTGCCCCAAAGAGATCGATATTCAGTTCATCGCCAAGCTGAACCGCGACCTAATTCGCGCCAATCTGAAGGGTAGCAAGGGCTCCGGCAAGGTCGAGTAGCCCGCGCCAGCCCATCCTAAAACCCAAAACCGCCGCTCTGCATCATGCAGAGCGGCGGTTTTGTTGCTGCTTAACCTTTACTTCGTGTCGGGTACCCGCATGCGGGTGGCGTGGCCTGCGTGGATCAAAGCCCCTAGCCCAGCACGCTGTCCAGCATCGCCGCGCTGGTCTTCTCGGCCTCGGTGAGATCCTCGTTGGCCTTGCGCATCTCCTCGCCGAGCATCTCCATCTGGGCGCGAATCTGGTCGAAGTTGTTGGAGTGCAGAATGATATCGGTGATCCGCACCTCCAGGCTCTGCTGCTCGTGCATAAACGAGAGCATCGCGTCGATCTCGCCGATCACGGTCTGGAACATATCGATCTTGCCGGTCAGGACGTGCAGGATATACTCCTCGATCGTGCCGCGCAGGAACAGCGTGTAGATCTCGACCGGGCGCTCCTGGCCGTAGCGGTGGATCCGCCCGATCCGCTGCTCGATCCGCATCGGGTTCCAGGGCAGGTCGTAGTTGACTAGGCGGTGGCAGAACTGCAGGTTGAGGCCCTGGCCGCCGCTCTCGGTGGAGAGCAGCACCTGGGCGGTGCCGTCGCGAAAGCGCTCGACGGCCGAGCGCTTCTGGGTCCCGCTCAGCCCGCCGTGGAACAGCACCGCGTCGATGCCGTGGTCGGCCAGGAAATCGCGCAGGAACTCCAGGGTGGCGACAAACTCGGTGTAGACGATGATCTTGCTGGCGTCGGCGGTGATCAGCTCCAGCAGCTTGCGGGCCTTCGACGGAATATCCATCGATGCCGACAGCTCCAGCAGCCGGGCTAGCTCCAGGCCATCGCCGCTATCCATCTGCCCGATCCGCTCGGCCATCGCGCCGCGCAGGGTGTGGGCGACCGCGCGCGGGCTGGAGGTCATCTCCTTGAGCAGGATCATCAGCACCAGCACCACTTTGGAGACCACGGCCTTGCCGTCGATGCTCTGGAGAATAATCTCGCCCTCGACGTATTTGGTATAGATGCGTTTGCAGAAGCGCACCACCGCGTCGTGGAACTCGTGCTCGCTCGGGGTCAGCTTAATCTCGTAGTGGGTGATTCGGCGCGGCGGCAGCTCGGTCAGCGTGTTCGAGCGCCGATTGCGTATCATCACCTCGTTCAGCAGGGCGCGCAGGTGCTCGACGTTGCGGGCGTGGCGGCGGTCCTCCATAAACAGCTTCTGGAACTGGCGCGGCCCCTTGAGATGGCCTGGGCGGGCCACGGTGATTAGGTTATACAGCTCGCGCAGCTCGTTCTGCACCGGCGTGGCCGAGAGCAGCAGACAGTGCTTGCGGTTGAGATTGAACACAAATTTGAAGCGCCCGGTGCGGTGGTTTTTCAGCATATGGCACTCATCGACGACCACCATATCCCAGGTGCGGTCGATCAGGGCCTTACGATAGGATCCCTTGGCCCGGTCGATCGAGCCGACGATCAGCTGGTACTGGCTGATATCCACCTCATCGCCCAGCCGATGAAACTTCAGGCCAAACTTATCCTGCATCTCCTCGACCCACTGATCCACCAGCGGCGCCGGGGTCAGGATCAGGCAGGAGCGAATCATCTCGCGCAGGTGATACTCTTTGATAATCAGGCCGGCCTCGACGGTCTTGCCCAGGCCAACCTCGTCGGCCAGAATGGCGTTGCCGTGCATCTCGGCCAGCACCCGCCGCACCGCCCGCAGCTGATACTCCTTCGCGTCAATCGCCGCGTACTCCAGCGCCAGCAGCTGGTCGAAGCCGCCCTTCAGGGTGTAGTGCTCGGCCTCCTCGCGCACGGCCCAGCGGTCGGCGGGCGTCACGTGGCCGCTCAGCAGGCGGGCGCGCTCGCCATCGGCAGGCGGGCGGTAGCGCAGGCTGGGGATCAGCGGGGCCAGCGCCTCGAACGGCGGCGGCGGCCCAACGGCGATCACTGGCTTGGCTGGGGCTTTGCTGGTCTCGACCTGGAGCGCCGTGCGCAGGGCGCTGCGATCCAGAGCCTCGTTGGGCTCGAAGCCCAGCTCGGCCAGGTCGGCGCGAACCTCGGCTGGGGCGAGATCTTCCAGGGCCAGCACCAGGTGGGCAAACAGCAGCTCGCCGAGGTTGTCGGGGCCAAGCGCAGCCAGGTAGAGTGAGCGACGATTATCATCCATAGGTATACAGTCACAGTGGCTATAAAACAATGAAAGCGCGCCAGATCAGGCGGGCAGTAGCGCGACACTCGCGGCGGTCTGTTCTTCGGTCAGGCGCAGCCGCGCCAGCGGCAGCAGATGGCTGGCGGCGCTGTGGGGGTCGATCTCGGCGGCCCGGCGGAGAAATGCCACCGCAATCGTGGCATCGCCGCGCTCCAGCGCCCCCGCGCCAAAGGCCAGATAGGTGGTCGCCAGCGCGGCATCGGCGGCCAGCTGCTGATAGATCGCCTCGGCGGGGCCATCGCCAGCGTTGGTCGGCAGATCGGCCAGCTCGACCCGCTCGGCCTCGATCTCATCGGCGCTCATTCTGGTTGTGCGCGGCGCCGAGCGGCGGTGGGCCTTGATCTCCTCCTGGGCCTGGCGGGCGATCTCGGCGGCGACATACACGCCGCTGAGGGTTTTTTTCTTGGCCCGGCCGAACGAGTAGGCCACCACCGGCAGGTCGCTGAGCGGCCCGTGATCCTCTTCCCACTCGCCCAGCAGCTGGGTGGCCCGCTCGGCGATCGGGTCGAAGCACTCGCGGGTGAGCGGGGTGTGGTTGAAGCCGCCGATCCGGGCGATATACAGCAGGCCGCGGCCATCGAGCTTGCCGCCTGCCTCCCAGAGGTGCGCGGTCATTCTGGCCGCCTGCTCGGTGCTGATCGGCGTGCGGTTGAAGGCCGCGGTGGCCCGCTCGGCGTCGCCAAAGGCCGAGTAGTTCGGCAGGAGCTGCTCAAGGGCGGCCCGCTGAAGATACTCATCGCTGGAGTGATCAAACATATCCTCGATCAGGCCAAAGATATTTTTCGCGAGCAGCCGAGGATCGCGATTGTTCATCCAGGCGTCGATCTGCTCACGCAGCTTGTCGAGCGCCAGCCGTCCGTAGGCCGCCTCAAGCCCTTTGTAGCGAACGGTGAGAAAAACCTCCAGCGGCTTGACCGGCTCTCCGGCCAGCCAGTCCAGGTACCACCAGCGCTGCTCCGGGGTCAGGGCCTTGTAGGAGGCCGTCGCATAGGTCGGGGGCGTCGGCGCGTTCCACGGCTCCGCCGAGGTTGGGGTTTTGATCGGCAGCGAGCGAATAATCACCGACTCCGGCGACTCGTTGGTGCGCCCGCTCCAGTACGAGAAAACATCCCACTCCTGCTTGACGACTTTGATCCCGCCGACTTTTTTGATCCGCTCCAGCTTGTCGTTCAGAAGCGCCTCTTCCTCAGGCGTCATCACATAGTCGGCCGAGCCAGAGAGATCGAACTGAACAATGCCGCCATCGCCGTTGAGAATGCCGTTCAGCAGCTCCAGGCCATCGAGCGGCAGGCTGCCCTTTTTCTGGGAGCGGACCTGCTCCTGGGCGGCGGCGGCCAGCCCGCGCATAAACGTCCCGGCCTCGGAGCGATCGAACAAAAACGAACCCTGGGCCAGGCCCAGCGCCCGTGCGGCCCACATCACCAGCGTATCGCCGTAGCCGACAATCGTTGGCAGGGTCGGGGTCTGCTCCACCACCGTGCGAATCACCGTGGTCTGGTTGCGCTCGCCCCAGCGCTCGGCAATCTCGCGAATGGCCGTCTCGATGGCGGCCCGGCGGCCACCCATCCCGCGCCCAAGCTTAAAGTTGCAGCGCGTGGCGATCTCCAGCAGGGTTGTGCCGCTCGACTCGATATTGGCCACCGCGTAGCAGCGCACCAGCACATCGGTCGGGATGGCGGTGGTCGGCGTAAAGCCGCTGAGCCAGGCCTCCAGGCGGGTCGGCTCGGTGGCGGCGTAGGCCAGGGTCAGGATATTGCCAATCGCCGACTGGGCCACGCTGTCGTTCTGGCTGCGGTCGTACAGCTCCTGGAGCGCGGCGACGGCCTCGAGGCGGCGGGGCGTGGTGAACTCAGCGCACAGCGCATGCAGCCGCATGATCCGAAACAGCTGAATGTTCATGTTCTCGTCGCCAGCCAGCCAGGCGATGTAGTTCCAGCGCTGCTCTGGCGAGAGCGAGCTGTAGGTTGGCGAGTAGGTGAAATAGCCACCCCAGGCGACCCGGCTCTGGGTTGGGCGGCTGACCGGAAAGCGGGCCAGGTCCAGCAGAATGCGGGTATCCAAAATGAATGGCGTGGGCTGCTTGTTGAGATGCACACCGACCATCGGCCTGAGTCGCTCGATCATCTGGTCGAAACTAGCACGATCTTCAGGCGTGAGCGTTTTTTGTGGAATTGCGCGGATACTTCGGGCCATTGGCAGATAAATCCCGGTTAAATAAGCGGCATAGATTGTACCACGATCCAAACAGGAGAACAAAAGCAACGTTTATGGAGTAATCACTGGGATCGATCGTGGTGCAACGTTGCCATTATTAAGCTGGCGCAATCCGCAACCGCTACCGATTGCATTGAACCATTTGAGGATAGAAAGAGTATTTAAACAAATGCGGTACAACATTATCCGCAGCCAATAAAAAATGAGACCACCCAACGTCTCGCAAACCCTGGCGGCCTCATCTGTTTCAGGCTCGGTTCAAACAATTGTTTGTACCATAATAACCGCTGTATTGTACCGCATGTTGACGAAATCAATCACGTGGGTGCCAGGCGGGGCTTGGCGCCCACTACTGCAAGCAGGGCGGAGGTGTAACACCTCCGCCCCGCTGCGTGATTTAGGCTGATTGGTTGAGCACAAACACTTTGCCGCCCGACCCCGGCACCTGAATGCCGACGACGCCCTCGGGCACCTCTTTATCATAGTTGAAGGCCCACTCGTGCCACACGCCGCCGCGGGGAAACGGCACATCGAGATAGTCGGTGTTGATCCCGAAGTTGAGCGCCACCACGACATGGCACTGCTGGTCGTCGCTCCAGCGGTAGAAGGCCATCATTTTGCGCTCATGGTCGAGCACCAGCGGCACAATGTTGTTGCCAACCAGCGCCCGGCAGCTGGCCCGCAGCTGGGCCATCCCGCAATAGAAGGAGTGCAGATCGCCGCCGTGCTCGTGCTGGAGCAGCTCCCACTGGATTTTGTTCTCGTCAATCGTGCGCTCGGTCCACATGCCAAACTCCTGGCCCTGGTAGAGCATGGGCACCCCCGCCGCCGTGAACAGCGCGATCGCGCCGAGCTTGGATTTCTGGTGGGCCGTGTCGGGGTGGATATTCGGGTTGGTCGCGACCTCGTAGAACACCCGCTGCTCGTCGTGCGACTCAAGGAAGTTGATCGCCTGGGCGTTGTCGGTGTAGCCGGTCGGGCGGAAATCCAGCAGCCGCATTGTCTCGTCAAGGTCGGCGTACTGCTTGCCGCTAAACTCGCCCTCGCGCAGGTTGGCGATCATCTGGTAGCGGAAGGCGATGTGCCACGAGGCGTCGGCCTCGGTGTTCAGCACCATCGAGGTGTAGTCGTCGGTGTTTTCTACAATCAGATAGACATGCGGCTTGACCTGCCGGGCCTGCCAGGTCAGGAACGACATGCCGTTTTCGCCATCGTAGCCGATGCCGGGGGCGTAGTCGTAGCGAAATCCATCGATGTGCATATCGGTCAGCCAGTAGGTCTGGACATCGGCCAGAAATTGCTTGACCGCATCGCTCCAGTGATTGAAATCGGGGAAGCCCCACGGGTTGCCGTCGCTGCTGAAGTAGGGGCTGTCGTCGTAGGGATACAGGTAGCTGATCGGGCTGGATCCGTCGATGTGATTGAACACCACATCGAGCAGCACCCCAATCCCGTGCTGATGGGCCTGATCGATCAGCTCGCGCAGATCGTCGAGCGTGCCGTAGCTGGTCTCGGGCGCAAAGAAGTAGGCCGGGTTGTAGCCCCAGGAGCGGTCGCCGGGGAACTCGAAGATCGGCATCAGCTCGATCGCGCTGACCCCAAGGTCACGCAGATACGGCAGGCGCTCGGTTACGCCCTTGAAGGTGCCCTCGGGGCTAAAGTCGCCGACGTGAATCTCGTAGATCACCAGCTCATTCAGCGGCTTGATCCCAAAGCCGCCGTCGTTCCACTGGTACGTGCTCCCGCTCGTGTTGATCACGGCGTTGGGCTGGGCGCCCTGGCCCCAGCGAATCTCCCGCGCATACGAGTCGCCAATCACGGTCTCGCCATCGAGCACGAACTGATACTCGTGCTCGCCCTCCGGCAGCTCCTTGATGATCCACCAGCTCCCCTGCTCGGACACCGCCAGCGCATCGGCCGTCCGATCCCAGCTGTTAAATGTGCCAATCAGATGGACGCTTTGTTTCCAGGGTGCATAGAGTGCGAAGCTGACCCGACCGTCGCCAAGATTATGAGATCCAAGCCCCACGCCCTCAGGGAGCGCGGCGTGATCAGGGGCAGTCAGCGGCGTTGCATCAGTTGACATTGTTAACCTCATTGTTTTGGGAGGATGCAAGGTGTGCATCCCCCGTGCAAATACTGGTCTTCTTTATAGCAGATTCTGTACCAAAATTCACACTAGCTTTGAGCAAGGCCGTAATCTGCCCGCCCTCACGCCGATATTCGGCCAAAAAGTAGGGTGCAGACCTGATATACCGGGTTTCTTAAGATCGGTAAAATGACTATTACTGCCCGCCCCACGGCAATAAGGTTGGAGTAACAGTATGCACAGTGAAATTAACGAGCCAGCTTTGGAAGATGGGTTACAACGTTATCTGAATGATATTGCCGAGACTCCATTACTCGATGCTGCCGAAGAATATGCCCTGGCGAGCGCGGTCCAGAAGGCCCGCAAGCTCCAGCTCCGGCCCTCCCCGCAGTGCGGAAGCATTCCCTGCGAGGAGTGTGCCCTGTTCAGCCATTGTGGCGCAATCGCCGCCCAGGATGCCAGCGCGCAGCTGGTGCGGGCCAATCTGCGCCTGGTGGTGAGTATCGCCAAGCGCTATCGCGGCTTCGGCATGCCCTTCCAGGATCTCATCCAGGAGGGCAATATTGGGCTGATGAATGCGATCGAGCGCTTTGACGTTGGCAAAGGCGTGCGCTTCTCGACCTACGCCACCTGGTGGATTCGCCAGGCGATCACGCGGTCGCTGGCCAACCACGGGCGCCTGATCCGCCTGCCAGTCCATCGCTGGGAGCTGCTGATCAAGGTGCGCCGGACCGAGACCAAGCTGCTGCAGGTCCTCGGCCGCGAGCCGACCTCCAGCGAGATCAGCGCCGCGCTCGGGGTCGCCGAGGAGAAGATCACCGACCTGCTGGCGATTTCGCAGATCCCGATCTCGCTGGCGCTGCCCAAAGGCGACGAGGGCGAGATGCTGCTCGGCGATACCCTGCCCGATGAGACCTGGGAGGCCGAGTTCGATGCGATGCTCGGCACCGTCGATGCCCAGTACACCCGCGCCGCCCTCGACACTCTGACCGACCAGGAGCGCGAGGTGCTGACCCTGCGCTACGGCCTGAACGATGGCAAGATGCGCTCGCTCTCGGAGGTTGGCGCGGTCGTCGGGCGCACCCGCCAGCGGATTCAGCAGATCGAGGCCGGCGCCCTCCAGCAGCTGCGGGCCCGCCTGAGCATCTAGCGCGGCCACACATAGTCTAGCACACAAGAGCGCATTTTTGGCGCTCTTGTGTGTTTTAGCGGGTATAATTGTGGCTACAGGTTAATCTATCAGGAAGATGATTATGCTTTTGCAGCCTCACCCGTCGCCAATTCTATGAATGCCGGGCAAGGTAAGAGGTCAAGTTCATTCTGAACGTTGCATATAGACTGAAACAAGCATGCTAATTAAAAATTGACAAGGTTTTATGGCCATGCTATCTTCATATAGTACTCTCTTTAAAAAAGTTAAGGCTTGTTAGTAAATTATGTATACAACACAACCTATAGCAATTGATTTGTTTGCTGGTGCAGGTGGCTTCGGATTAGGGTTTCAGTTGGGTGGCTTTGATGTACCCTTTTCTCTAGAGATGGATGCTTGGGCGAGCGATACATTAGCACATAACCATGTAAATAAAATTGTTTTGCGAGATGATATTCGGAACTTCACTAATACCATTCAGCTATAGACATAGTGCATTGACGGCATTGACAAAATAGGGATACCCCGTGAGTGATTGCAGCATCGTGTCCGTATACGATCGAAATACATCGACTAATCGCTGCC
>DAOTUS010000685.1:0-22240 GCA_034437415.1 Herpetosiphonaceae bacterium
GGCAGCGATTAGTCGATGTATTTCGATCGTATACGGACACGATGCTGCAATCACTCACGGGGTATCCCTATTTTGTCAATGCCGTCAATGCACTATGTCTATAGCTGAATGGTATCACGCATAAAGAAAAATATAGCAGCACGATGATCCGTGCTAATAGCATAGTTGTTGCAATGGTTGTAGATGTCGCGGATATACATATAGTAGCCTGATTTTATAGCACTTTCCATATTCAATAGAACTTCATCTGAAGAAAACTCGCCGTATTCGTTTTCAATATTGTAAGTTCTAATAATTTTATTGGTAATATTTCGGCTGACTTCATTGATAAATTTTTTGTAGCCAAACCTAAATACACTGCCTAAAATTGATTTCAGGTGTTCTTCATTGGATATGATAACTAAAGATATCTCATTGGCTAAATCTTCAGCTGACAATTCATTCTTGGTGTATTTTCCATATATCTCAAGGATAGTATTTTTATGTTGAACAATAAACTCTTCAAGCATTCTCCAGGTATTTCTAATATCTTCAAGCGCCATAAAAAAATCAAATCTGGCCTCACACACACAGCTATAAAACTGAATAAGATCGCTTGATTTATCATTGATAAATGCTGGGATATGCTGGGCAATCGAGAGGAAAACGGCTCCGCCTCCCAGGAAAGGCTCAAAATAACGCTCAATACTTGGCGGAAGTTCAGGCAGGATAAGGTTTAGCTCGCCAGTTTTACCGCCTGGCCATTTAAGCAGTGGACTAATTTTGGCTCGCGCAAGAACACTGGTAGGATTGAGTTCCTGGCTCGTCAACAGCTGCATGGTGGATTGGAGATGCGTCATACCTAGAGTCCTCGAACATACTTCAATATACGCTGTGCCTTCATTAAGGTGTTGGGGATTATACACTCATTTGTGCTAGGCCAAAGCTTAAAACCGAGAGATTTCCATAGTTCTAATACGCTTGGCCTGCTCCAGCACCGCCCGCCCAGCTCCGCCCAGCCCCAGAATTGCTATTTTAACCCGAAGCCGGGCGGGCGTTGGCGGGCAGGCTCAGGGGAGATCTCGCAGGGTGCTGGCGAGCAGGACGCCGTCGGCCCAGTACCAGCCGGTCGCGCCCTCGGGCAGCAGATCGTAGGTCCAGCCATGCGCGTAGTCGCTCTGTTCGATCCGGCTGATCGTGGCGCCATCTAGCCGGGCGCCGACCGACAACTCGGCGAACAGCCGCCCGTCGCTGGTCGGGTGGCGCAGCGAGGCGGTGACCTGGCGGCCATCGCTCAGGGTCACGCGGGCGACCTGGTGCTGGGGCGGCACGGCGCTTCGGCTGACCCGCAGAATCGGCGCGGCGATCCGGGTTCCGTCAGGGGCGGCCGTCCAGACAATGTCGCCCGCCCGCAGCTGCTGGACGGCCACCGCGCCGCCGGGCGTGGCGATCAGAGTGTCGGCCGCGAGACAAGGGAGACAATAGAACGAACTCACCTCCTGGCTTTTCGCCGCGATCGCGCCCAGGTTTGTGATCGTGCCTTCGACGCGGATCATCACGCCGGTATCGTTTTTGATATGGCCAATAAATTCACGCTGCTCGTTGACCGAATCTCCCAGAAAGATTGACCTCGTCGTAGCAAGCTCATAGTAGAGCACATTGGTTTGGGCGACGGTAAGTGCCTGGATGTCGGTCAGGATGCCAGTGGTTTGTTGAATGATCTGGAGTCCGGCCGGATCGGTGCGGGCCAGTTCTGGAATGGCTGTCTGGACATATTCATCAAATGCCTCACCATAAAGGTTGTTGCTGATTTCGTCTCCACACCAAAAAACAGCCGGCATTCCCCGCCCACTGGTCAGGAAATCACGCAGGCGATAGGCGAGTGCCACCTTGCCCAGCGGCTCCTTCGAGCTGGCCGGGGCGCCGGGCATTGCGGGTGTGCCACACTGCGCCAGCAGCAGTACCAGCGCGCACAGGCTGATCAGACGTTTGCTCATACTTGCTCCTTCAGTATGCCTGCCCAGCTCGTCCGCTCGAGCACCAGCCAGATCAGCGCAGCGGCCTGAGCCAGACTCGCGCCAAGCAGCCCATACAGACCAACCCCGATCTGTGCGGCTGGCCACACATCGGGCACCCCAAGACCATTGATGATCGCATAGACCGCGACCACCGCGATCCCAATTGAGAGCGCGAGATAGAGATAGATCAGCAGCCGCGCAATCGGACGCTGCATCCAGCGCATGGCGTTGAGCGCATACTGGACCCAGAACCCCACGCAGATCAGGCCCAAGAAAGCCACCAGCTTGCCAGCGTCGGTCCGGGAGCCATAATAATCCTGGAAGAGCTGTGGCGCTGGCTGGCCCCCAAGGCTCAGCCCCAGCCCAAGCAGCTGCTGCCACCAGACAAGCAGCGGGCTGAGGGCGATGCCAAGTGCGCTGACCCCACCAACAAGCGCGGCGATCCTGGTCGGCGGACTGGGGCCGGTGGGTGGGATGTGGTCGGGCATAATGCCTCCCAGCTATACATTGTGGCGAATGCTTGGCGGCTTGCACCTCGGTGGCGCTGTCAGAGGTGTGCGGGATGGCCGGGGATGGGGCAGGCACAGGGGCCTGCCCGGAGGCCGATTCGGGGACGCCTTCGTCGCGTGCCCGCTCGACTTAGCCCTTCTTGCCCTTCGACTTGGGCTTCTCGGCCTCGTCGTCATCATCGCTGTGGCTGGATTTTTTGGCGTGCTTGGCCTGTTTCTCCAGCAGGCGGCGCACCTTCTCCTCCTCCTCGATCACCGCCGCGACCGCCTTGGCCGAGAGCTGCCCGGCCTCGATCCGGGCGTGGGCGGCCTCGCGGTCGAGCACCAGCTCGTTGTCGTCGGCGAAGTCGAACGGCATATCCGCCACCAGCTCCCTGACCACCGTCTCTAGCACGCTGATGCGGGCCCAGCGCTTGTCGTTGCCCGCCACCACGTGCCAGGGCGCGATCTCGGTCGAGGTGCGCGAGAGCATCTCGTCGGTGGCGCTGTAGTACTCGTCCCACTTCTCGCGGTTGCGCCAGTCCTCGGCGGTCAGCTTCCACGACTTGAGCGGGTCGTGCTCGCGCTCTTTGTAGCGCTTGAGCTGCTCGTCGTTGGAGACGTGGACGAAGAACTTGAGGATGGTGGTGCGGTCGTGGTGGAGCGTGCGCTCGAAATCGTTGATCTCGCCATAGGACTGCTGCCACTCGCGCAGCGTGGCGTACTTCTCGACCCGCTCGACCAGCACGCGGCCGTACCAGGAGCGGTCGAAGATCACAATCTGGCCGTCGCGGGGCAGGCGGGTCCAGAAGCGCCACAGATAGTTGCGGGCGCGCTCCTCGGGGGTCGGCGCGGCGATGGCGTGGACCACAAAGCCGCGCGGGTCGATCGCCTCGGTCAGCCGCTTGATCGCGCCGCCCTTGCCGCTGGCGTCCCAGCCCTCCAGCACCATCACCGCGCGGTGGCCCAGCTGAAACACCGCCCGCTGGAGCCGCAGCATCTTGAACTGCAGGTCGGCCAGGCGCTTCTCGTAGTCTTTTTTGCCAAGTTCAACGGTGAGATCGATCGTGTCAAGGACGCTCATAGGTTCTCCTTTGGGTTAAAAATATGGAGTTAGAGCGTAGTATAACGTAGGTAATTCGGTTCTGACTGGCCAGAATAGCGTCATTTTGAGCATCCCTGGGCGCTTTTGCACCATCAAATGCGGCAAGTGGAGGCGCTGCATCTGACGTTGGCTTGATCTGGGAATATCGAGAATGCCTCAAACGTATGGGTTTTTCAGGCCGATTTGATTCTCCAATGCATTTTTACAGCAGCTCGCGCAGGCTGGCGCTGATATCCTCGATCCGCTGGCGGTTGATCGAGTAGAACTTGGCGCCTTTGTCGCGGCGGACGGTCAGCACCCCGGCGGTCTCCATCAGCTTGAGGTGGCGCGACACGGCCGACTGGTGGATATCCAGCAGGTTGACGATCTCCTGGGCGTACAGCTCGCGCCCGTTGAGCAGCGACATAATCTGCAGGCGGGTCTTATCGGCCAGCGCCGCCAGCGGCTGATACAGGCTCTGTGTCCGCTCGGTCTGCTCGTCGCCCTCGGCGGGCGTGACCCGGCTGTTGTAGAACACCGTCAGCAGTCCGTCGTTGAACAGAAACGAGAGGTACGGCCCGATGTACTGTGACGGCACAAAGCGCACCGTGGCGACCTCGTCCATCCGCTCGGTGATGTGGTCGGGCACCCGGCGCCCGGTGACGGCGGCGAAGAGGTCGGGGAAGTTGGCGCTGTAGCCGTGGGCGCGATGATAGTAGACATTGCGCTCGCGGCCGGGCTGCTGCGCGGCGTACTCGTCGCGATAGACCCGATCCCAGAAGCGCTGCAGGCTGGAGACCAGCAGATCGCGCCACTCGGTCGGCTCCTGGAACAGCTGGACCAGCTCGGCGGTGTCGACCGGCATCAGCAGCTGGCCGACCACGGTCTCCAGGCGCTCCTGGTCGGCCAGAATGGCGTCGATCGGTAGCTCCAGCTCCAGGTCGTTGTGGCGGGCGGCGCGGAGCACAATCGCCCGGATAATCGCCCGGCACTGCTCGGGCGCGAGCTCGCGCAGATCGGCAAGCAGGGCGTAGATGTCGTCGTGTCCGGCGGCGCCTGGCTGAAGCACCTGCCCGGCGACCGCCTCGACCACAACGTAGGAGTAGTTGCCGGCCCGCATGCACAGCAGCATATCGTGGCGCAGCCGGGGTGGCAGGCCCGCCGCCGCCTCAACTAGCCACTCATCCAGCCCTTCAAAATCGTGAACAACGCCAACCAGCCCCATTGTCGAGAGCACATCCAGCCCGAGCGAGGGCAGAAACTCAATTTTCAGGGCGGGCCGGGCGCGGACTAACTCAATCATTGATCCATCTCCTGTATTGGTAGGTAAGCTGATCTGCGCTTACTCTTATTTAAGATATGTGTATTTGCAGATGCTAGCATATCGAATAATCAGCGTCAATCCGAGCAGCGAGGATGCCGGCGGCCCCGCCCTGGCGACGGCCAGAATCAGCCAATTGGTTGACGCTGGTATATACTTCAAGTAAGATTCTAAAACGACGCATCGCCACTGGACCACTCGGAACCCGATGCGGACATTACCAGCCATGGGAGTTAAGCATGAATTTAAGCAGCCTAGCCTGGCTTGCGGTCATTCCGGCGCTCGGATTTCTGATCGTTATCCACGAAATTGGTCACTACTGGGTCGGACGCAAGATGGGCATCAAGATCGAGGAGTTTGGTATCGGGCTGCCGCCACGCGCCAAAGTGTTGTTTGTCCGCAAGGGGGTGCCCTTTACTTTGAACTGGCTGCCGCTTGGTGGCTTTGTGCGCTTTGCTGGCGAAGAGAGCGGCTTTGATGACCCCGACAGCCTGATGTCGGCCCCGCCGCGCCGCCGCATCCCGGTGCTGGCCGCCGGCGTGATCGCCAACGTGCTGGTGGGGATGCTGCTGTTTGCGTTTATCTTTGCGGTCTGGGGCCAGCCAAAGCTGGATAGCATTGTGATTAGCAGCGTCGATGAGTATGCGGCCGCAGTTGGCTTTCAGCCCAACGATCGGATCGTCTCGATCAACGCGACGCCGATCACCGAGATCACCCAGATCAAGGATCTGGTGCAGGTCAATCAGGCGGCGCCGATGACGATCGTGGTCGATCGGGCGGGCGCGCTCCAGACCATTAGCGGTGTGCCGGCGCTGCGGCCCGACTCGGGCCTGTATCAGTTTGGCATCGGCCTTGACTACGCCCTGGAGCGGGTCAATCCGATCGCGGCCCTGTGGCGCGGTGTGACCCACAGCGTCGAGCTGCTGGCCGACATGTTTATGGGCTTTGCGGCCCTGATCGGCGGCCTGCTGGGCCTGAACAAAGCCCCCGAGGGCGGGCTGGCCGGGCCGGTTGGGATCGCGCGGATCACTGGCGCGGTGGCCAAGAGCGGCTGGCGCGAGTACCTCAACCTGACCGCACTGCTGAGCCTGAATCTGGCCCTGATTAACATTTTGCCGATCCCAGCCCTCGATGGCAGCCGAATTGTCTTCGCCCTGGTTGAGGCCATCCGCCGCAAGAAAATCCCGCCGGAGCGCGAAGCGGTGGTTCACGCCGTCGGCATGATGATGCTGCTCGGCCTGATGCTGCTGATCACCGTCTCCGATGTGCACAACGTCATCACCGGCGCCCCGCCGATTGCCATGCCATCCACGCCAACGCCGGGGACCCTGCCGTAGATGGGCCGCGAGGAGCTGCCGATTATTCGGGCTAGCGAGCTTGGCGACTACGAGTTCTGCGCCCGGGCCTGGTGGCTGCGGCGGGCGCTTGGCTGGCGCTCGCGCTATCAGGAGCGGCTGGTGCGCGGCGAGCAGGCCCACGCCGCCCACGGCCGGGCGGTCGCCTCTAGCAGCCGTCTGGTGCTGGTTGGCGTCGCGCTAATTGTGCTGGCGGCGGTCCTGCTGGTTCTGGCGTGATCTGGGTTGCGCTTGGGCTGCTGGGGTTCGGCGTGGCGCTGCTCCTGCGTGGGCGCAGCGTCCGCCAGTCCACCGGGCTGCCCTGGCGGCAGGTGGTCTATCAGGATACCCAGCGGCGCGAGCTGAGCCGTCCGCTCTTCTCGCAGGAGCATCGCCTGACTGGCCAGCCGGACTACGTGCTGACCCAGGGCGCGGCCCTGATTCCGGTTGAGGTCAAGCCAACCAGGCGGGATCGGGCGCCGCGCCAGGGCGATATCCTGCAGGTTGCCGCGTACTGCCTGCTGCTTGAAGAGTGGTCAGGGACGCCGCCGCCGTATGGCCTGCTCCGCTATGCCGAAGCCACCTTCGAAATTCCCTGGGACGAGGCGCTCTACAACGAATTGCTCGACGCCCTGGACACAATGCGCGACGATCTTGCCACTGAAGACGTGCCCCGCTCGCACGACGAGCAGTGGCGCTGCGCCGCCTGCGGCTTTGCCGATCGGTGTACCGACCGTTTGTAAAACAACCTTTGAATGGTGCGCCACGATGCCGCGCTCCCAGCCATGTCAGCATCAAAGAAGTTATTATGAAAATGAAAATCCGCCAACATCCGCGTATGCGAAATATCTGTATCGGCGATGAAGTCGTCTGCAACCCGCGCCAGCTGTATGCGCGGGTCGAAGAGGTTTTTCCGGCGGCGGTCTGTGTTAAGCTCGCGGTGCTCCATACCATTCCAACCCCGGAGCTGGTGGTGACGCCGCAGCTTTGGCGCGCCGATGATATTGAGAATCTTAGCGTGTGTCGCTACTGCGCTTCACGCGATCAGCTGCATACGCCGTGTGGGACGGGGATTCCATTTCGCGTTTGTGCCGACTGTTATCAGGCACTACATTGTGAGGGAGAGCCACCGGCATGAACGCAGGGCTATATCGACTTGAGGTTACCAAAGATGAGCTTGGCTTTGCCGCCGCCCACTTTATCACCATGCGCGGCAAATGCGAGCGGCTCCACGGCCATAACTATCGGGTCAGCGTCGAGGTTGAGGGAACCCTGGGCGAGGATGGCTATGTGGTGGATTTTGGGCTGCTGAAGCGCCACTCGCGCGAGATCGCCCGCAGCCTCGACCATCGGGTGCTGCTGGCGGCGGAGAACCCGCAGCTCGCGTTTAGCGAGGACGCCGGGCATCTGACGGTGCAGTATGGGGCGAAACACTACGTATTTCCGCTCGACGAGGTGGTGCTGCTGCCGATCGCCAACACCACCGCCGAGCTGCTGGCGACCTACTTCTGTGGGCAGCTGGCCGGGCGACTGGCCGCCGAGGATGTGACAACCGTGGCTTGGGTCGGCGTGGCGGTCTCCGAGGGACCCGGCCAGCAGGCGCTGGCCCGCCAGCAGCTGAAGTAGCCCGAGCTGGGGCTTCGACAGGCTCAGCCACCAGCAAGGTTCACTGGCTGAGCCTGTCGAAACCTCGACAGGCTCAGCCAGCCGCGTTTAACCTACTTGGCGCGGTCCTCGGAGCGGCGCCCGAAGAGCTTCCAGGCCCCCGGCAGCGCCAGGGCGGCCAGGCCAATCTTGATCGCGTCGCCGATCAGGAATGGGTACACGCCGGCCCACATCACGCTGATCTGGCCAAACGTCGCCTTGTAGATATTCAGCCAGCTGGCGCCGATCAGATAGACCACGATGTTGCCGATCACAAACATCAGCAGCGCGCTCGGGATTCGGCGATCCCAGCCCCGCGCCGCCAGCCAGCCAACCAGCCCGGCCACCAGCGGGTAGGAGAACAGATAGCCGCCGGTCGGCCCCATCAGGCGGGCAACGCCAAAGGTTCCGCCAGCGAACACCGGCATTCCCGCCGCGCCTTCGGCCAGATACAGCAGCATCGCCAGCGCGCCGCGCCGTGGCCCAAGGATGGCGCCGGTCAGCAGCAGCCCCAGCGTCTGCCCGGTAATCGGCACCGGCGTCCAGGCCAGCGGAATCGAGATCCGGGCGCACAGGGCCATAAAAATGCTAAACCCAACCACGAGCAAGCCATCACGGACCACGGTGTTGCCACCGATGAGGTCGGCGAGTGTGCGCGGACGTCGCGCAACTGATGAAGCGATCACAATTCCTCCTTAAAATATTCCTAGTTTGAGATCGGCGCTAGTATAGCCACGAAGCCGCGCTTTGACAACTTGCCGCAGAGTCCGGCTGATTCTGGTGGCTGGCGGCGCGGGTATGGTATCATGGCCTGCGTTGTTGTTAGAGAAATGTGGATGGTATGGCAGATTATGTCGCGCTTGAAATAGCTCCCTGGCTGTATCGGGTCAAGATCCCGGTGCCGCTGCCGCTGAAGTTTGTCAACTGCTACCTCGTGCGCGGCGCCAGCGGCTGGGCGGTGGTCGATACTGGAATGCGCTACGAGCCGGCGGCGGCGACCTGGGAGCAGGCGCTGGCCGAGCTGGGCCTGGCCTGGAGTCGTATCAGCACGATATTGGTGACCCACTATCACCCCGACCACTACGGTGCGGCGGGCTGGATGCAGGCGCTGGCGGGCGCGCCGGTGCTGATGGGGCCCGCCAGCATTGCGGCGGTCGCCAAAATCTGGGAGGTGACCCCGGACGCGGCGGCGGCGGCCACCAGCGGCCTGTTTAGCCGCCATGGCATGCCGGCGGCGATGCTGGCCCAGATCAACGACCTAATCCATCTGCAGCTTGAGCAGACCTTGCCGCACCCCGAGCTGACGGCGCTCGACCCGGCCGTGCCGCTGCGGCTGGGCGACCACGCCTGGCAGGTGATCGACGCGCCCGGCCACGCCGATGGCCAGATCTGCCTGTACGAGGCCAGCGCCCAAATTCTGCTGGCCGCCGACCAGGTGCTGCCGAAGATCACGCCCAACGTCAGCGTCTGGCCGGAGTCGGCGCCCAACCCGCTGCGGGCCTACCTGGCCTCGCTGCCGCAGATCGCCGAGCTGCCCGCTGTGCTCGTGCTGCCCGGCCACCGCGAGCCGTTCAGCAACCTGCGCGAGCGCTGCCTGGAGATTATCCAGCATCACGCCGAGCGGCTGGCGTTTATGCAGCGGCTGGCTGGGGCGGGCCGCAGCGCCTACGCCATCAGCACCGAGGCGTTTGCCCTGGCCGAGCTGACGCCGCATCAGGTGCGCTTTGCGATGGCGGAGACCCTGGCCCATCTGGTCTATCTGGAGAGCGAGGGGCGCATGCGCAGCGTCGAGCAGAACGGCACAACGCTCTTCATCGATCGCGATCACACCTAGTACATCATCACGATACGTTTGCGGAATCACACCCGGCTCTTCGTGCCCTTCGTGGCCTTCGTGGATGATGCTCACCGTCTGCAGCGGTATTCCACATAGCTCGATTGGGACAGCACTAGCCAGTGGACTGAACCCCGATACACCTTGATTTTCTTGTGGAGGATTCTTTGTATGTTGCGTGGACGTTGGCTCATCACAATCCTGCTGGCGCTGCTCATTGCTGGCTGCGGCCGCGGCGAGCAGCCCGATCCGGCCAAGCTGGCGGCGGACGGGGCCACGGCCTTCGATGCTGTGACCACTTTTCATTTCAAGCTCGATGTCACCGAGGGTGAGTCGGCCCCGCTGGGCGATATCGGCCTGACCCTGATCGGCGCCGACGGCGACACGATTCGGCCCGACAAAGTGCAGGCCAAGCTCAAGGCCAAGCTGACCGGGGCGCCGATTGCGGTCAACATCAACGGCATCATCATTGGTGCCGACGCCTGGATTACGCCCAACCCATTCAATGCCACCGTGTACGAAAAGCTGGCCGACACCGGCGGCCTGGAGCTGTTCTCGCCAGCCAAAGGGGTCAGCGACGTGCTGCGCGGGCTGCGCAACCCAACCTACGTCGAGGAGGTTGATCTCGCCGGCGTCAAAACCCACCACATCAGCGGGCTGGTTGATGCGGTGAATTTGAACTCCCTGACCGGCGGCGTGGCCACCGCTGGCGAGCTGAAGCTGGACCTGTGGATTGGGGTCGATGATCAGCTGCTGCGCCAGCTGGTGGCGGTCGGGCCGCTCGACCCAGCCGAAAAGGCCACGATCAAGCGCACCCTGATCCTGACCCAGTTCAACGATACCTTTACGATCGCCCCGCCGCAGTAGGGCCATCACTAAAAAACCGCTCGGTTCACCATGAGCCGGGCGGTTTTTTGTTGGCTGAGCTTGTCGAAGCCAGCGGCGGATCTGCCACCGGCGCTTCTAGCCCTGGGTGGCCTCATCGAGCTTGGCCTTCTCCTGCTCGCGCTCCTCGATCGACTCCTGCCACATTTCGCAGGTCGTCTTCAGACCCGAGGCGACGATCATTTTGGCGGCGATTGCGGCGCCGGCCGAGGCGATAATTGGCAGGTTGAAGGGCAGCAGGCCGATCAGGAGCGGCGCGATCACCATTGCGATCTTGTCGGCCGAGGAGCCGCTGCTTTCAGAGCTGGCGACAGCGGCGGCGGCGGTGGCGTCGGTCGACGCGGGCAGCTTGGACAGAATCTGGTCGCGCTGCGGGTTTTCGGGGCTGCAGAGCATGTGGTACAGCTTCGGCTCCATATCAGACCACCAGCGGGCGCCAAAGGCGCGCAGGTTTTCGCCCAGGCCCATCTCGGCCCCCTCGGGCTCATCGAAGGCGCCCTTGGCCTGGGCATCGGCCAGCGCGGCGGGGTTGTGTTCCTGGGCCAGCTCGGCCTGCTTCATCTGCATGCCCAGCTTACGATACAGATCGTCCTCGCTCAGATTGATCAGCTCGTGAACCTGCTGTTCGATAACCGCCGTCTGGTGTTCGGACTGAGGGGTGGTTTCATCTGACATGAGCGTTCTCCATCACGAATTAATTGAGTATGGGTCCCCAGAGGGCCAGCCCTGGCGGGCGTGGCGGTCTGCGGCTAAAACGAAACGTCTGCGTCGCCATAGTAGGTATAGGCGAGGCCCAGCGGATTACGTTCTTCCTCGATAAAGTGTAGGCGGAGCGCGGGCAGAATGTCGCCGATCTTTTCGCCCGCCAGCAGGCGCTCGAGGATTTTTTGGCCGAACGCGGCGGCAAACGGCGCCAGCATCGGGCACTCGGTGCCGAGAACCCCGCGGGCGCCCAGCTGGCTGAAGAACGGGATAAATCCGGTGCTCAGAGTTGGCAGCACCTGCGCCGACTCACACATGTTCAGCATCACCAGCGGCTTGCGCGGCAGCGTGAGGCCCCACTGGCTGAGCAGGCGCAGCGGCAGCAGGCTTTTGTTCCACATCAGCCAGCTATCGCCAATGTTGGGGTCGGTCGGCTGATAGCCATCCTGGGCGAACTTCACCAGATCGCCATACTTTGCCTTGACCTCGGGCGCCAGCTTGGCCATCTGGTCCTTGAAGCGGGCCACCCAGTCCGAGGTGTCGTCGGGGGTTTTGGCGGTGTGGCCGTGGCAGAACATATACACCAGGTCGCCATCGCCGAGCAGCGCGCCAAGCGTATTCTGGTCGGCCTGATCGCGCAGGTCCACGCTGATGCGGCTGCTCTGGGCGGCCCAGTCGGTCAGGGTTTTGCGGTGATCGCTGGTGACCTCGAGCGTGCCGCCGTCGCTGGGGACCCGAAAGTTGTAGGTGCCGCCGACGATCTTGACGGTCTCGCGCTGGGCGGGCGCCTGCTGGGCGTTTTCGGCGAACTGCTGGGTCAGCACCTCCAGGCGGTAGCGACAGCCCCAGAACTTGGTCGCCGCCACGGCGCCCTGTTCGTTGACCGCATCGGGATACAGCAGGCTCCACGGCAGCCCGGTCGGCATGCCGTCGTGCATAATCTGGATTGCCGGGCGGGCCGCGTCAGCCGGGACGTTGGCGACCGTCTCGAGCCACTGGCGCAGCGCCGCGATTGCGCTGGCCTGCTCGGCGCTGGCCCCCGAGGGATAGAACAGCGTGGAGTAGAGCCGATTGCCGGCGACCGCCATCTGGTACAGGCTCTCGCGGCGCTCGGCCAGCTTCCCGCGCACGCCCTGGCGGTACGAGGGTTGCCAGGTGGTGTCGTAGAGCAGATTGCGGGCGGCGACGATCTCGTTGGCCAGCGCCTGGGCGTTGACTGGCAGCGCCACCGCCAGGCCACGGGCGGGATCGCGCCGCCCGCTCGTGCCATCGCCGGGCCAGGCCACGCTCATGCGGTAGATCTCGCCGTCGGCCCACATTTTCAGCACGACCTCGTTCGGGCGCAGCGCCTCCAGGTCGGCGAACCCGGCGGTGCGGGTGTAGCTGGCCCGTGCCTCCAGCGGCGCCAGCAGATCGACCTCGGTGGTGGTGACGGCGAGGTGCAGCTCAACCGTGGTGAGCAGCACCCAGTTGTAGTAGACGTGGATCCAGATCGGCACGTCGGCGGCGGCCTGCCTGGGCGTGAAGCTGAAGTTAATCGGCGCGCTGTCGCCGTGCTGCGGCAGGTGCAGAACCTGGGTCGGCGCCGCGAACTCCAGGGCGCCGCCACGGGTCATCACGCTGACAAACAGGTCCAGCCCTTTGGCATCCATCGGCGGCTCCGGGAGGGCGGGCGCGTCGCTGGGCAGGCGCGAATCGGCGCTGCGGGCGCCAATGTTGACCCGCAGCCGGTAGCGCTGCTCAAGCGCCAGCGAGACATTGGCCGGAACCAGCTCAGGCGGATCGTCGGCGTAGTGAATCGTGGCATTAACCACGCGGGGCTGCGGCGCGGCGTCAGGCTCGTCGCCGGCGCTGGGATCGGCCATTTGCATATCTTTATCGCTTGGAACATTGCGATGCGGGCCAGGCGCGGTCGGGGTCAGGGGCTGGCTCGCAAACGCACAGGTATTGTCGGGGTTGATCTGGAGAATAAAAATGGCTGGCCCCGCCAGGGTGCTGAGCAGCGCCGCCGCTGGCGCTGCCTGCAGATCCTCCAGCGTGAGCAGCGTGGCCGGATCGTTGACTCTGGGGTTGTCGCCGCCTGGCACAACAATCCAGGTCAGGCCTTTGGCCCGCGCAATCTGGAGCGCCACCATAATCGGCATGGTTGGCTTGGCGAGCAGGCCCGTGCGGGGAGCATCAGCGTTGGTCATGTGATCGACCTCAGGCTAAAGGTAAAATCAAGCTGGCGGGGCTATGGTGCTAGGTGCTGCGATGCTGCTATTGTACGAACCCGACTCGGCGGTGTCAACCGCGATCTTGCGCTGCTGGACAGCTCAGATCGTCCCCTCGGTGTCCAGCCCGGCGCGCCCGGCCCAGCCGGACGGATCGTTGGCCCAGTCGGCGATCAGGTCGCGCTGCTCGCTGCGGATATAGTTTTCGGCCGTGGCCACCTCCAGCAGCGTGCTTAGGTTGGTCAGGCTGATCAGACGCACCCCGGCGGCCCCAAAGCGCTGCTTGGCCTCGGCCATCTCGTAGGAGAAGATCGCGAAACACTCGGCGACCGAGGCATCGAGCTGCCGCAGCCCGGCGACGGCATCCAGGGCGCTGCCGCCAGTGCTGACCAGATCCTCGATCACCGCGACCCGCTGGCCGGCCTGGATGCCGCCCTCGACCTGCTGGCCGCGGCCGTACTTTTTGGCCCCCGAGCGCACATACACCAGCGGCAGGGTCAGGCTGGCCGCCACCCACGCGGCCCACGGCACCCCGGCGGTGGCGGTGCCTGCGATCACCTCGACGCTGACCACCTCCTGCTCGACCGCCTCGGCCAGCGCCTCGGAGATAATCCGGCGGGCGGCGACTTTGCCGAGCAGGAGCCGATTATCGCAGTAGACCGGCGAGATAATTCCCGACGCAAAGCGAAACGGCTGCTCCGGCGCCAGCACCACCGCGCCAGCTTCCAACAAAATCCGAGCGATCTCTGCGGACGCATGTTTCATGGAGTCTCCTTAGCATCTGGTAAAATGAGGCGATCGGTTCTAGCCCTGCGCAGGCACCTATAGCTGAAAACCTATCGCAATGTATTGAGGCCATCCACTATGACAATCAAACACGTCCTATCCTGGGACGAAATTCAATCGCTGGTCGATACCGTGACCGAAAAGCTCAAGCCCGAGTACGATGCCATTCTGGTGATCACCCGCGGCGGAATGATCCCAGCCTGTCTGATCAGCCAGCGGCGCAACTGGCGGAATATTCTGGTCGCAGCGGTGCAATTTTACACTGGAATTGGCCAGACACGTGATATCCCCACTTTCCTGCAGTTTCCCGGCGATACGCTGATCGCCAACCAGCGCGTCCTGGTCGTCGATGACATCTGGGACAGCGGGCGCACCATCGCGGCGGTCAAGCAGCGCCTCGATGCCGCCGGGGCCAACTACGAGGTGGCCGTGCTGCACTTCAAGCCAAACTCGTCGCGGGTCCACGGCCAGCCCGACTACTACGCAGCCGAGACCGATCAGTGGATTGTGTACCCGTGGGAGCCGCCCACCGACCCCGACGCCGAGTAATGCGGGTCGCGATCATCAGCGATATTCACGGCAATCTGCCGGCCTTCGAGGCAGTGCTGGATCATATCGCGACGCAGTCGGTCGATCAGGTGGTGATCAATGGCGACATTATCAACACTGGGCCGGACTCGCTGGGCTGTCTGGAGCTGGCCTATCGCTCTGGCCATCAGCTGATCGCGGGCAACCACGAGCGCTATGTGCGCGATTTCGACCAGCCCGAGCGGGCGGCCGAGTGGTCCGGCGATATCTGGCGGCCGTCGCTGTGGACGGTCGAGCAGCTTGGCTCCGAGCGCCGCGCCGCGCTCCACGACCTGGCGACCTCGGTGCAGGTTGATGCCGATCTGCTGATTGTCCACGCCTCGCTGCGCCACGACCAGGACTCGATCTTCGCCACCACGCCCAACCGCGATCTGGCCCAGATGTTTCCTGGCGCTCCGCCGCGCACCATCGTGCGCTCGCACAACCATATTCCGCAGTTCCGCCCCTGGGGTGAGCGCATGATCGTCACCACCGGGGCGGTCGGGCAGTCGCTCGATGGCAACCCGTGGGCCAAATATGTGCTGGCCGAGCGCCGCGCCGCCGGCTGGGAGATCAAGCACCGGGTTGTGCCCTACGATGTCGAGGCCACCGCCCGGCGCTTTCACGAGACCGGCTACCTCGAGTGGGCCGGGCCGGTCGCGCGGCTGTATCTGCGCGAGATGGTCACCGGCAGCCACCAGATTGTGCCCTTTATTCGTATGTTGAGCCTCTGGCGCGAGGCCGACCCGACGCTGAGCACGGCCCAGGCGCTCCAGCGCTTTTTGGATGTATGATGCTACCAATTGTTGACTATGACTACCATTTGCCGCCCGACCTGATCGCCCAGACCCCGCTGGAGCCACGCGACCACTCGCGGCTGCTGGTGGTCCAGCGCGAGACTGACCAGCTGGAGCACCGCCACTTCTACGATGTTGGGCGCTATCTGCGGCCCGGCGATGTGCTGGTCGCCAACGATAGCCGGGTGCTGCCCGCCCGCCTGTATGGCCGCAAGGCCTCGGGCGGACGCACCGAGGCCCTGCTGCTGCGCCAGCTCGATCCGCTGCGCTGGGAGGCGCTGGTCAAGGGCAAGGTGGCGGCGGGGATGGCGCTGGTGTTTGGCGATGACATTCCCCACGCCGCGACGCTGCCCGCCGTGGTCGAGGAGCTGCTGCCGAGCGGCAGCCGGATCCTGCGCTTCGACGCGCCGATCAACCAGCGGCTGGCCGAGTTTGGCGTGATGCCGCTGCCGCCCTACATCACCGCGCCGCTGGAAAACCCCGAGCGCTACCAGACCGTCTACAGCGCCGCAACTGGCTCGGCCGCCGCGCCGACCGCCGGGCTGCACTGGACGCCCGCGCTGATCGAGCGGGTCCAGGCGCTGGGCGTGACCTGGGCGACCGTCACGCTGCACGTTGGCCTGGACACGTTTCGCCCGGTCCAGACCGACAACGCGCTTGACCACACCATGCATAGCGAGTGGTACGATCTGCCCGCCGCCACCGCCGCCGCGATCAACCAGGCCCGCGCGAATGGCGGCCGGGTGATCGCGGTCGGCACCACCAGCGTGCGGGTGCTCGAGACCGTCGGGCGCAATCAGCCGGCCGGCTCAATTGAACCTGAGGCGGGCTGGACCGACATTTTCATCTATCCGCCCTACCAGTTCCACGTCGTCGAGGGGCTGATCACGAACTTCCATCTGCCGCGCTCGACCTTGCTGCTGCTGGTCAGCGCGCTGGCCGGCCGCGAGCGAATTATGCGCGCCTACGCTGAGGCCGTCGCCGAGCGCTATCGCTTTTTCTCGTTTGGCGACGCGATGCTGATTATCTGAGGAGGCACCCGATGCCCGACCTGATCTGTCTATGCTGTGGCTCGACCAATATTCTGCCTGACGGACCTGTTCGTTCTCAAGGCTCCGTCTTGGTTGATGTGCCGACTAACCCGGCGGCACGAATACTTAAGGGCGTCCATATCAAACAGCTCCACGCACGAATCTGCGGCAGCTGTGGGCACGCCGAGCTGTTTATCGAAGGTGCGCGGGAGCTGTGGGACAAATATCAGCAGAACAATTCAGAAAGGAAACGCCGATGAGCCTGGTTGGCAAATGGAGCACCCTGCTTTTCGCCCCGCACGAGCCGGCCAACGAGGTGCTGGTGTTCCTGGCTGATGGAACGGGCGTGTATGAGTACTACTGGTGGCGACTAAGCTTCTACGCCACCTTCACCTACACCCTGGCCGACGAGCTGCTGACCGTCGTTGGGGTGAGCGACCACGACTTCGACTTCGCGACCAAAACCCAGCAGGAGAGCGCCGCCAGCTGGCGCTTTGGCACCCCGATTAAGTTCAGCCTGGGCAGCGGCGTGCTCAGCCCGGACGAGCCGGTCGAGATTTTGGAGCTGGCCGAGGCCCTGCCGATGACCAAGCAGGTGCGTTTTGGGCGCAGCACCGCCGCCGCCGACATGCAGTACTACACCATCCCGGCGTTCTGGGAGGAGTATCCCAGCGAGGAAAGCCCCGAGGCCTGAGGAATAGCTTTTTTGTGATAAGGAGTGCTTAAAATGCAGCTTTCGATTACTGGCGAAACCGCGATTGTGCTGACTATCCACGACGGCCCGCTGGACGTGACGGTCGACACCGACGATGCGACGGTCGGCTTCAGCCCGCTGCACATGCTAGCGGCCTCGCTGGCCACCTGCACCGCCTCGGTGCTCAGCGCGTACGCCGACACCGCCCGCCTGCACATCCACGGCGCCAAAATCAGCATCGAGTGGGACTACACCGAGGACCCGCATCGGGTTGGCGCCTATCGCGTCAGCATCGCCTGGCCCGCCGAGCTGCCCGAGGGCCGCCGCAAGGCGCTGCTCCGCGCCGCCGAGCAGTGCACCGTCCACACCACCCTGCAGCACCCGCCGACGATTGCGCTGGCGGTTGAGTAGTGCCCTCACCCCGGCGCGGATTTGCCCTCTCCCCGGCGCTCCGGCGCCACCCCTCTCCCTAACCGTGGGCGAGGGGAAGGTGGCTGGCGGGGCGGTAGAATTTGGCACGAACACCCATGTTTGGATATACACATCGAGCATTATCCATCCACCAACTAAACATGTGGTGTCCAGGGGGATGAAAACCCCCTGGGTTTCCCCTCCAGCGGAGGGGCCGGGTGCCCTCTGGGCGTGGAGGCGAATCAGAATAAACCACAGATTGAAGTGAAAACCTACAAAATCTAACTAACAAGATCAAAGTTGCCTTTAGCCGACTAGGAGGACGCAAAAGCTCAAACCCACTGCACTGATTCAGCGGTTTTGAGCTTTTCAAAGCTATGTTTGGACGTGAAACTGTAGGCCACCCGGCAGCAGCCCTGCGCCGCGAGTGGCTAGTCACCAACGGCGCCGGAGCCTACGCGATGGGATCGCTGCTGGCCAACGCGCCGACCCGCAAGTACCACGGCTATCTCGTCGCCGCCCTGCAGCCGCCGCTTGGCCGGACGATGCTGGTCGGCGGCCTGTCGGCGTTCGCCAGCTACGCCGGGGAGCGCTACGAGCTGAGCGGCTTTGAGTGGCACGATGGCACGCTCAGCGACGGCTACCGCCAGCTTGAGCAGTGGCAGCTCGATGGCACCATCCCGGTCGCCCGCTTCGCCCTGGCCGACGCCGTGGTCGAGCAGCGGGTCTGGATGGAGGATGGTGCGAATACGACCTACGTGCAGTGGACGCATGTCCGTGGCGCCGCGCCCGTCGCGCTCGATCTGCGCCCGCTGATCACCGAGCGCGATCACCACGCCACCACCGTGGAGGCCGACTGGCTGCCGACGTTCAGCCCGGCCGCCCACGGTGTGCTGGTCACCACCCCCGGCGGGGTTGGCCTGCGCCTGCTCTGCGCCGCCGCCAGCTGGACCACCAACGGCGGCGAGTGGATCGAGCAGATCCACTACGGCTGGGAGACCTATCGCGGCCACGATGACGAGGCCCGCCTGCTGGTGGCCGGCTCGTTCGCCGCCACGCTGCAGGTCGGCCAGAGCCTGACCCTGGTGTTCTCCACCGAGGTCGATCCGGCGCTCGACGGCGCCGCCGCTCTGACCCGCGAGCGGACCCGCCAGCAGCATCTGCTCGCCAGCGCCAAGCTGCCTGCCGCGACCCCGGAGTTTATTCGGCAGCTCGTCTATGCCGCCGACCAGTTTCTGGTGCGCCGCGACGTGCTGCTGCCGAGCGGCCAGACCTGGGCGGGCTGGAGCGTGATCGCGGGCTACCCGTGGTTCAGCGACTGGGGCCGCGACACGATGATCGCGCTGCCCGGCCTGCTGGTCGCCACTGGCCGCGCCGCCCTCGCCGCCGATGTGCTGCGCACCTGGAGCCACTTTGTTAGCGCGGGGATGCTGCCCAACCGCTTCCCCGACGCCGATGCCGCGCCGGAGTACAACACCGTCGATGCGACCCTGTGGTTTTTTCAGGCGATCCGCAGCGTCTACCACGCCACCAACGACGGCACGCTGATCCAGGATCTCTACCCGGTGCTGCTGGAGATTGTGCGCTGGCACCGCCAGGGGACGCGCTACAACATCAAGATCACCGCCGATGGCCTGCTGACGGCGGGCGAGCCGACGGTCCAGCTGACCTGGATGGACGCCAAGTACGAGGGCTGGGTGGTCACGCCGCGCGAGGGCAAGGCGGTCGAGATCAACGCGCTGTGGTATAGCGCCCTGCGCACCCTGGCCGAGTTCGCCCGCGATCTTGGCCTGCCCCACGATCTGGCGGCCTTTACCGCCGAGGCCGATCGCGTCCAGGCGGCGTTTGCCCGCTTCTGGAACGCCGATAAAGCCTATCTGTACGACGTGCTCGACGCGCCCGACGGCGACGACGCCGCGCTGCGGCCCAACCAGCTCTTCGCGGTCTCCGTCGCCCACTCGCCGCTGAGCGATGTCCAGGCCCGCGCCGTGGTCGACGCCTGCGCCCGCCATCTGCTGACCTCCTACGGCCTGCGCTCGCTCGCGCCCGGCGATCCGCAGTACATCGGGATCTATCAGGGCGACCTGGAGTCGCGCGACTCGGCCTACCATCAGGGGACGACCTGGGGCTGGCTGATCGGGCCGTTCGTTAGCGCGGTGCAGCGGGTCTATGGCGCGGAGCGGGCGCGGGAGCACCTGCTGCCGTTCGCCGACCACCTGCGCGACGCCGGGATTGGCTCGATCAGCGAGATCTTCAATGGCGCTGCGCCGTTCACGCCGCAGGGCTGTCCGTGGCAGGCCTGGAGCGTGGCCGAGGTGCTGCGCTGCTGGCACGACCTCGGAGCGGCCGCAGCGGGATAAAGGTTCCTTCTAAAAAAGCGCCGGTCGAAGCCCACCAATGTGGCTTCGACCGGCGCGCTTTTTGGGCGGATCACGCTCGTGGGATCACCATCTGCTCAACCTGGGTGCCGCCGGCGGCCCAATCCCACCAGCGCACCGACGGGACCTCGTCAAACTGCACACAGACGATCTCGGCGGCGGGCGCGGTGGATCTGCCGGTCGCGTGGCGAAAGTGAATGGCCGGGTAGCGGCTGGTTCCAGCGTCGAGATACTGGTGAATAGCTTGACGTAACACGCTCAAGTCGGCTTTGCGGCGCCAGCGCTCCGGGCGATTATCGCCATCGACCAGCACCAGAAACAGGCGCGGGGCGGCCTGAAAGCGGCTGCCGCTCGCTTGGCTGTAGTACCAGCGCAGCGCCGCCAGCGGATCGGCCAGCCAGTCCTGGAGGGCGGCGCCGTGGAGGGCGGCCGGGGGAAACGTGGTCTTCAGATCGAACGGCTGGGCATCGAGTCGGAAATCGCGCTGCTGGCGCCGCCTGGTCTCGGCCCGCACCCGTGGGTGGCGGGTCCAGATCCGCTCGATCTGCCGGGCGGTGTGATGGTTGTACCAGCGGGCGACGCAGTAGTCCTCGAACTCGGGCGGGTTGAGCTGGCAGTGCCGGGCGAACCAGCGCGCCCGCCGCTGCACCCCGCTCAGCCGCACGACCGGGTAGATGAAATTCGACCAGCGATCCCACTGGTTTTGTGGCTGGCGCTGCCAGCGATAGTGGGCCACCTGAGCCAGCTCGGCCTCGATTGTCATACTCTGCTCCTGCTAATCTGCTTCTGCTGAGCATAGATGCAGGCGCCAGCGGTTTTTGCGCGGCTTTTTCCGGCTTCGTCATTTCTTCACAGCGATCGGCTAGAATAGCCCCATGAATTTGTTGTAGTGCCAGGTGGGCTATGCCACAGACAATTCTGATTATCGAGGACGAGCGGAAGATTGCGGTCGGCCTGCAAAACTATCTCGAAGGCGTTGGCTACGCCACCCTGGCCGCCAGCGACGGCAAGTCCGGCCTGGAGATGGCGCGCCGCGAGCAGCCCGACCTGATTCTGCTTGATGTGATGCTGCCGGTGCTGGACGGCTTTGCGGTCTGCCGAACCCTGCGGGCCGAGTCCAGCGTGCCAATTATTATGCTGACCGCCCGCATCGAGGAGATCGACACGCTGCTTGGCCTGGAGCTGGGCGCCGACGACTACATCGCCAAGCCGTTCTCGCCCCGCCAGGTGGTGGCGCGGATCAAGGCGGTGCTGCGGCGGGTCGGCGGCGAGCTGGCGCTACCGGCGCTGATTCGCCGGGGTGAGATCGCGCTTGATCTGGCCCGGCGCAGCGTGCAGGTGGCAGGCGTACCAGTGACCACCCTCACGCCGACCGAGTTCGATCTGCTGGCGACGCTGCTGCGGGCCGCCGGGCGACCGCTTTCGCGCACCCAGCTGCTCGATGCGATTCAGGGCGCTGACGGCGCTGCCTACGACCGCACGGTTGATGCGCATATCAAAAACCTGCGCCGCAAGATCGAGCCGGATCACGCCAGCCCGCGCTATATTCTGACCGTTTTTGGAATTGGCTATAAGTGTGCCGATGGCTAGATGGGCGACCGTATGAGCTTGCGCGCAAAACTTGTCCTCACCCACACGGCGGTGGTGCTGCTGGCGATTGTGCTGGTGGTGCTGGTGACCAACGGCGTGATCAATCGCCATTTCCGGGCGTTGGCGGCCGATCAGGCCCGTGAGCAGGCCCAGATTATCGCCGAGCCGCTGGCGGAGTGCTATGTGGAGAACGGCGGCTGGCCGGCGCGGCTGCTGCGCTGCTTCGCTGGCGATGGGCGGGCGGGGCTGACCAATCGCCCGCTGACCAGCCTGCTGCGCGGCAATAAGCGCCGGGTTCTGATCGCCGACAGCGCCGGCCGAATTTTTTTTGATAGCTCCGAGATCCGCAGCGGCCAGCAGCTGCGCCGGACCGAGCAGGCGCTGGCGGTGCCAATCGTTGCCGCCAGCGCCACGGTCGGCCAGGTGGTAATTATGCCGAATGTGGGCCAGTTTGGCGCCGCCGAAGATCGCTTTCTGCTGGTCG
>DAOTUS010000686.1:0-15930 GCA_034437415.1 Herpetosiphonaceae bacterium
CCATATATGGCGTCCCTCCCGCGAATACGTGCGCTTTTTGGGTTTCCCGGTCATCGCGCAGGTCGGTGCGAACGCCATACATGGTGTCCATGGGCCTAATCTAACATTGTCAAAGTACCACGATGTGGCCAGCTATACCTTCGATGTCCCCTATTGGCGCTCCAGCCCGCCGAACTATCGCCATAGCCAGGGCAGCTGGCACATCGATGAAATTAGCTTTTCCAGCAATGGGCTGATCATCCATGAGATTGAGTGGGACAAAGGCGGGCACTGGATTATTGAATGTAACGATATTGAGTATCGCTGGCTGGATTCGTCGCGGTGATTAGCTCTGCTGCTTGTCGCGCCCGCGCCTGGTGGAATCCAGCGCCGCCGCGATCTGGCGCTCCGCCTCGGTGTGGCGGGTGATGAATTCGTCGAGCTGGCTGCTGGTGCGCCAGCGCAGGGCCAGCGGGGCCACCGCCCGCACGTCGGCCGGGGTGGCGATGGTGCGCTCGGCGGCGGCGGCCCGCGCCCGCGCCGCCTCAAGCAGCACAATCTCGGCGCGGTGCGAGGGAATGTTCAGCAGGCTGATCGCCTGCATCGCGGTGTTCTCGGCCGCCCGCGACAGCCGCACCGTCGGCAGCAGCTCGCGGGCGGTGCGCACCTCGGCGTGCAGCTTGGCGGTCTCGGCGGCGTACAGCGCCCGAAAGCTGGTGTGGTCGCGGCGAAAGGCCGTGGCGCGCCGATAGATCTCCAGCCGCTCGGCCGAGTTCGGCAGCGGCGAGACCCACACGCGCAGGCCCAGGCGGTCAAAGATTTGCGGCCGCAGCCGGCCCTCCTCAGGGTTCATCGAGCCGATCAGCACAAAGCGACTTGGGTACAGCCGCACCATCGCCCCGCGCCGGACAAACGTCTGGCCCTGCGCGGCGGCGTCGAGAATTGCATCGACCACCGCCGCATCAAGCAGATTAATCTCATCGATGTAGAGGAGGTTGCCGTGCGCCCGCGCCAGCACGCCCTCTTCCAGCACCACCCGATGCTGCTCCAGCGCCACCCGCTCATTCAGGCCGCCGACCACATCCTCCAGCCGCGCATTCAGTGGCAGCTCCATCAGGCGCATCAGATCGTTGCGGGTGCGCGGTTCGCCCGCCGCCAGGAAGCCCAGACACTCGCTGCACAGGTCGGATTCATCGTCGGGCGGGCAGCCATTCTCGCAGCGCGAGCGCTTGACCTCGGGCATGATGTCGAGCAGGCCGCGCACGGCGGTGGTTTTGCCAACCCCGTATGGCCCGCTCAGCAGCACGCCGCCGATCGCCGGGTTGATCAGGGCCAGCGTGAGGGCGGTTTTCATTTCGGTCTGGCCAACAATCGCCAGCAGAGGAAACGGCAGCAGGTCGTTCATACAAAACCATTACGTTACAAAAGTTCACTCTCAATATCCAGAACCGTCACATCTGGGCGATTTTGCTCGATCCAGCGGATGATCGCGTTGAGCTGGCCTTCGACATAGTGCGAGTCGCCGCCAACGCAGGCCACCCCAATCACGCCGCGCTGGCGCAGGTCGTGGTCATCGACCTCGGCAACCGAGGCGTTGAACTCGTTTTGCAGCCGGGTGATCACCGATTTCATCACCGAGCGCTTATCTTTCAGCGAATGAGCCGTGGGAATATGCAATTCAATGCGTAGTGAGCCAATAATCATAGCTACCAGGGAGCGCCAGAGCAATCAGCAGCGCGGTGGATTTTCTGACGCATACATTCAATTCCAGGAGGTGTTTTCAAAGGGCGGCTCGCGATCGAGCGCCTCAGGTGGCAGCGGCGGCAGCAGGGTCAATTCCGCCTGGAGCGCCGCCGCCAGCGCCGCCAGCCGCTCGGCCAGCGGATCCTCCAGCCAGCGCTGTTTGATCGGCAGGGCCATCTGCATCTGGTCGGCTAGCGTGTAGCTGAGGGCGCTCGAGTCGGAGGGCAGATCCAGGGCCGTTGAGCGCATTCCGGTCGCGGCGGTCACCCGCTGCTGATACTCGGCGTACAGCTGGGTCAGCGCCTTGGCCTGATCCGCCGCGCCAGTTTCTTCTTCAAGCATGGTGACCATCGCCACCATATACGGGTCAACCGTCAAAGGATAGTTGATCCGAAAGCGACTGTGGCCAAGGGTGACAATGTACATCCGCCCATCGGCCAGACGATAGGCGCTCTCAATCGAGGCAACGGTGCCGACCAGATGCGGCACCGCATGGCCGCCGACCTCGTGGCCTTCGCGAACCAGCACAACCCCAAAGGGTTTTTGCTCTTCAATACAGCGGCTGATCATCAGACGATAGCGCTGCTCAAAAATATGCAGCGGGAGCTGGGCGCCCGGAAAGAGCACCAGGTTAAGTGGAAATAACGGCAGTCGTTGCATCAGAAGCTCAAATCATCGCAAAGAACATACATCTATTGTACTACCACATACCAAGGTATTTACCGAGTTTTAAGCACTAAGTTCAGCCTGGGTGGTCTGTAAATGGGCCACCAGCGCCAGCAGGCCCGCCAGCCAGGCTTTGAACTGGGCGTCGTTGCTGCGTTTGCAGGCTGGGGCATCGGCCTGGCCGTTCGCCAGCAGCACCAGGCTGCCCTGATCAAGCTCGGGGTAGCGCTCCAGAACGTGGTCGAGCGCGGTCGTGAGCAGGCGGCTGGAGATCGTCGCGTTGGTGGTTACAATGCAGCGCGCCAGCACTCCAGCCGTGGCCAGCCCGCCCAGCAGCACCTTTTTATCGCCGGCAAACCCAACTTCCAGCGCGCCCATCCGCGGGGTCTGGTCGGGCATCGCCAGGGCCAGCGCCAGCCGCCGGCCGCCTTTGCTATCCAGCTCGTCGAGCGCCCGAGGCACCGCCCGCCGCAGCAGCTCAAGATTCAGCGGGGTTTCGGCCTCGCTCGCGCCCAGCAGCAGCACATTCTGCGGCTTGAGCCAGGCCTCGTCGGCCAGCATTGTCGCCAGCGCATCGCACGCGGCCACCGCCTCGGCGCCCCGCCCGCCATTCGCGCCCGACAGCACCAGGATCACTCGAACGTCGTCGGGGTTGCGCCGCAGGTTGGCGGTCGTCCAGGCCCCGGTCGTCCCGCTGCCTGAGCCGAGATGCACGGCGGCGCTGCACGGCGTTTTAAACACCAGCAGCCCTAGGTCGCGATCGCGGGTGGCCTTAAGGCCGCTGTGGATTCCGGTAACGCGCACCCCGCCGGGCGATGTAATGCTGCCATCTGGCAAAAACGTTGGGGACATAGCCACTCTCCTCCAATGAAAGACCCGATCATCGAGTGCAGAAAGCAGAACGGACAGGTGTGCGCGGCGCTGCTCGCGCTACCAGACGCGGCAGATCAGCCCTTTGAGGTAGGCTGCCTCCGGGAACGTGAGCAGCACCGGGTGATCGCTGGCCTGGCTGACGGTTTCGATAATTTGCGCATCGCGGCCGGCATCGAGCGCCGCGCCATAGATCACCTTCTGAAACAGATCGGCGCTGATCAGCCCCGAGCACGAGAAGGTGGCCAGAATACCGCCGGGGCGCAGCAGATGAAAAGCCTGCATATTGATATCTTTGTAGCCACGGGTCGCCCGATCGATCTGGCGCTGCGAGTGGGCGAATTTCGGCGGGTCGAGAATCACCACGTCGTACTGGCGGCCCTGCTCGCGGAGATTGCGCAGCACCGTAAAGGCGTCGCCCTCAACCGGGGTGTAGTCGGTGTGCAGATTGTTGCGCCGCATATGGGCCTCGACGCCGCGCAGCGCGGTCGCCGAGCTGTCCACCGCCGTCACCGATTTGGCCCCGGCGCCAGCCGCCAGCACCTCGAACCCGCCGGTGTACGAGAAGACGCCCAGCACATCGGCGCCAGCGGCATAGCTGGCCACCCGCGCCCGGTTGGTGCGCTGGTCAAGGTACCAGCCGGTCTTCTGGCCGCCCGCCAGATCGAGGGTGAACTCGTAGCCGTTCTCGCGGATCGCCAGCTCGGCCGGCGGTGGCTCGCCCCACAGCAGGCCCTCGGCCGGCGGCAGACCCTCACGGGCGCGAATCTCCACATCCGAGCGCTCGTAGATGCCGCGGATATCCAGGTTCGCCGCCAGCGCCGTGACAATGGTTCCGGTGTGCGCCACCGCGCCCTGAGTGAGCAGCTGGATCGCTAGCCAGTCGCCGTAGCGATCGACAATCACCCCTGGCAGGCCGTCGCTCTCGCTGAACACCAGCCGGTAGGCGGTGGTGTTGGGGTCGGCGGCCAGCGCCGCCCGCCCGGCGATCGCCCGCTCCAGCCGACTCTGGATCAGCGCCGCATCAATTTCCTCATCGGGATTCCAAGTCCAGAGCCGCGCGATCATCTGGGAGTGGGTGCTGGCGGTGCCACGGGCCAGCCAGATCCCGTCGTGGCCAATGATATCCACGGTCTCGCCAGGGCTGACCGGCCCCGAGCGCCGGGCGACAGCGCCGCTAAATACCCAGGGATGCCGATGGCGAATTGATTTATCGCGTTCAGGTTTCAGAATTAAGCGCATGATTATTCCAATGACTTTTGATCGTTCGATCAAGCGTCTCTATTGAAGAACTCGCCGATAGATGGGTTATCAATCGGCTTCCAGCAGGGCGGCCAGCACTCGGGCAAAGGCGTGGGCCTCGTCGCGGGTAATTGTCTCAAGATCGATCATCGGCAGCAGCAGGCGGCGATCGATCGGAAACACCTGACCGTGCAGCATCGCCACGTCGCCGGGGATGGTCTGCATTAATTTAGCACATAATAAGCGAGTTGGCACCTCGCCAACCGGCACGATAATGGCCGGATTGACCAGGCGGATCTCGTGCCACAGATACGCGCTGCAGTTGGCGACCTCGGCGTGGCTCGGCACCCGGTCGGCGTGGGTGGCGCAGCGCACCAGATAGGTCAGATAGGCCCCGACCATCCGCGGCCGCTCGTTCTCCGGGTCGGAGGCGGTGCGCAGACGCAGCGCCCGCAGGATCACCTGCATCCGCTGGCCAGCCACCGAGCGGGTCCACGGCACGCCGGTCTGGTTGGCACCCAGGCTGTCGGGAAAGGTGCCCACAAACATCACTCGGGCTGCCGGGTCGCCATAGCCATGCACAATGTGGTTGCGTTCGCTGACCCGGCGCGGACATTTGAGGCAGCCCGCCGCAAGCAGAAATGGTTGATCCATGGTGTCCTAAGCAGCAAGCACCTGGGCAAGCAATAAACAGTCGTCGCCCTGCGTGGCGGTTTGGTATGGCAGCGCTGCAGCCGAACGGGCTGGCAGCGTGCGCTAGGCTTTGATCTTAATGAATTTGCGCCGTCCAACCTGCAAGATCGCGTCGTCGCCAGGTGTGAGGATGAAATCCGCACTTTCGATTTTTTCGCTGTTCAGCCGCACGCCGCCGCCTGCAATCAGCCGCCGGGCCTCGCTTTTGCTGGGCGCCAGGCTGGTCGCGACCAGCAGCTCGATGATGTTCGTCGCCTCGGCCAGGCTATGCTCGGGCATGTCGCTGGGGATAGCGCGCTGCTGAAAGATGCGCACAAACTCGGCCTCGGCGTGGGCCGCCGCCGCCTCCCCGTCGATCTGGCGAATGATCTCGCGGGCCAGGCGCATTTTCAGGTCGCGCGGGTTGCTGGCGCCGCTGGCGATCGCCGCGCCCATCGCGCGCACCTCAGCGATCGGCAGATCGGTCCAGACCTCGTAGTACAGCGGCATCACGTCGTCGGTCATCGACATGAGCTTGCCGTACTTTTCATCGGGCGGCATCAGGATATCGATCGAGTTGTTGAAGGTTTTGCTCATCTTGCGCCCGTCGGTCCCAGCGATCAGCGGCACCAGCAGGATGTCCTGCGGGACCATGCCGAGCTGCTCCATCAGCTGGCGCCCGGCCAGGATATTGAACTTCTGGTCGGTGCCGCCAAACTCGACATCGGACTTGATCGCCACCGAGTCGTAGCCCTGGAGCATTGGGTACATCAGCTCCAGGATGGTCAGCGGCTGGCCGGCGTCGTAGCGGTTGCGGAAGGTCTCGTGCGAGAGCATCTGGGCCATCGTGAAGCGGCCCATCAGGTTGAAGGCGTCCTCGAGCTTGAAGCTGCCGAACCACTCGCTCTGCCAGCGCACCTCGGTCCGCTCGCGATCGACGATTTTGAAGACCTGCTCCATAAAATGCGCGGCGTTGGCGCTGGTCTGCTCGGGGGTCAGGCGGGAGCGGCTCTCGTCACGGCCCGAGGGGTCGCCAACCTGGGCGGTCCAGTCGCCGACGATCAGGACGACCGTGTGGCCAAGCTCCTGAAACTGGCGCAGCTTGCGCAGTGCCACCGCGTGGCCGATATGGATCGCGGGGCTGGTCGGGTCGATGCCGAGCTTGAGGCGGAGCTTCTGGCCGGCCTCAAGCTTGCGCCGCAGGTTGGCCTCGACCAGGACTTCAGCCACACCGCGCGTTAAAAGTTCATCGAGGTTCATCAGGCATTCTCCAAAGCGGCTAAACACACAACGAGCGCAGGATGGATGTCCCACGCTCATCAATTCATTAGATTCATCCCATTATCCTGTGTAGTTCAAGTTCGCGCCGATGATAGCAGAGCGGCAAGCGGGTTGTCAAGCTTCCGAAAATCGGCCAGCTTGGTACAATTTGACATCCCGGCGAGTTCCGGCTATAATCCGCCTTGCTGTTGCGACAGTGCGCGATAACAGGGGGGTGTAGCTCATCTGGTAGAGCGCGACAATCGCACTGTCGAGGCAAAGGGTTCGAGTCCCTTCACCTCCACCACCACAATTTCATAGGTTCTTTGGGGGCATAGCTCAATTGGTAGAGCATTTCGCTGGCAGTGAAAAGGTTGCGAGTTCGAGTCTCGCTGTCTCCACCACACACTCAGGGGTTCGAATGAACTCCTGAGTGATTTTGTTTTAGGTCATGGGATTTAGACGTGCCATAGAATATATTTGGGACGTAGGCAAAGTAAGCCCTCACCCCGTCCGCTACGCGGCCACCCCTCACCCCGTCCGCTACGCGGCCACCCCTCTCCCTGTGCGCGGGCGAGGGGCAATTGTTTATACAATACTCTTACTTTTCCCCTTCCAGTAGATGTTTCATTATTCTTAACTGTTACATCCTTGTGTCCGATAAGCAGGTGCATTTTTGTTTTCAGGAGACAGCTATGAGTAATACAGATCTATTATCATTGAGCGAGGCGGCCAAGCGCTTCAATATACCTGTGCCAACGTTACGAGCAGCAGTTCAGAGTGGTGTCCTTCCTGGACAAAAAATAGGGAACCAATGGGTTGTCAGTCAGCAGAGTATTGAACAGTTTCTAGCTAATCGCCCCAAGCGAGGCAGGCCACCCAAAAATCAACCCTAGACAAGAACAAATGTTTGCTTTATAATTATATTGATTTCAATACAATTATAAAGGAGGCTAACTATGCCACGAGGAAAGTACTACCCCGAAGAAATGCGCGAAGAAGCCCGTCGCCTACGACGCGAAGGCTGGACGCTGGGCGAGATCTCCAAGAAGCTTGGCCCACCAAAAAACACCCTGACCCTGTGGGTTCGCGGGATTGAGCTTACGCCAGAGCAACAGGAGCGAATTCGGCGACACGAATTGGAAATGCTGACCGAAAATCAACATCTTTGCGCAGCATACCACAGGCAGGCGCGACTTGATCGCATTCAACTGGAGCGAGATAAAGCCGAAGCATTTTTGGATGCGTTGGATAATATTCATCAGGTAAACCATATCGCAGCGGCAATGTTGTATCTTGGCGAAGGAGTCAAGGGCGAAAGGAATTTCGCGTTTGTAAATAGCAACCCACAGATTATTCGCTACTGGATGTATCTACTGCGAAGCAGCTTTAATATTGATGAAACCAAGTTTACCCTTCAGGTGATGAGTAGACACGATCAAGATACTGCCGTCTTGGAAGAATTTTGGTCTGAAGTAACCCAGATAAAAAGTGTCAGGATAGGACACATTGATGCGCGAACTGAAGGAAAGCCACCCCTGCGCGTAGATTACAGAGGCGTATGTCGAATAAACTACTACGACCTCACCATCCGCCGCTACCTCGACGCGCTGGCCCACGGCCTGATGGGGCGGGCGGTTGGGGCTAACGCCTAGATTTTGGGGAGTGCCGACAATGCGGGCGGGTTGGGAACCCTTTGGGTAACGACCCGCCCTACAGCACCCGGCCCGTCGCTACCGTGCCACCTCGCGTTTTGCCCGCCACTCGCCCGACGGCTCCTCCTTCTCGTACTGGGTTTTGACGGCGGCCCAGGCGACGCGCTGGGCGCGATCCTCGTTCTGACCATACTCATTCCAGGCGTTGTTGAAGGCGGCGCGATAGATCTCCTGGGCGTGGTGCGGCAGATGGTCGCGGACCGAATCGGGCAACTCGCCTAACTCCTTGTAGGGCATTTCATCCTCCTTATGTATAGCAAAAACCACTCAGCAAAGCCTGTGCCGCGAGCAGGGTTGTGGTAAGATTCACGCAGTAGACGGCCATCACTTGCTCTCGGCCTTCGTGCCCTTCGTGGATCAAACATAGAGCTGACAAGTGACCTGGTAGTCATCAAGGAGGCGTATGCGACAGCGAGCTGGCCGGATTTTGTGGGCGATCTATCTATTTCTGTGGGCCTGGAGCGTCCCGCTGCTGGCGCTGGACCTGGTGCCGGCTGGCGGCGAGCTGATGTCTAGCGTGATGCTGATTCTGCCGGGCAGCCTGTGCGGCTGGTGGCTGATCGAGCGCTTCGAGTCGGCGGGGGCGGCGGCGGTGGCGGTGATTCTGGTTGGCTCGTGGGCGACCGAGCATATCGGCGTGACGACCGGCTGGCCGTTCGGCGCCTACCGCTACAACGGCGTGCTCCAGCCCGAGATCGGCGGCGTGGTGCCGCTGGCAATCCCGTTCGCCTGGCTGCTGGTCGTGCCGGGGGCGCTGGAGATCGCCCGGCTCGTGCTGGGCCATGTGCGGCCGCTGGCCCAGATTGCGCTGGCGGGCGTGCTGGCGATGCTCTTCGACATGGTCATCGAGCCAGCCGCAGTCTATGTCAACGGCTACTGGACCTGGCTGGAGAGCGGCCCGATCTTTGGGATTCCCACCACCAACTTTATCGCCTGGCTGGGCCTGGCCCTGATTCTGGCCGCGATCACCCGGCTGCTGATCGAGCTCTCCCGCTGGCGTGGGCGGATTCCCGCGGATATTTCGCTGCCGGCAATGGTGTATGTGCTCAATCTCGGCCTGTTCACGGTGGTTGATCTGACCCACGGCCAGCTTGGGGCCGGGGCGCTGGGCCTGGCGTTGCTGCTGGGCGGCGCCGCGCTGGGTCTACGGCGGCAGGTGCGCTGGCAGCTGCGCTACGACGCGCTGCGCTAGCGGGCAGCGCACGTACATTGACCTTGTAGCGTACCGGCGTGTCGGCTGCATCAATTGCCGGTATTTGCTCGGGGGATCTGGGGATGAAACATATACGTTGTCCCCTGTAATATTCCATCCTCGCGGAGTGGGATGGGTAATCCCACGCTGCGCATAAAATCGCTGAACTGCCAGGCATTGCCAGAGGGATAGTGATCATCGGGCATAGCTTTACGGGTTGGATCCACTACGTCCCATGAATCCCATTGTTCATAATAGGGGGCGAGCAGTGCTTCCGTCAGGCCCGGCCAATACTGGCAGAGGATGCGGGAATTCCCGCTGGATGGCGGGTGTTCAATCGTGGGATCAGTGCGCAGACCGATAACGGAATCAAAACTGTCGACCACGGTCCCATCGATATAGAAATTGTACATCCAAAAATCATCTTCATAAAAATGCAAAGACCAGAAACGGGGTTGACACGGCTGTCCTGATATACTCCACTACCTCCCACCACGCAGACAAACGGATAAGGATACTTACCATCGTGGCTGACGACTCGATTACCGTAACGAAATTAAAATCATGGACGGTTCCCTGGATAGGGACAAGTGTCTGGTCGTGGGTGTGTACATACTGCTGCAGCAGCGTTTCAATCATCGGCTGGGTCATTGCCGCAAAGCCCACGATGTGGAGACGAAATGCCATGCCATTCCTCACACAGTCAACGAAATAGATAGCGCCATCATCACGGATGGATAATCCGTGACAATAATCTCGTGAACCAAACTCGTGATTGATTCGCCCACTACTGCGCTTTCATACAGCATTTTGGAGCTAGAAAAACAGAATTACGGCATTAGGATGCGCTAATTCCCTCTCCCGCGCACTGGCGGGTACCCGCTTGCGGGTGGTGGTGGCGCCACAGCGCCGGGGTGAGGGCGAACTTGCGTCTGGGAGCGCGTAGTGAAACGATATTGCCTCTAGCTCCTAACCCCAATACCGTTCAAATAAGGAAATTCGTGGGTATTTTCCCCTCTCCACGGCGGTGGAGAGGGGTGGCGCGAAGCGCCGGGGTGAGGTCAATAACTGGCGTGTTTCCCTTATTTGAACGGTATTGCCCCTAACCCCAGCCCTACGCCATATCATCGAGCGCCGTGGAGAGATCGTTCAGGGTGTGGGCGAGATTGGCGGTGCGCCAGCTTTTGGTCGGCTGGGTCAGCGGGGTGGGCTGCGACGAGCCCTCGAGCAGCGCCTGGACGTGCTCGATATCATCGCGCTCCAGCAGCTTGGACAGCTCGGCGACCACTCGACGGCGGCTAATCTTGATATCGTGGCGGGCCAGGATCGATTTATAGTAGCCATACTGATCGGCCAGCCGGAGGGTTGCCGACTCGTAGCCATGGCGGGCCAGAGTCATCCGCGCATCGTAGCGCAGGACGTGCTCGGCAAACACCAGCGCATCATCGGCCCGTGGCTCGATCAAAATAATATCCACATCGGCGTGCTGGTGGCGCAGCTTTTTAAGGTGATAGTGCAGCCCGGCGTGGATAAACGTGCGGAAAACCTGATTGCCAATCGCCTGAATCCCGGCATCGGCGATCCGTCCGCCGAGCTTCTGGTCGCGGTTATCGAAGGCCACCAGCGGATTGATACACACAATCAGCTTGGCCCCGCGATCGATCGCCACATCCAGGCTGGCGGTGCCGCGCACGCCCCCATCAATATAGTCAACCCCATTGATCCGCACCGGCTCGTAGACAATCGGCATGGCGCTTGAGGCCGTGACCGCCTGCGAGATCGGAACATCGCGCAGATGGCCCTCGCCAAACACCGCCCGATCGCCAGTATCCAGCTCGGTCGCCACAATGTACAGCTCGCGCTCGAGGTTGCGGAACGAGTTCGAGCCGCGCTCGGTCAGGAAATCGCGCAGATAGCGTTCGAGGCTAGCGCTGGAGTACAGGCCGGTTGGCAGCGCCTCGAGCATATTCCAGGCCCAGTCGAGCGGTGCGAACTCCCGCGGATGGCGCAGCGCATCGAGGGTGCGCTCCATCAGCAGGCGCGGGAAACGACGCCCACGGGAGATCACCCCGCGCAGATTGGGCGCCAGGATTTGACTCCGGCGCAGCCGCTTCGCGTCTGGCGAGGCGCCCTCCATAATCCGCAGCAGCTCGCGGGCGGGAATGCCATTGGCCAGGCAGGCGCCAATCAGGCTGCCGGCGCTGGTTCCGACATAGATATCGAAGCTATTGACAGTGTGATGGGAAAGCAGATCGTCGATGGCGCGCAGGGCGCCGATCTCGTACACGGCACCGGAGATCCCGCCGCCCGCTAGAACAAGAGCACATTTGGAGGAAGATGAAAATTTCAGCATTGAAGGTGGCCTCATTGCCAGAAGGCGTCTAAACAATTGTCGCGGGGACTCCACCTCTTCTCAAGGAAATTATAGGCCCGACCCGATCCTAATCGTGCAATAGTTGTTCCACCAGGCGCGACAGATCCTCAACCTGCTGTTTCAGGCGCTCGACATCCGAGCGATCGGGCAGCTCCTCGACGTGGGTATCGGCATTATCCCCCAGCAGCAGGCGCCCCATCCGGTGGGCCTCATCTTCGTTAATTTTGCCCTCATCGGCCAGATGCTCGATCCGCAGCCGAATCTCAGCCTCGACGATCTGCTCGCCACCCATTGAGTTGAACAGGGAGCGCCGAACCTGGGTCAGCGTCTCGCCGCTGGTCTGGATCAGGTCGGACAAGATGGGGATTGGCAGCGGGCCTGAGCGGCGGCCTTTGCTGTGCAGCAGAATCTGCGACAGCGTCTGCACGGTAAGATCTTCGCCAGTGACGTTATCAACCACACGCACATCCTGACCCGCCCGAATGAGTTTGCCGATGCCGTGTAAAGTAATATATTGCTTGGCATTGGTGTGATACAGTTTACGATTACCATATTTTTTGATGAGTTCCACGAGGCCTCCTGCTGGGTGAGTGCGGAGTTAAAGTATACCATGATCAGCGTGGCGACTTAAAAACCTTCGGCGGAGATACGGGCCAGAGGCAGAAGCTCTTAGCCGTGCATGGGCGGCTGCTGCGCGGCCAGCCAGGCCTGGGCCTGGGCGGCGTCCTGGCGAATCTGGGCCACCAGCGCCTCGATGCCGCTAAATTTCTGCTCGCCCCGCAGGCGCTCCAGAAAGGTCACCCGCACCGCCCGGCCATAGATATCCTCGTTGAAAGCGAAGATATGCGCCTCGAGGGTGCGGCCAAGCACCCCAAAGGTTGGCCGCACCCCCAGATTTGTCACCGCCCCGAAGGTTCGCCGATCATCCAGCAGGCGCACCCGACAGACGTACACGCCATCGGTCGGCAGCATATGGTTTGGCCCCACCGCAACGTTGGCCGTTGGCACACCAATGGTTCGGCCGCGCTGATCGCCGCCAACCACCGCGCCCTGCACCGAAAAAGGTCGCCCAAGGTAGTGCGGCACATCGGCCACCCGGCCGACATCCAGCAAGGCCCGAATCGCGGTTGAGCTGACGATCTCGCCATCGAGGGTCCACTGCTCGATCAGGTGCACCTGATAGCCGAGGCGCGCACCGATCGCCTGGAGGACAGGCACGGTGCCCTGAGCTTTGTAGCCCAGCCGGAAATCCGGCCCAACCCACAGCTCGTGCAGCTGCAGATGATCGCACAGCAGCGCCATAAACTGCTCGGCGCTCAGCTGCGAGGTCGGCCGATCGAAGGGCAGCACAATCATCAGGTCAACCCCAAGCTCGCCCAGCAGCGCTGCCCGCTCGTTGATGGTGGTCAGATAGCGCAGCTGGCGCTCCGGGCGCAGCACCTCATCGGGATGCGGGTCGAACGTCAGCACCGCGCTCTGGGCGCCAAGCTCGCGGGCACGGGCGACCAGGCTGCGAATCAGGTGCTGGTGGGCGCGATGGACCCCATCGAATTTACCAATTGTCAGCAGTGTCGGCTGCTGTGGCGTCAGGGTGTGCAGCTCAGAAACCAGGTGCATGGCGTTCCTTAACAATCAAACATCACAGTGTGGCAGGCAGGATACCAGCCAGGGCAGGGAGCGTCAAGAAGTGCAGCGGCGGCTGAAAGATGTGGATGGGTATGCTATAGTACAGCGAAATCAATACTGATTAGAATGATAAAGATTCTCTGACACTTTTAAGGATTGTTATGGCGCAACCATTTTTAGATCGGCTTAGTCGGGGCGCGGTGTTATGTGATGGCGCGATGGGGACGCAGCTCTATAGCCACGGGCGCGATTTCGATGAATGTTTTGATGAGCTTAATCTGACCCAGCCCGATGTGGTGCGGGAGATCCATCAGAGCTATATCGAGGCGGGCGCCGAGATTATCGAGACCAACACCTATGGCGCAAACCGCTTCAAGCTGGAGCAGTTTGGCCTCGCCGACCAGGTCCGGCAGATCAACCACCGTGGCATGAAGCTGGCCCGTGAGGCCCGCGAAATTGCCGGCACAAATACCCTGATCGCCGGGGCGGTCGGCCCGCTGGGCGTGCTGCTCGCGCCATTCGGCCCGCTGACGGAGAGCGCCGCCGAGGCCGCCTTCACCGAGCAGATCGGCACTTTGCTGGAGCAGGGCGCCGATCTGCTAATCCTGGAGACGTTCAGCGATCTGCGCGAAATGCTGATCGCCATTCGGGCCGCCCAGAAGGTTGGCGATCTGCCGATCGTGGCCCAGATGACGTTTGCTGAAGATGGCCGCACCGTGCTCGGCAACACGCCCGAAGAGGTGATGCGCAAGCTGGCGGCGGCCAATGTCGCCGTCGTGGGCGTCAACTGCTCGGTCGGCTCGCAGCGGGTGTTTCGGGTGCTACAGGCGATGCGCACGGTCAACAGCGAGATTCCGCTGGCGGCCCAGCCGAACGCTGGCTGGCCCACCGAGCGGCATAATCGGGTGTTCTATCCATCGTCGCCGGACTATATGGCCGAGTACGCCCGGCGGATGGTCGAGGAGCTGAATGTCGCCCTGGTTGGCGGCTGCTGCGGCACAACCCCGGCGCACATCGCCGCAATGCACACGGCCCTCCAGGATCTGACCCCCGCTGAAACCCTGAATCTGACCGTGAGCGAGGCCGACGAGCCGCTCCCAGCGATTGTGGTGACCGCCGAGACCACCCAGCTGGGGCGGATGCTGGCGCAGGGCGAGTTTGTCACCAGCGTTGAGATCGATCCGCCGAAGGGCCACAACCCGCGCAGCTGCCTTGAGGGCGCCCGCAAAATGCACGAGGCGGGCGTCCACTTCATCAATGTCGCCGACAGCCCGATGGCGCGAGTGCGGATGAGCGCCCTGCCGATGTGCAGCCTGATCACCCAGCACACCGGCATGGAAACGATTTTGCACTTCACCACCCGCGACCGCTCGCTGATGGGCCTGCAAAGCGATCTGCTGGGCGCCCACGCGCTGGGGGTGCGCAACATTCTGGCGCTGAAGGGCGACCCGCCGGCGCTCGGCTCCTACCCAGGCACCTCCGGTGTCTTTGATGTCGATACGATTGGCCTGGTCAAAGTCATCGCCGGGATGAACCAGGGCGTCGATACTGCCGGCAACGACCTTGGCGCGCCAACCAACTTCCTGATCGGCGTGGCGCTCAACATCAACGCCGACGACCCCGACTGGGAGATCGATCGGCTGCATCAGAAAATTGCCGCCGGCGCCCATTTCGCCATGACCCAGATCGCCTACGATGCCGACGGCCTGCAGCGCTTTTTTGATCGGCTTGGCCCGGTGGCGATACCGCTGATCCTGGGCCTGCTGCCGGTGCAGAGCTACCGCCACGCCTCGTTTCTCCACAACGAAGTTCCCGGCATCACCCTGACCGAGGCGGCGCTGGAGCGCATGAAGGCGGCCGGGCCAAACGGCCGGGCGGTGGGCGTGGAGATCTCGCAGGAGCTGCTGCTGGCCGCGCGGGATCGCATCGATGGCGTGTATATTATGCCGTCGTTTGGGCGCTACGAGATGGCCGCCGAGGTGCTCGATGTGCTCAAGGTGCATAGCTAGGCCAGGGTTAGAGGCAAGGGATTAGCCCACTCCAATGGGCTAAATCGATTGGCTAGCCCGCAAAAAGGCGCCTGAGCAGACCCAAGCAGATCGATTATCGACAAAGGAGATCAAAGCAGGCTTAGGATCGATGCTCAAGCTGGCTTTGATCTCCTTTTGGCTTTTCCAGGTGCAACGCCGCAGTTGCGCCGAACGTAACCCTGGTACATTAAACCAAGGAGCTGTTTATGAAATGCCCCAACTGCTACAGCAATGTAAACTCCAGCATGCAGAAGTGCCCGCGCTGCGACTGGGCGCTCAAAACCCCGCCGCCGCCAACCTCATCGGCGGCCTTCAGCGAGTCGCCGACCGCGAACCCGTGGGGGACCGAGGCGAAGGCCGCGCCAGCCTGGGAGCCCGAGTCGCAGCGACCGCTGCCGGACTGGGGTCAGACGCCCGCCAGCCAGCCAGGCTGGGATACGACGAAAAAACAGGACGAGTATGCGGCGCTGCCGACCGCCAGCCAGGCGCCGCCCGGTGTCTCGCCAGCCGGTGGGCAATTTCAACGAATCCCGAAACCTACCGTTGTGCCCGGCCCTGGCA
>DAOTUS010000687.1:0-19117 GCA_034437415.1 Herpetosiphonaceae bacterium
ACCAGACCCTGCATCACCGATACGCCTTCGGGCGCGGGCGAGCCATCGGGCGCGGTAAACGGGGCAATCGCAACCACGAGATTGGTAGATTCAGGCGCCGCCGAGAAGCCGTCTTTAAAGAATATGAAGAGGAATAAGGCCGCCACAACGATCGCAAAGAGGAAGATCCCGCCAAGCCCGCCACGCGAACGCACCTCATCACGAATAAGCACCGGCCACGAGCGGCGGGGGGTACGCAAATTGCGCCCGCGCACACTGGAGGCGATCGCATTTGGTGGCGGTGTTGGGCGGCGTTTACGCCTCGTCCGGTTGTGCCAGCCGCGCAGCTGACGCACGCGCCGTTGGAACTGGCCGGTGAGCCAGAGATTCAGCCCCAGCATGACACAAAACACCGCAACAGCACTGATCCACCAGATCATCGAGCCTCCAGACGCAACAGGTGCAGCGCCAAAGAGAGATAATCCCCAATCGGAACCGTTGGCTTAATTAATGTTTTTATGCCAAACTCAGTTGTGGATGGCTCATGCCCATCTCCAGGCACAATCGCGATAATCGGCACATCGGGCCAGTCGCGCTCCATCTCGCTGATCGCCGTCGTAATCGAAGTGCCAATCACTGTCACCAGATCCGGGTAATCTGGATGTGCTAGCGGATCGTAGCTGGTAATCACCAGCATCTGCTGCTCAAAGGCGGCTACGATCTGCTCTTTGAGCAGGCCATCGCTGCCGGAGACAAAGACGGTTGGGCGTCGCTTGCGCCGTTCCTGGGGAACTGGCTGCTGCTGCGAGCGCCGATCGATAATATACACGCTGCCCGGCTGTTTCTTGGCCAGATGTTTCATCTCGGCAGCCACCCGGCTGATATCGTGATACGAGGTTAGCGAGCGGTTTTTGGTCGTTACCACCCCAATCGAAACACTTTGAATCGGCACCTGGCGCACAATATGATAGCGGTCCTCGCGGGCCAGATAGCCGCGCTGAATATCCTCGGGGTCGTAGAGCGCAGGCACCTGAACATCAAACTGGGAGGTCAGCTGCTCACAGAACGGCACGACCGAGTTAAGCGGCAGCAGCACCGTAAAATCATCGCCGCCAATATGGCCAATAAAAATCCGATCGTTGGCCTCCTCCTGTTTCAGGTCGGTCAGCAGCCCGGCCAGCAGCTTAATCACCTGGTCGCCACGGGCAAAGCCATAGGTATCGTTGAACGCCTTGAAGTTATCCAGATCGATGTACAGCAGCGCAAAGGGCTCGCCGATGCGCAGGCGATGGCTGATCTCTTCCTCGATCAGCGTATTGCCAGGCAGCCCGGTCAGCGGGTTTTGCACTGGCCGCCGATTGGCCCGGAGCAGCTGCGCCTTGATCCGCGCCAGCAGCTCCGGCATCTGGAAGGGCTTGGTGATATAGTCATCGGCGCCGGTCTCAAAGCCGGTCACCACATCCTGCAGCGACGTACATGCGGTCAGCACAATAATGGGAATATGGGCCAGCCGGGTATCGTTGCGCAGCTGGCGGATGGCCTCATAGCCGTCCATATAGGGCATAATAATATCGACCAGCATGAGATCGGGCGAGCTGGTTTGGGCCTTCCGCAGCAGCTCATCGCCATTTGCGGCAAGCACAACCTCATAGCCGTTCTCCAGCAGAATAATTTCCAGGAGCTCGCTTAACGCCTCATTATCGTCGGCAACTAAAATACGTGCTGTCATATCGGTAGATGATGTCAAACGCAACCCCCTCTTGATCCTGTCATACTCAGATTAGCAGCTGGGCATACAAGCTTTCGAGGCTCAGGTCACGTCGCACCGTATCTGGCGAGGCCACGGTGAGGGCGGCAGCGCTCGCCCCCAGTCGCACTGCCTCATCCAGGGGAAGATGGTTCATGAGACCAAACAACACTGCTGCTGCCAGGGCATCGCCTGCTCCAGTTGCATCGACAATATCATTGGCTAAAGCAGGGATATGCCCGTGCTCATCGGCAGTCGCATAGACCAGGCCGTCGCGGGCCAGGGTGATAATCACAATTTCAATCCCCTGCCGGACAAGCTCTTTGGCCGCTACCGTCGCATCGGACGGCGAGCTGATCGTGATGCCCGTCAGGGCCTCGGCCTCGCGCTCGTTGGGGGTGACCAGATACAGGCCCCGCAGGCGTTCGCGGTAGCGGCTGGCCAGCCCAAAGGCGACCGGCTCCAGACACACCGGAATATCCTCGGCGTGGCAGGTCGCCAGAATCAGGTCGGCGGTGGCGCGCGAAAGATTGGCATCGATAAACACGACATCGGCTGAGGTGATCAGCTCAAGGTTTTCCTGGATGTACTCCGGCGTCAGGGCGCGCGCACAGTGGCTATCGTCCAGCGCCGTGTAGAGCAGGCCCTGGTGATCGAGCAGCGCCAGATAGGCGGCGGTGTGCTGGTCGTCGACGATCAGCATGGCATCGGTATGCACGCCGGCTTCTTCGGTCTGGCTGATAATCAGCTGCCCAAACTCATCGGTGCCAACCGCCGCGATCAGGGTTGTGTCCGCGCCCAGACGGGCCAGATTCTCGGCAATATTCCGGGCCACCCCACCGACACTGATGGAGAGATGCCCAGGGTTCGAGGTGCCCTCGATCATCGGTTCGTGCAAGCGGCCTTTGATATCAAGACAGGCTCCGCCAATTACCACGACGCGCCAATCAGTTTCTGGCGAGTGCATGTTTCCCCCTTGCGCAGCCCAAGCGCTAATCTTGGTCAGAAGAATGCATTAGGTTTGGTCGGTCGCGATAGTTTTTGCGCTTCTCGTGCTCGTCCAGCGCAATCATAAGCAGGTGTTTAAGATCGTCCTCTTTCATCTCAGGATTATCCGAGATCATGGCATTCAGCCAGTCCTGGATCATCGACAGAGTGCTTTCATTCTCGATCGCATTGCGCTGACGCTGGATCTGCAGCTCGGTCTCGGCCAGCTTCTGGCGCTCATAGGCCACCGCGTCGGCCAGCTCACGGGTGCGCATCGCTTCCTTCTTGGCGCTGCGCTCGGCCTCCTGCATATCGCGGTTGGTCGCCGCATCGTAGTAGAACGATTTGATCCGGTCGGGGCTTAGGATAACCTGGGTAATCCCAACCTCCAGCATCTCGACGCCCCAGTACTGCACCTTCTCCTGCAAACGCTGCTTCAGAATAGCGGCGACCTCGGAGCGGCGTGACGAAATATCCGCCGGGCCGAGCTTGCCATAGCTGCGCTTTTCGGGGTTATAGAAGGTCGCATCGTGAATGATGGTGCGCAGCTCCTCATCGACATCGCGGCTAACCTGGCGCTGAATCGCCTCAATCCAAAAATCAGCCGACATGCGGGCCTCGGAGATCGGTTTGTTGCGCTTCTCGGCCAGATCTTTGAAGGTATGATCGCGATTGGGATAGTTGTAGGGCAGTTTCAAAAAGCCCTCATAGCGCATCTCAACCGAAATAGCTTCGTTCTCCTGCGGGAAATGTTGAATAATCCGGCAGGTGGTATCGACAACAATTTTATCGACTTTATGCAGATAGGTCGTATCGACCGTGTCAACCTCAATATCGGTTTGAATATTGTAGGTCGGCATCACCGCAACTCCGGCCTCGAGGGCGGGCACCATCGGCGAGTGCAGGCCCGGCGGCCGCAACACATGCTGATGGTCCATCCGCCGCTGGATCAGCAGGACTTCGCCCTCTTCGACATTCAAGCCGCTGCGCGACAGAATCGCCAGAAACGCCATATAGCTGGCTGCCAGCAGCACCGGGGCGCAGATCAGGCCAATCTGGTTATTGAGCGCGTACTGGCCAAGCAGCGCCGCCGATGACACCGCCACAATGCCGGTCATCGTCCCCAACATTTTGCGTGAGGCTTCCTTCTGCTGGGGCGTGCTCCCGCCGAGGGCCAGATAGCCGCCCACCGCGAGAATGACCGCGAGCACCCCGCCCACCGCCAAGTTGGTATTCGCCGGGCCAAGAAAGATGAAGAGGGTGCTTACAAGCAGAATGATAACCAGCACAGAGGGCGATAAACGGCTCATGGACAGCCTCCATACATGCCATTGCTGGGCAAAGTTGGGTTGGAATCAGGTTTGTAGAGTTTAACTGTTAGTCGAAAGATATTATACACGAATGTGCAAGTATAGCCTACTTCGGCTCATTGCGATGCGATCCAGGCCTATAGCAGGTGTAAATAATTCAGCGCCGATTCTTATTCGCGCCAGGGCTCGCCAAAGCGTTCGCCCCGCCCAATGCCGATTGGATCAAATAATGCCGGCTGTTCGAGGCTGATAATCTGGCGCTTGAACAGCTCCAGCACCGTCCAGAGGGTGACAATCACCTCGGCGCGGCTGGTGGCGAGATTAAGCACATCTTCAAACGAGATGAATGCGTGCCCGAGCAGGCGCTGGTGCAGCCGCTCGGCAACCTCGGCAATCGTCATCACTTTGGGGGTGGGCAGATTGACAACCGGCTCAGGCACCACGGTCAGCAGCTGGAGGCGCCGACTCAGCGCGCTCACCAGGCTGGCCACATTGTGGGGCGGCAGGGTCGGCGGCGCCACCGCTGGCTGCGGCGGCGGGGTCAGCCGCTCCCAGGTTCGCCGCCCTTCACTCTCCCACTCGCGCAGCTGGGTGGCCGCCAGCTTGAAGCGTTGATAGTCGCGCAGCTGCCGCGCCAGCTGTTCGCCGCTGTCCGCATCCGCCACCACCACCGGCGGCTCAGGGCGCGGCAGCAAGGCCCGCGATTTGATCAACAACAGCTGCGCGGCAATTGCCAGAAATTCGGCCACCGTCAGCGGGTCGGGGTCGGCCAAATTGCGCACGTAGGCGAGATACTGGTCGGCGACAGCGGCGAGCGAGATCGTGGTGATCTCCAGCTCATCTTTCTCGATCAGGCGGAGCAGCAGATCGAGCGGTCCGGCAAAATCAGGCAGCTGCAGCGTATAGGGATGGGCGGTCGCAAGTGGCATATGGATCAACCTGTGTGCTGCGCCGCCAGGGCTGGTCCCTAGCGGCGCAGGCGAGCAAACAAACCCTAGGGGTAAACAAACCCTACGGGTAAATTCCGCGCACCGCCATAGCGTTGGCAACCCGCTCGACAGCCAGCAGATAGGCGGCGGTGCGCAGGGAGATATGGCGCGTCTCGGCCACATTCATCACCTCGGCGAACGCGCGCCGCAGGGTCTGCTCCAGCTCACCATGCACCTCGCGCTCGGTCCAGAAAAATTCCTGCAGGCCCTGGACCCACTCGAAGTACGAGACCACGATGCCGCCGGCGTTGGCCAGGATATCCGGCACGACCAGAATATTTTTATTGCCGAGAATGGCATCGGCGGTCGGCGAGATCGGGCCGTTGGCCAGCTCGGCAACCACCGTCGCCTTAATCCGATGGGCGTTGGCGCCGGTGATTTCGTTTTGCCCGGCGGCCAGAACCAGAATATCGCAGGGCAGCTCCAGCAGCTCGGCATTGCTGATTGGGCGGGTGCCGGGCAGATCGAGCACCGTATCGTTGGCGACGCGGTGCTCGGTCAGGGCGGCGGCGCTAAAGCCATCCTCGGTCACAACCCCATGGGTGTCATCGCTGGCCGCAATAATCCGACAGCCAGCCTCCTCCAGGAACTGCGCCACCAGCCGGCCAGTCACCCCCGACCCCTGCATCACCACCCGTGCGCCGTTCAAGTCCAGGCTGCGGAACTTGGCGGCCTGCTGAATCGAGTAGCAGACCCCGCGGGCGGTCGCCTGGCCGTGGCCCTGCGTGCCGCCGACCTGCAGCGGTTTTCCAGCCGCCACCGAGGGCATCGTATAGCCGTGCTGCATCGAGTAGGTATCCATCACCCAGGCCATTATCTGGGCATTCGTGTTGAGATCGGGCATAATCACATCGCGCTCGGGGCCAATCAACGGGGTGATCTCGGTAGTATAGCGCCGCGTGATCCGCTCCAGCTCATTGGGCGAGAGGTTTTTGGGATCGCAGGTGATGCCGCCCTTGGCGCCACCATAGGGAATTTGGACAATCGCGCTGCTCCAGGTCATCCACATCGCCAACGCCCGCATTTCCTCCAGCGTGCCAGTCGGGCTGTAGCGCAGCCCACCCAGCGCCGGGCCGCGCGAAATATTGTGGTGAATCCGATAGCCGGTGAAGGTCTGCGTGCGGCCATTGTCTAGCTTAACTGGAAAGTTAACGATCAGCTCGCGCTTGGGCGCCAGCAGCGCCGCGCGGGTATCCATGTCCAGACCAAGAAGTTCCGCGGCGATGTCGAACTGTTGCTGGGCGATTGCGATGGTGGTTGCCACTAGAGTGCCTCCTCAACAATGAGTGTCGAAGCTTCTTTGCTTCGGGCTAATACACGGCGATTGAATGAAAAAAGACGCACTTCGTGCCAGATCGAGCCAAATCGTTCTTCCATGAGAACGAGCTCGGTCGCCCGCCATTCCTGGGGCACAAACTCGCGCTGGACGCACTCGTAGGCACTGCGAAGGCTGCGGTGATGGCGAATTTTGCCCAGCGTCAGACACGGCCAGGGCTGCCGCCGCGAGAACCGTAGCTCGGCAGGGGCAATCTTGCTGATTTGCTCACGTAGCGAGCGGATCGCGGGCGCACCTGCGCCGACTGTGCTGAAGATACGATGCTCTTGCTCGCACATAACAACCTGGTCAAGCCTGATTTGAAACGGCTCCACCGTGCCGCACAGGCGGGCCAGATCCTGCTCGAACTGCGGACGGTCGGATGAGCGGGACGTTGCCACCAGCACAATGTGCGGCGGCAACTGATTATTATAGGCCGGATCGTAGCGTGAGCGCCAGTGATTAAGCTGCTGGCGTGCGGCTGTGGGCGCAACCAGCACGATCCGAAATTTATGGCGCCGCTTGGCGCGTAGCTGGAAGTGCTCCCGCAGATGCCGGGTCCGCCGATGGATCACCGCCACCGCCTGCTGGCCACGCCGACCAATCCAGCCCAGCAGCCGATTTGGCGAGCGCGCCCAGCCGCGCAGCAGCTGTTTGTAGCGAACGCGAAACCAGCGCACCACTCGATGGCGCCGCCCGATCAGGGTTGCGCCAATCACGAGGAAGATAATGCCCTGTAAAATTGGCAGAATAATCCCCAGGATCCCGATCACAATACAGAGCCAGCCAATAATCGGGCGGACGATTGGCCAGACTCGCCACAAAATGCGCATCAAAACCGAGAGCTCCAGCGGCCGCATCATCGTCCAGACGATCGGCAGGAGGAGTAATCCTGGCAGCAAAAATGGTAGGCTTTCGACATTCATGCCCCAAGTATAGCATGGGCCGGCAGCCTCAAACAATTGGCCCACGATCCAGGCCGTTTAGCGGCTCCAGCGATTAATATTCCAGGTTGGCGGCGCAAATGTCTCCGGCTGAACACCCTGCATATTCGGCCGGGCCAGCACAGTCATCTGGCGGGTGATCACTGGCAAGACTGGAAGCTCGCGGGTGAAAATCTGCTGATGCTCGATATAGGCGTTCTGCCGCGCCTGCAGGTCGAGCGAGCCGGTGGCGGTGCGGATCGACTGGTCGGCGGTATCCACACACCAGCCGGTAAAGTTATCGCCGGTAAAGTTATTGACCTGGTTCGGGATCGCCGCACAGCTCCAGAGCACCGCCCCATCCGGGTCCAGCGCCCGCAGCCAGCCGAACAGCGCGAGATCAAAGCGGCGCTGAAACAGGGGGCCCTGCTGGCTGTACAGGTCCTGGGTCGGCACGGTCTCCAGCTGAATCGTCAGGCCAATTGCCGCCATATCGGCAATAAACTTGGCGCTGATCACCTGGCGCAGCGCGGCCTGCTCGCTGGTCACCAGCTTGAGCACAAACAGTGCCCCCTCGGGATTCTCCCGCACCCCATCATCATTAATATCCTTGTAGCCCATCTCATCGAGCAGCCCACGGGCTTTCTCGGGATCGTAGGGATAGCGCGTGATTGCAGCGCCGCCATAGGCCCACGAGGTTGGCGCGATCCAGCTATCCCAGACCGCCTGGTCGCCGCCGTAGATGCTGGTGCTAAGGCTGGCGCGATCAAAGCCATAGGCCAGGGCGTGGCGCATGCGAATATCCTGGAGGGCGATCACCGCCAGATTCATATCGATATGCTCCCAGATCGGCGTGGAGGCCATCCAATACTGAAGCGTTTTAGCCTTCGCATCGGCCTGGAGGCTGTTGGCGATCGTCTCGGGCATCTGCTCAGTCCAGCCAATATCGATCCGGCTGCTCAAGACATCATCGCGCAAGGTCGAGAGATCGGGATACAGGCGCACAGTCAGCTTCTCGGGAACCGCCTGGTCGAGGGCCGTCTCAGAGCGGATAAAATTCAACTCCCGCCCCTCAATCCAGGCCTCCAGCCGATACATGCCATAGCCAAGCGGCTGGCGCGCCAGCGTCTCGCTGACCGCCTGCGCGGTGGTATCCTCGGCAAACGTATGGCGCGGCAGCGGAATCCAAACCGTCTCGAGATAGTTCGGATCATCGCGGAGCGGCGGCAGATAGGACTTGGTGGTGTGGTCATCAAGCGCCACATAGTCGGCGGTCAGATCGCTCTGAATCGCAATCTGGGGGGTTGAAGCGCTGCCTTTGAGCAGATTGTAGGCAAAAACCGAGTCCTGGGCGGTCAGGGGTGTGCCATCTGACCAGCGCAGGTTTTTGTTCCAGCGATAGGTGACGGTGAGCTGGCGGACCGTAGTGACCGCCTCGGTCTTGGTCTGGGTGATTGCGCCAGTCAGGTCAAGATAGGCGGTGGTGTTCACATAGGCAACATCACCATTCTCGAACGAGGGCACCCGCTCCAGCACGCCGGTGGTGGTATAGGTCTCGTTCACAATCTGGAGCGGCGCTGGATAGAGCAGCTCCAGCAAGGCCGCCGCCGTGCGGGCGGCATAGCTGTAGGGATAGAGATCAAGTGGCTCCTCGGTCAGACCAATGATCCAGCCCTGATTTTTCAGGTCGATAGTGGGCGCCTGGGTTGGAGTTGGCAGCGCTGGCGGCGGCGTGGGCGCCACAACCGCGCCGCCTTCGATACCGCACGCGCTGAACAGCGTGAGCATAAGCAGCAGGATCAAGCCTGACGAATAGCGTTGTTTCATCGATTCACCTTTTATCTAAGCATAGCCGCCCCAGTTTCGCAGCGCTGGGACAGTTTTTAACCAACGGGCAGTCTACCGCAGGCCTTGGTTTTTGTCGAACGAAAAGGCGCTGATCACGGATGATCAGCGCCTAGTCTGTGTAGGATTATACGAAAAAGAATCGGTTATTGGGCGAAGTGACAGGCCACCCAGTGGCCCGGCTCCTTCTGCTCGAAGACCGGATCTTCCTGTTTACAGATTTCCTGGGCCAGCCAGCAGCGCGGGTGGAAATAGCAACCGCTGGGCGGATTGATCGGGCTAGGGACATCGCCCTGCAAAATAATCCGCTCGCGCTTGATCGTCGGGTCTGGCAGCGGGATTGCCGACATCAGCGCCTTGGTGTAGGGATGCATCGGGTGGCTGAACAGCTGATCGCGGCTGGCCAGCTCGACCATCCGCCCCAGATACATCACGCCGACCCGATCGCTGATATGCTCGACCACGCTCAGGTTATGGGCGATAAACAGATAGGTCAGGCCGAGATCTTCCTGCAAATCCTTGAGCAAGTTCAAAACCTGGGCCTGGATCGACACATCGAGCGCGGAGACCGGCTCATCGCAGACGATCAGCTTGGGCTGCATCACCAGGGCGCGGGCGATGCCAATGCGCTGGCGCTGGCCGCCGGAGAACTCGTGGGGGAAACGGCGCATGTGGGTTGCGTTCATGCCGACCCGCTCCAGCACCGCTTTAACCCGATCGCGCTGCTCTTTCTCGTTGCCGATATCGTGGATTTTCAAACCCTCGGCGATGCTCACCCCGACGGGAACCCGCGGATCGAGCGAGGCATAGGGATCTTGAAAAACGATCTGCATGTCGCGCCGCAATTTGCGCAGCTCAGCCCGGCCGGCCTTCATGACATCCTGATTTTCGAATTTCACCTCGCCAGAGGTCGCCTGGATCAGGCGGAGAACCGTCCGGCCGGTCGTGGTTTTACCACAGCCGGACTCGCCGACCAGGCCAAGGGTTTCGCCGCGCTTGATCGCAAAGCTCACCCCATCAAGCGCCTTGACATTGGCGACAGTCCGGCGCAAGATTCCGCCTTTAATTGGAAAATGTTTTTTTAAATCACGAACTTCTAACAATGTATCCTGGGCAGCGGCAGCCACTGTTGGTGCAGTCGTGTTCAGCGTAGAAACAGTCATCACAGATCCTCAAGTTTTTCTAATAGAGCCAACAACGCACCAACCGTTCGCCTTCGAGCTTGATCAACGGTGGCTCTTCTTCACTACATTGATCCATTCGATATGCACACCGTGGAGCAAAACGGCAGCCTTTTGGTGGATTGAGCAGGCTAGGGACCTGGCCAGGAATTGTGGCCAGCTCATCGCGAACCACACCCAAGATCGGAGTTGAAGCGATCAGGCCCTGGGTATAGGGATGTTTAGGCGCCTCAAACAGCTGGCCAACTGGCGCGTACTCAACCGCTTTGCCAGCGTACATCACCATCACATTTTCCGCCATCTCGGCGATCACCCCAAGATCGTGGGTGATCAGAATAATCGCGGTGTTGACCTTTTCACGCAGCTCGCGCATCAAATCCAAAATTTGCGCCTGAATGGTGACGTCAAGTGCGGTGGTTGGCTCATCAGCAATCAGCAGCTCAGGGTTGCAGGCCAGGGCCATCGCGATCATCACGCGCTGCGCCTGGCCGCCCGAGATCTCGTGGGGAAACGAGCGCATTCGGCGGGCCGGATCGGGGATACCGACCAGCACAAACAGCTCGATAGCGCGCTTACGGGCCTCATCACCAGACAAACCCTGATGGATCTCCAGCGCCTCCATCACCTGCTCGCCAATTCGGAACACCGGATTGAGACATGTGGTTGGCTGCTGGAAGATCATCGAAATGCGGTTCCCGCGAATTTTCCGCATCTCCTCTTCACTTAACTCGAGCATATTTTCATTGTCAAAGATAATTTCACCTTCGACAATTTTCCCTGTTTTGCCCAGCAAACGCAGAATGGACATGGAGGTAACACTTTTACCACAGCCGGACTCGCCCACAATGCCGAGTGTTTCGCCGCGTCGCACCTGAAAATCCAAACCATCAACAGCGTGAACGATCCCTTCCTCGGTGAAGAAATACGTTTTCACGCCTTTGAGCTTCAGCAAGACATCTGATTGAGCCACAATATGCCCCTATCTAGAAAAACCAATCATCAATAAGCTTTAGCGTTTAGCGCGGGGGTCAAGCGCATCGCGCAAGCCGTCGCCAATAAAGTTGAAGCACAGCGAACAGAGGAAAATCGCAAAGCCTGGAAAGAACGCCTGCCAGGGATAGTTCTCCAGCACAGTCAGGTTGACGCCCTTGAGCATATTGCCCCAGGAAGCCTCTGGGAGTTTCACCCCAAAGCCCAGGAAGCTCAAGGCCGCCTCGGTGATCATGACGCCGCTCAAGCCCAGCGAGGCATTGACAATATTCGGAGCGATCGCATTGGGGACCAGGTGGCGAAACATAATTCGCATATTCGAAGCCCCGAGTGCCCGTGAGGCCGAAACATATTCTTGCTCGCGTAAACTCAGGATCTGACCGCGCATCAGGCGGGCGCCGCCAGTCCAGCTGAAGAAAACCAGAATGGCAATCAGTATGTTAACGCTGGGTTTGACAATCGTTGTAATAATCAGCAGAATTGGCAGCAGCGGCAACGTATTAAGGAAGTCGACGAACCGCATCGCTATGGTGTCAACAAAGCCGCCGAAGTAGCCACTCACAACCCCAACAATGATCCCAATCAGCTCAGCCAGCAGCGTGACCGCAAAGGCAATATACAGGGAGACCCGGCCGGCATAGAGCAAGCGGGTTAGCAGATCGCGCCCAAGTTCATCGGTGCCGAAGACCGCCGTGGCCGTGCCACCGGCGGCGGTGCGCAACGTGTTATCGGCGTTAGGAATATCTTTATCAATCTGGTATGTGCTGAGTGGGGGCAGATTTTTTTGGCGGAGCGACTGAGATCGCTCGGTAAAGGGCGAGAACCACGGCCCCACAATAATCCCCACAATAATCAAGAGCATAACGATTAGGCTGCCGATCGCCAAACGGTGCCGCATAAAACGTTTGGCGATATCGAGCCAGGGATGTTGAAACTCTTCTTTTGCGGCCTCGCGCGCCTCAAGTTGGGTATTTGTAACTGCCATTATGGTGTACCTTTCAGACAAACGACGTTAGAAAATCTCGTCCTGCGTAAGACTGGTTCAATCCTTAGCTAAGGCGAATCCGTGGGTCGACAAAGGTATAGAGAATATCCGCCAGCAAGGTCGCGAACACCAGCAACACTGATGAGATCAGCAGGAACGCCATCGCCAGCGGATAATCGTTCAAACCAAGCGCGGTAATAAACAGAAAGCCCAAACCTTTGTAGTTAAACACAGTTTCGGTCAGAATTGCGCCGCCGAAGACCCCTGGAATGGCAAATACAACCAGGGTAATCAGCGGGATCAAGGCATTTCGAAAGGCGTGCTTATAGACCACCAGACGTTCACGGACACCCTTGGCGCGGGCAGTTCGCACATAGTCCTGGCTCAGCACTTCGAGCATGCTGGCGCGCATAAAGCGGCTCCAGCCGGCCAGGTTGAGCAGCGACAGCACGGTGACGGGCATGACCAGATGCATAATGCGGTCAAGGAATGAGCCGGCCTCGACGATGCCCAGTCCAAGCACTTTGTAGTCTCGAATAGCCAAAACATCACCAGCCGGGAAGTAGAACCAGCCATTACTTTTCGCAATCAGTGAGGCTGAAATAATCAGCAACCCAAACCAGAAGGCCGGAATCGATATCCCGATAAAACTAAATGCGGTGAAGAAGTAGTCGAAAAACGAGTACTGGCGCACGGCCGAGAAGACCCCCAGCGGAATGCCAATCATCAGCGAGATCAGGGTCGAGCTAATCATGAGCCACAAGGTGGCTGGCAGACGATCTTTGATCAGCCCAAGCACAGGTTTATTTTTTTGATATTTCCACGAGGTGCCCCAGTCGCCGCGCAAAATCCCTTTGCGTTCACCAACATACTGGTCTTGCCCAATCGAACCCAGCCAGGTATCGCCGGCCAGCCAGACTGGATACTGCAGGTACCAGGGTTTGTCGAGGCCAAGCTGCTTGGCCAGGCGGGCAATATCTTCATTGGAGGCCCGAACTTTAATATCGGTGCTTTGGCGTAGCTCATCGAGTGGATTGGGGGCGAGCGCGAATAACGTATAGATCACGGCTGTTGAGAGAAACAGGACAACAATAATCTGAAAGAACCGGCGAATAAGGTAGACCGTCATCACACACCTCGTAGGTAGAAAATAAGATTGAAATCACTTCAATAGTTAACACTACATATTTCAGGTTTTGTTCAATGTTAATAGACCAATTTTGTAGCCACATAGCGTGGTAGGCGCATTTGGCGGGGATTTAGCCGGGTGTTTTATCCATCCAGAGTTGGTTGAGTGTGATTCGCTGCCATTGATTGAGCCTGGTGTGGGGTAGAAAAAGAGTTTTTTTAGGCGAAGGAGTGGAGCCATAGCCCCACTCCTTCGCTTGTTCCTGAAGTGTTTCGGAAATTACTCCGAAATATCCCAGGTCTCGATGTTCCAGAAGTCAATCTGGCTGGTTGGGTCAAGCTGGAGACCGGTCACGTTTGGCCGGTAGGCGCCGAGGTTCACGCGCTGATACAGCGGCAAGGTCGGCAGCTCATCGTTGAAGATTGTCTGAGCTTCGATGACCAACGGAATACGATCAGCACGCTCGGTGGCCGACTGTGAGGCCAACGCAACGGCATCGTATTCTGGGTTACACCAGCCGGTGTTGTTCTGGCCAGCGTAGTTGTTCTCTGGGGTTGGGATTTGATCACAGAGATACAGGGCGGTTGATGGCTCGGAGCCACTCACCCAGGCGTACATACCCATGTCATAGGTACGGCCGGAAAGAACACCATCGGCACCGTTCTTGAACATAACGGCGGTGGCGGGAACGAAATTCAACACAACGTCAATGCCAACTTCTTTCAGGTTTTCCTGAATGATCTGGACCACTGACTGGCGGGTTGCGTTGCCTTCGGTGGTGAACATCTGGACCTGGAACTTGCGGCCGTCTTTTTCACGGACGCCGTCAGCACCCAGGGTCCAGCCGGCTGCATCGAGCAGCTCTGCGGATTTCGCAGTGTCGTAGTCGTAGGTCTCGAGGCCCTCACCATTCGGTGGGAAAGCCCAGTGATCTTCGGGAAGGAAGGTGTTCATCGTGACGGTTTTGCCGAACAGCACCTGGTCGATGATTTCCTGGCGATTGATACCGTAGGCGACGGCTTTGCGCACGTTCGTATCGGTGAAGAACGACTCTTGGCCATCGCCACGCTCAACGGCGAAGTCCATGTGCTCCCAAACGGTTGCTGGGACGTACTGGCCGACGGCTTTGCCAGCAGCTTCGAGGTCATCGAGGGCTGGTGAGTTAGCCAGGGTCAGACCAATGGCACCAACAACGTCGATCTCGCCGCCTTCAAGCTGCTGCAGCACTTGATCTTCGCTGGTCAGATACTTGAATACAATGTTGCCAACTTTGGGGAAACCTTCGCTGGCTTTCCAGTAGGTCTCGTTAGCAACCATGGTGGTGCTTTCCTGGGGAACGTTCTCGACGATTTTGTAGGGGCCGTAGGCCAACGGGCTGTTGGCATACTCGCCGCTGCCGATTTCGGCTGGGGCCATCGAGCCAAGAACATGCTCTGGCTCAGGGCCGAAGATGTTGAGGAAGTAGGTCGCATCGCCGTAGCCGGGAGCGCCGTACCATACAACGGTCGAGTCATCGGGTGCTTCGAACTTCTGGGTGCGCTCAAGGGTGAAGCGTGACGCATTCGCGATGCCTGGATCCATATACAGGTTGGCGGCAAACACGAAGTCACCAGCGGTGACGGGGGTGCCATCTTCCCAGGTCAGGCCTTCGATGAGTTTCCAGGTGACCTGAAGCTGGGTCAGCTCAAGCTCTTCGGTCAGGGTGGTGGTATCGGTGATCAACTCATCGTTGATGACGATATTGCCTTCGTAGGTGCTATCAACCGTGACGGTTTCGGTCACAGCATCGCCATCGGCAAAGCTGGGGACTTTTTCGAAACAGACTGGCTGATATTCGTAGCTCAGCGTGGTGATACAGGCTGGCTGAATCGCGGCCAGCACCTGGGTGGTGGCGCTTGACTGGGACTCAATCCCGAACAGGGTGTCGGGGAACTGGGTCATACCAATAATAATGGTTTTGTTGGCGTCTGGGCCACCAGTGGTGGCTGGCTCTTCGGTAGCAGCTGGCTCTTCGGTAGCAGCTGGCTCTTCGGTAGCGGCTGGTGCTTCGGTAGCAGCAGCTGGTGCTTCGGTAGCAGCAGCTGGTACTGCGGTAGCAGCCTGAGCAGTATCTGAAGTTGGTGCGGTCGTAGCAGCGGCGGGAGCGGTCGTGGCAGGTGCAGTTGTTGCTGTAGTGCCACCACAAGCGGCAAGGACAGGAACCAAGAGTACCAACATGAGCAAGAAGCTCACGATTTGGCGCTTCGAACGAAGCATTGTAACCTCCTAAAAAAGTAGATAAACTAACGAAACGAACATCACAGCGTCCAAAAAACTCTGTGGTGATCAATTGTTGTCTGGGAAACCACCCCCTTTCAAAGGAGTTTAAATCGGAATATAGGACGAAAGAGGACTATTCAGAGCTTCATTATAACGAAATCGTGCCTTGTGTCAAAACAAAATTGTTTGTTTTCTGGCCAAAAGGCCGATTGACATAGTTCTGAAGTACTATCTGGGGCGGATGTTGACGCCCGGATCAGCGTCGGCTAGACTCAGGCCAAGCAGATTTTTTAGCCTTGAGGTCGGTCATGAGCGATGCCAGCTGGCAGCTTTTTTTAGATACGTTTAACCAGGAAGAGTATATTGATGCCGTGTTGGCACTGGAAACATTGTGGCTCGCTGACCGCAGCGATTTTCACAAGGGGCTTATTCGGGTCTGCGTGGCGCTTAATCAGCTGCGCCTGGGCCTGATCACTAGCCCACGCTTTTTGTTGCAGACTGCCCACGAGCTGCTGGCCGCCTACGAGCCAGTCCATCGGCAGATCGATGTGGCGGCGTTGCGGGCGTTTGTGCTGGCCTGTTGGCAGCTGATTCCGCCCGATCTGCAAACCGGCCAGGGCAGCCTGGATGTGGGCACCCTGCCAGCCTATCGGATCCAGCCGATCGCGCAGCGGTAGCGCACCAGAATTGAGGGAATGATGACCGATGATCTACCTGAGGCGCCGCTCGCCGAGACAACCCTCACGGTCGCCGACCTTGTGCGGGCGTTTCAAACCGAAAGCGCCGCCGCTCGAACCAGCGGTGTAACCCTGACAATCAGCGGCGGCACGATTAATATTACGAATCTCGCCGGCGGCGATCTGCATCAGCAGAATGATTATAGCGGGACGATCTACCCGATCCTCGAGCGCCTGGCCCGCTATTTCGTCCTGATCGGCGAGCGCGAGCAGCAGGCAACCCCAGCCGATCTGGTCGCGCTGGAGCAGCTCTATCGCCAGCAGCTGATCGAGGCGCATCGCTCGCTGACATTTCAGGGCATTCTGCAGACCAATCAGCCGATCGCCCTGCCCCTGGCCGCGCTGTATGTCGCTGTTCAAAGCACCAGCGAGATAGGTGAGGGCGATACGCTCTCGCCCGACGAGCGCCGCCGGTTCGTCCGCCTGAATGAGGCTGGCCCGGCTGAACACGAGCAGCTGGAGCAGGAGCTGGCGCTGCTCAACCGCCGCCGCTGGAATCTTACCCCGCGTCGCATCGATATCACCGCCGCGCTCCGCGATTATCGGACGCTGGTGATTCTGGGCGACCCTGGCGCAGGCAAATCGACATTTTTGCGCTATCTGACCCTGACATTTGCCGAGGATAGCGCCGCCGAGCGCCTGAGCTTGCCTGAGACGCGGCTGCCGATTCTGATGCCACTGGCGGCCTATGCCGCCGCGCTGGCGCAGCAGCCACGCTCGCTGTTTGAGTTTCTAGCCCAATACTATGCCGAGCAGCACGAGCTGCCTGGCCTGGCCCCGCTGTTTGGCGCGGCCCTGGATAGCGGGCGGGTGATTGTGCTGCTCGATGGCCTCGATGAGGTGCAGTCGAGTGAGATTCGGCGCAGCATCGCCGAGCGCGTTCAGAGCTTTATCGGCCGCTATACGCCGCTGGGCAACCGCGTCGTGCTGACCAGTCGGATTGTCGGCTATCGGGCGGCCCCAATGTCGGCCGAGGTTCCCCACTATACGCTGTTGGATTTTGGCCCGGCTGAGATCGACCGTTTTACCCGGCAGTGGTGCCGCGCTTTCGAGCAGATCCAGCACGGCGATACCCGCCACGCCATCCGCGAGGCCGCCGCTGAACAACGGCGCCTGTTTATGGCCATCAATGCCAACTCCAGCGTGGCCAAGCTGGCCGGCAATCCGCTGCTCCTGACCATTCTGGCGCTCATCCATCGCCAGGGCAAATCGCTGCCACGGCGGCGGATCGAGCTTTACGAGCTCTACGCCCGCACCTTGCTGGAGAGCTGGAATCGCGCCCGCAGCCTGAGCGGCCAGATGGTCGGGAAATCGCTGGATGTGCTGGATACGGTGAAGGTGATGGCTCCGCTGGCGCTGTGGCTCCATGGCGCCAAGCCGAATGGCACGGCCCGATTCGCCGAGCTCCAGCGCGAGCTGCGGCGGATTTTCACCGAGCGCGAGGCCAGCGACCCCGAGCGCGAGGCGCGGCAGTGGCTGCTCGATGTTCGTGAGCATAGCGGGCTGCTGGTTGAGCACGGGGTTGATGCCTGGGGCTTTATCCACCGCACCTTTCAGGAGTATTTTGCCGCCCGCGCCGTCGCGGTGCTGCCCGCCGAAGAGCGCTTCGCCCGCATCCGCCCGCATCTGCACAACCCTGGCTGGCAGGAGGTGCTGTTGCTGATCGCTGGCCAGATCGGGGTGATGAATGCCGATGAGGCCGGGGCAACCGCGTTTGTGCGGGCGATTCACACGGCCAAGAGCCTCTACGACGCCATTTTGCACCGCGACCTGCTGCTGGCGGCGGCGATTTTAGGCGATGATGTTGGGGTCAAGCCTTCACTCACCCGCCAGATTGCCCGTGAGCTTGGCGAGCTGTGGTGGACCGACCACGTGCGCGAGCCGGTCGTGGTGGCGATTAGTAGGCTGGTTGGCCTCGATTGCCTTGGGCTGGCTCTGGAGCCGATCTATCCGGCCCTCCATTCCAGCGCCGGGGGAATCCATCTCGATGCGATTAAGGTCTTTGGCGTCGCGCAGCAGTGGGAAATCCTCCGCCCGCTGCTGAGCGATCCCGACGAGTGGACCCGGCAGGCGGCGGTGGCGGCCTTCAGCGCCGGGCAGCAGTGGGAGGCAATTCGCCCGGTCTTGCGCGATCGCTCCAAGCGCGTTCGGCGCACCGCAGTCGAGGCGTTTGGGGCCAGCCAGCAGTGGCGCTTTATTCGCTCGGCGCTGACCGGCGAGCCGGCCCTGGTGCGCAGCGCCGCCGTGTATGCGTTTGGGCGCGGCCAGCAGTGGGAGGCGATTCGCTTCGCGCTCCAGGATCCATCGGTCTCGGTGCGCGAGGCGGCGGTCGAGGTCTTCGGCGCCGGGCCAGAGTGGGCCGCAGTTGAGCCCGCCCTGGCTGACCCCGACTGGGAGGTGCGCCGCGCCGCCGTTGAGGTCTTTGGCGCCCATCACGAGTGGGAAAAGATCCGGGCGGCGCTTTACGATCACGACAATGATGTGCGCAGCGCCGCAGTCAGCGCCTTTGGGGCTGGCGAACACTGGCAGGCGATCCGGCCGGCGCTGGCCGACCAGCACTCGGCGGTGCGGCGGGCGGCGATTAGTGCGTTTGGGGCCGGCGCCCACTGGGAGGCGATTCGGCCCAGGGCATGTGCAAAGTCCGGTAGCCAGCCTAAAACGGGATGACACCTTTTTGGTAGGATGGTGGTATTGAATCAACCGCCTACTCGAAAGGTGTCCGATGCAGTCTACCACAGCGC
>DAOTUS010000688.1:0-1768 GCA_034437415.1 Herpetosiphonaceae bacterium
TGTTAGATTAGGCCCATGGACACCATGTATGGCGTTCGCACCGACCTGCGCGATGACCGGGAAACCCAAAAAGCGCACGTATTCGCGGGAGGGAGGGACGCCATATATGGCGTCCCTCCTCCACCAATCGTTATCCACCAAGCGTCCATCTTCATCCAAAATCCTGCGCCTTTGCCGTGTAATCTAACATTGTCAAAGTAGGCATTTCCCCCTCTCCACGGCGGTGGAGAGGGGTGGCGCCGCAGCGCCAGGGTGAGGTCAAAAATGCCGCTATTCCAGCTTATTTACGCGGTATGTCCCCGATCCCCGGCATCTAATACACACTGGCCAGCGCCGCCTGACGCAGCGCCAGGCTGGAGAACTCCAGGGCGACTGGCGGCTCGAACCAGGCCAGCGACTCGTGCAGCCTAACCACCTCGCCAACCACCAGGGTCGCCGGGGCGCTGATGCCCGCCCGCCCCGCCTCGGCGGCGATGCTGGCCAGCGTGGCGGTCAGCACAATCTGCTCGCTGGTCGTGGCGCTGCGGATGATCGCGACGGGCGTGTCGGCCGCGCGGCCGTGGGCGATCAGCTGCTCGGCGATGTGCTCCAGCCGGCCAACCGCCATCAGAAAGACCAGCGTGTCCACGCCCTGGGCCAGCGCCCGCCAGTCGATCCGCGACTCAGGTCGCTGCGGATCTTCGTGGCCGGTGATGAAGGCCACCGATGAGGCGGCGGTCCGGTGGGTGACCGGGATTCCGGCGTAGGCCGGGGCGGCGATCGCCGAGCTGATGCCGGGCACCACCTCCCAGGCCACGCCCGCCGCCGCCAGCGCAGTCGCCTCCTCGCCGCCGCGCCCAAAGACAAACGGATCGCCGCCCTTGAGCCGAACCACCTGCTTGCCGAGCTGGGCCTGCTCGATCAGGACCGCGTTGATCCAGTCCTGGCCGGCCGAGGGCTGGCCGCCGCGCTTCCCGGCGGCGATCAGTTCGGCGGCGGGGTGGGCCAGCGCCAGCGTGTCGGGGTGCACCAGCGCGTCGTAGACCACCACATCGGCGCTCGTCAGCCGCCGCAGCCCCTTGACCGTGATCAGCTCGGGATCGCCCGGCCCGGCGCCCACTAAGGATACAAATCCGCTCATCGTGTGCCTCGCTTTAATCCTCAGCCTGGGGTAGATCCGCGCTGAGGGTTTCAAAAATCTCGACGGCGCGGGTTTCAAACTCGGCGGCATTGCCTGCCTGAACAGCGCTGCGGAGGCGCCGCCAGAACTCCTGGCGCGCCTCCGGCTCCAACTGATGGTTGACCCGCCTGCGCCACTCGCCAAACAGCCGGGCGATCGCGGCGTACTCGGGGCCGTAGGCCGCCGCCAGCTCGCGGCGGATCTGGGCGGTCAGGCTGGGGCTGCGGCCAGCAGTCGAGACCGCCAGCAGCAGATCGCCCCGCCGCACACTCGCCACGGTGTGCATATTCCCCGCCGCGGGATCGTCGGCCACATTGACCAGGCAGCGGGCGGGCGCCCCGGCGGCGATCTGGGCGTTGACGCTGCGGTTGCTGGTGGCCGCAATCAGCAGATCCGCGGCGGCGCCATCGCCAGGCTGGTACGCTCGGGCGTGGTGTTCGATCTGCCCGCTGGCGGCCCACGCGGCCAGCTGCGGGGTCAGCGTCGGGCTGATCACGCTCGGCCTGCCACCGCCAGCGATCAGCTCGCCGACCTTGCGCTCAGCGACTGCGCCGCCACCAACGACGACGCAGCCCATTCGGTCCAGCCTGGTCAGCACCAGCGGATAGG
>DAOTUS010000689.1:0-7607 GCA_034437415.1 Herpetosiphonaceae bacterium
TGAGCGATACTGTTCCCGTCTTTTTTGGTTTTGGTGCCGTTAAACCATGACATACCGATCAAAAAACGCTGTTTTGAGCAAACAATGTCTGTTTTTGATTTAGATGCAATTGCCCTGGCTACGAACACCCATGATCTTACGAATTCACGCCTGATCTGCTATACTGCAAACTGAACCTTTGAAATTAATCAGGGTAGGTTTATGGCTCGTTTGATTACGACCCTTGAAGGTCAAACACTCAGCTACCCCATCGGCGCAAATGGTTTACAAATCGGACGCTCGCGCCAGAACGATATCGTCCTCAATCACCCCCATGTCTCGCGCAATCACGCTATCGTGGAGGTCAAAGGTCGCGAGATTGTGGTGCGCGATATGGGCAGCTCCAACGGCACCTTTGTCAACGGTTTACGCGTCAAGGAGGCCTCGCTGCGGGCGCGTGATCTCGTGGGCGTTGGCCCGTTCGAGCTGAAGTTCGACGAGCGCGCCGCCGCCAGCGTGATCCTCAGTGATGAGGAGCTGCTCCCGCTGCGCTCCGATAGCCGCTCGGTCTCATCAGGGCGGCTGCCTGACCTCAACCTCGACGCGCAGGATATTCTGCAGAACTTCTACGAGGTCAGCACCCGCCTGAATATGATCCTCGACCTGCGTGAGCTGCTCGATACGATCATGGATGAGGTGCTGCGGCTGGTGCCCGCCGAGCGCGGCTTTCTGCTGATGACGCGCCAGGACGGCCAGGAGCTGGTCCCAATGGTGGTGCATGCGCCCCACGAGGATCAGGCCCTGACGATTAGCTCGACGATCGCCCGCCGGGTGCTGCGCGAGGGCGTGGCGCTGATGACGTCGGATGCACGGGTGGATTTTGGCTCACAGCAAAGCATCATCAGCCAGAATATTCGCTCGGTGCTGTGTGTGCCGCTGGTTGGCCGCGAGGGCGTCCTGGGCCTGGTCCATCTCGACAGTCCCGGCTTCGAGCGCTTCTCCATCCGCGACCGCGAGCTGCTGACGGCGGTGGCCTACCAGGCGGCGCTGGGCATCGAGCGGGCGCGTCTAAACGATCAGGTGCGTACCGAGGAGACCTTGCGCCACCAGTTTGCCCGCTTCCTCTCGCCCGATGTGGCCCGGGCGGTGGCCCAGCAAATTGCCGAGACCGGCGATCTGCCGATGAAGCCGGTCGAGCAGGAGGCCTCGGTGCTGTTCTCGGATATTCAGGGCTTTACCACGATGACCGAGACGCTGCCGCCGCTGGAGCTGCAGAATCTGCTCAACGAGTATCTCAGCGTGATGACCGATGTGATCTTTGAAAACGGTGGCACGCTCGATAAATTTATTGGCGATGGGATTATGGCCATCTTTGGCGCACCCGTCTTTTACGAAAATCACGCTCAGCGGGCGATCGATACCGCCCTGGGGATGCTGGTGCAACATCAGCGCCTGATGGCGAAGACCGACCCCGAGAAGCACTTCAAGATTCGCATCGGGGTCAATACCGGCCGCGTGATCGCCGGTCTGGTTGGCACGCGCGATCGATTGGAGTACACCGTTCACGGTGATACGGTCAACACCGCCTCGCGCCTGGAGGGCAAAGCCGAACCCAACACCGTCTATACCAGCGAGGCCACTGTCGCGCAGCTCGGTGAGGGCTACACCGTGCAGGAGGTTGGCCCGCTGCAGCTCAAGGGCAAGGCCCAGACTGTCCGGGCGTACCGGGTTCTGGAGAAAAAATGAGCGCGCCTGCCGCGACTCTATACTTAACTATGGGCTCCTCATTCCCAGCTTGAAAGAATTAGTAGTGCCTAATGAATTTCGCTCGCTCCTCACTCATTATTCATTAGGCATTTTAGGATATAGATATGCCTCTCGTGGTCGGAGTAAAGTTTAAGGATTCGGGAAAAATTTACCATTTTGATCCGAACGAACATCAGTTGGAGCTTGGCGTAGCGGTGGTGGTGGAGACGGTGCGCGGTCTGGAGCTGGGCAAGGTGGCAATGCCAACCACCGAGATGCCCGATTCCGAGCTGATTGCGGAGCTCAAGCCGGTTGTGCGCCAGCCAACCCTTGAGGACTACGACCGCATGAAGCAGCTGGAGCAGCGCCACGATGAGGTGATGCACCTGTGCTCCGAACGGATCGCCGCCCATCGGCTGCCGATGCGCCTGGTCCGCGGCGACTGGAGCTTCGACGGCAGCCGCCTGACGATCTATTTCACCTCTCAGCAGCGGGTTGATTTTCGCCATCTGGTGCGCGAGCTGGCGCGGATCTTTCACGCCCGCATTGAGCTGCGCCAGGTTGGCGCCCGCGATGAGGCTAAGCTCCTCGGCGGGATTGGGCCATGTGGTCGCCCGCTATGCTGCTCTACATTTCTCCCCGATTTTGCCCGGGTCTCGGTCAAAATGGCCAAAGACCAGGATCTGCCGCTCAATCCATCGAAGATTTCGGGCGTGTGCGGCCGGCTGCTCTGCTGCCTCTCGTACGAGCAGGATCAGTATCTCGCCATTCGCGAGGAGCTGCCCGTTCGCGGCGAGCAGGTGATGACCCCCGACGGCCCCGGCATGGTGGTGACGGTCAACACGATCCGCGAAACGGTCACGGTGGATGTTGAGGGCAACTACAACGACTACACCGCCGCGCAGCTCTCGACAGTCGCGCAGGGCGCGGTCAGTGTGGCCCGCGACCGCCGCAGTCGTGGCGAGGCCGCCCCAGCAGCCCAGGATCGCATTCGCCCAACCAGCAATACTCCTCCGGCCAGCCTGCGCCTATCCGAGGTGGCCTGGGCCGAGGGTGACGATCGTGACCGGCTGGAGGCGCCCGGTGCTGCTGATCCGGCGTCCCCAAGCGAGCGCCCGACCCGTGATCGGGATCGCGATCAGGAGCGACGGCGCTCCCGGCCGCCGCAGCCGCGCCGCGAGCCGGAGTCGGCCGGACCCAATCGAGCGCGCCGCGATCCAGAGGCTCCAGCGGCCGGGCGGCCCAGCCGTCCATCAATGACGACCACCGCCCGGCAGCAGTCGCTCGTCGGCGTGCCAGATCAGCTGACCTCGCGCCAGCGCCAGCCCAGCCCGGACCCCGATGAGCCGCGAACTGGCAATCGGCGGCGGCGGCGGAGCGATCGGACAACCACCGAGCAGCAGCAGCAGCACACGTCCCACAGCAAACCGGCGGCGGCAACGTCACCACGTGAGCAGATCAAACCGGCCGCTCCGGCCGCCCCAGCAGGCGAGCCAGGCGCCCCCGATGCGGCCAATCCCAATCGCTCGCGGCGGCGGCGGCGCCGGGGCAGTGGCGGTGGCAGCGCGAAATAGGCTTCGATAAGCTCAGCAGCTGATGTTCAATTGAGTGTGAGTCACCAACGATGGCGGTTTCGATCACCCACATAACCGATCATATTGCAATGATTGATAACGGTCTGCTGCAGACCGATGGCTTTGGCGCAACCTATGTGGTGCGTGGCGATCAGGTCGCCATCATCGAAACTGGCACATCGCACAGCGCCGAGACAATCCTCCACGGGCTGGATCAGCTTGGGATCGCCCGCGCTGCCGTCGAGCATATCCTGCTGACCCACATTCATATGGATCACGCTGGCGGCGCGGGCGTGCTGCTGCAGGCGCTGCCCAACGCCACGGTGTACATTCACTCGATGACCGCGCCGCATCTGGTCGAGCCCAGCCGCCTGCTGAAAAGCGTCGAGCGGGCAGTTGCCGAGATGTGGCCGATCTATGGCACGATCGTGCCGATTGCCGCCGACCGAATCCAGCCCGCCGAAAACCTGCGCCTCGATCTAGGGCGCCAGATTGTGCTTGAGGCGATCGCGACGCCTGGCCACTCGCCCGACCATCTGGCCTTCTGGGATGCGCACTCGCGGACACTGTGGGCCGGTGACGCCATTGGCATTCTGATGAGCACGCATCAGCTGGCCATGCCCGTAACCCCGCCGCCCGCCTTCGATCTGGCGGCCCAGCTGGCGACCTTTGACCTGCTGGGGCGTATGCCAATCGAGATTATGCTGCCCTCGCATTTTGGGCGCACACCGCACCCGCCCGCCACCGCGCTGGACCAGATGCACACCCGGCTGACGCTGCTCAGCGACGCGACGCTGCTCGGAATGCAGCAGGCTGAGCTGCCGCTGGCGCAGATTGTTGAGCAGCTGCTGCCGACCGACCGGCCCCTGAGCCCGGCGCTCGATCTGGTGGTCCGTGGCACGCTGACGATGAGTGTGCGTGGAATGAAGCTCTATTTCGAGCGCAATCCTCGGCCAGCCTAGCCCTGTTGAAACGCGTTAATCCAACCGAAATGTTCCGCGAAGATGAACGCGCCAGCCCACCTGCGCTGGCGCAAACCCCCAATCCACTGGCGCGATTTCTCCATTCGCCCCTCCTCGTGTATCTGCTCCTGCTTGCTGGGCTGGGCTGCCTGTATGTTTTCACGCTCGCACCCACCGTCACCACGGCCTACGGCGGCGCCGATGGTGGCGAGCTGGCGACTGCGGTGGCGCTAGGTGGGGTTGCGCACCCGCCGGGCTACCCAACCTACCTGCTGCTCGGTCGCGTGGCCCTGTTGCTGCCCGGCGGCGAAGTGGCCTGGCGTTTAGCCGTGCTCAACGCCGGGTGTCTGGCGCTGGCGGCGAGCGTTCTGGCCGCCACCATCGGCCAGCTGCCAACCAGCCTGCCGCTCCGCCCGCGCCTGCTGGCGGCCAGTGTGGCGGCGCTGAGCTTTGGGCTTGATCGGCGCGTCTGGGAGCAGGCCCTGATTGTTGAGGTCTATGCGGCGGCCACGCTGTTCCTGGCCCTGCTGGTCTGGCTGACGGCCCGCTGGTGGCGCTGGCACGCCCAGCGGACGCTGGCGGCGGCTGGGCTGGTGCTTGGGCTGGGCCTGGGGATTCAGCTGCCGCTGGCGGCCTGGCTGGCTGGCGTGGCGGCGGTCGGGATCGCTGGCGTGTGCCAATCGTGGCCTGGGCGGGCCAGTCTTGTGGCTCGCCTTAGATCGGGCTGGCCGTTTGCGGCGCTGCTGCTGCTTGGCCTGGCGGTGTACGCGCTGCTGCCCTGGCGCGGTCGGCTGGTGCCGCAGGCCAGCTGGGGCGACTGGCGCAGCTTTGATGGCGCCCTGGCCCATATCAGCGGGCGCGAGTATGCCTATCTGGTTGATGTGGTGCCGTGGAGTATGCGCGTCGGGCGAATCAGCTACGCGCTGCGCGATCTTGTCCAGGGGTTGGGCTGGCTCGGCAGTGGCCTGGCGCTGGCGGGCGGGCTTGGCGCCCCTGCAGAGCTACGCCGCTGGCGCTGGCTGATGGGTGGGATCGCGGCATCAACGCTGGTGTGGGCGATCTCGTACGGCGGCTCTGATTCCGCCGTCTATCTGTTGCCGCTCCATCTGATTGGGGCCTTCTGGGCGGGGGTTGGGGCACTGCTGGCGCTTGACTGGATTGAGCAGCGTGCGCCAGGGCGGTGGCGCTGGGCTGCAGTCGTGCCGCTGGGGCTGATTCTGCTGGCGCTCCTGCGCATCCCTAGCATCTCACTCCGTGACATAACGGCTGAGCGTGATCGGGCGGTGATGTGGCTGCAGGCGGCTCCCCTGGCCGGGACAATTGTGACCCAGAACGATACGGATACGTTTCCGCTCTGGTATGCCCAAAAAGTGCTCGGCGTGCGCCCCGACGTGACCGTGATCGACCAACGTCTATGCGGCCGCCGCTGGTACCGGGTGCGCTGTCGCTGAGCTCGCCACCTGCTCCAGCCGCGCTGGCTGGTTGACCTGGATCAGCACCAGGGTAATGTCATCACTCTGCGGCGCGAGCCCACGGAACGTTTCGAGGGCCGCGCAGAGACTGGCGAGGATAGCGTTGGCGGGCAGGGGCGGCAGCGCCTGCAGCGTCGCGTTGAAGCGATCGAAGCCGAAGAGCTCGCGCTGCGCGTTCATCGTCTCAACCGCGCCATCGCTGGTCAGCAGCAGATCGTCGCCGGCCTGCAGCACGATCGCTTGCTCGTGGTAGACCGTGTCGGGGCGGCCCCGCAGCGGCAGGCCGGGGATGTCGAGCTCGGTCACGATGCCGTCGCGCTTGAGGATTGGAAACGGGTGCCCGGCATTGGCGTAGCGTAGGGTTGAGCGTGCTAGTGTTCAGAATGCCGTACCAGGCGGTCAGCATCTGCTTGACCGAGTGGTCGCTGCACAGAATCGCGTTGACCTGAGTCAGCACCTCGGCGGGGTCGGTGGTGCGGCGGGCCTCGCTGCGAAAGGTCGAGCGGGCCATCGCCATCACCAGGGCGGCCGCCAGGCTTTTGCCGGTCACGTCGGCGATCACGATGCCAAGCTCGTCGGGGCCAAGCTCGATAAAATCGTAGAGGTCGCCGCTGGTCTCCATGGCCGGCAGCACCACCGAGGCGATCTGGAGCCGGGAGTCGGTCTCGGGCGGGGCGGGGTACAGGCGGCTTTGCAGGTCGCGGGCGATCGCCAGCTCCTGGCGCAGCAGGGCGTCGCGGGTGAGCTGCTGGCGGGCCACGCTCAGGCGCTCAAACGACTGGTTGAGGGTGCGCTGGTACAGCCAGGAGATCAGCGCAAGCAGAAAGATGAAGGCAATAATTGGGACGCTGGGTGATGCCGCCTCTTGTAATGTAGCAGATACAGTCATATAGGCAAAGAATACCAGTAGAGCATTTATGATGGATATTACGATTGAGACATACGAATTGATCAGTATTCCAGCTAACATTCCACTTACTGCTAATAAACATCCGAAAGCAACCGTTGTTCCAGTATTTTCATAATCAATAGGGGATTGTGTATTTATAAAAAAAGCAAGATAAACAGTAATATTGAAAATCGAGCAAAATAAAAATGTTGCAATTTGAGTAAATTTATATTTATTTAAAATAAATATAATAATATTTATTACTAGACTGGGAACTAATACTACGAATGAACTTGCTTTAATTGGTTGATTAACTATAACAGCTGTGATTGCTACTAGATGCATTATGATCAAGCCTAAACTCAATGGCTTGAGAAATACCGATCTACGTTGTGAATTAGTTTTTAATTCTAGTTCAGCAATGTTTTTATTGAGTTCGGAAGGAATAAGCATAGATTTAGATAATTCAGAAGATTAGCCACATGATCTTGAAGAATCATGTGGCTAATCTTGTATTTGACTTAGGTATATACCTAATTATATGAAATCAGAGTTCTAGATCCAATAACCCTTGACTGTTGCTTCAATCGCCTCGTCTTTTTTATCCTTTTTGCCCCTGGCGACTGCCTCAACCACTTTGTCAATCTCGTCGTCGGTCAGGATGAGCCCTGATGTGCTAATCGTACCTTGGGGATCAGCGAGCAACGCATCGCGAAAGGATTTGTCCGACACTGCGCGCCCGATGAGTCGTTCGACATCTGGATTCATTGAGGTCTCCTATGCAGTTACAGCGAATGATAGGGAGAGGTTCTATGCAGAGGGTACGCGATGACTAGCACCTTGTCAAGATCAAATTCACCTCTGGACAGGGCAATCGCATCTAAATTAAAAACAGACATTGTTCGCTCAAAACAGTGTTTTTTGATCGGTATGTCATGGTTTAACCGCACCAAAACCAAAAAAAACGAGAACAGTATCGCTCATT
>DAOTUS010000690.1:0-6196 GCA_034437415.1 Herpetosiphonaceae bacterium
GCCCCAATCACAAACAGCGGCGTGACCTCGCCGCCCTTGAAGCCGACCCCGAGCGTCAGCGCGGTCAGCACCAGCTTGATCGCGAAGGCCAGCAGCGGCACGCCCGCCGGGGTGAAGGCCTGGGCCAGCAGCGGCAGGCTCAGCCCCGAGTACATGCGCGTCCCCAGCAGCAGGGTCAGCCCGACCACGCCGCAGCCGCCCAGGGCCGTGCGCAGGATGGGATGAGCGATCAGGCGTTTGGCGAGGGCGGTGATGGCGTGGACCAGCTCGGCGAAGGCGGCGCTGGCCCAGCCAAACAGCACCCCGGCCAGCACCACCTGGGCGACCAGCAGCGGCGTCAGGGCCAGCGCCTGAACCGCGTACTGGCTGTGGCCGACGCCCAGCGCGTGGACGACGCCAGCGCCAACCAGCGCCGCGATCAGGCAGGGAATCAGCGCCTCGTAGCGCAGGCCGCCGAGCAGCACCACCTCCATCCCAAAGATGGCCCCGGCGATCGGCGTGCCAAACACGCTGCCGAAGCCTGCGCTGATGCCCGCCATCAGCAGCAGCCGGGTCTCGACCGCCGACAGTCGAAAGAGGCGGCCGATCGTCCCCGCCACGCTGCCGCCCATCTGCACCGCCGTCCCCTCGCGCCCGGCCGACCCGCCAAACAGATGGGTCATCAGGGTGCCAAGCAGCACGACCGGGAACATGCGCAGGGGCACGCCGTGCGCATCGGGCGCGTGGATGTGCTCCAGGATCAGGTTGTTGCCGCCAACCGCCGAGCGGCCATAGCCCGCGTACAGCCAGGCGATGATCGCCCCGGCCAGCGGCAGGCCGAAGAGCAGCCCGGGGTAGGCCGTGTGCCGGGCGGTGACCCAGGCCAGCGCCAGCAGAAACAGCGCGCTCCCCAGCCCGGCCAGCACCCCAACCAGCGCCGCCAGACCGCCCCAGCGCAGCAGCGAGCGAAAACTCATCGGCGACCTTCCTCCCAGCCCCACTCGCGCAGCAGCTGGCGATCCTTGGCGCTCAGGGTGGCGCTGGCCAGCATATCCGAGCGGCGCTCGAAGGTGCGCCGCAGCCGCTGCTCGTGGCGCCACTGCTCAACATTGGCGTGGTGGCCGCTGAGCAGAATCGGCGGCACCATCTGGCCCTCCCACTCCGCCGGGCGGGTGTAGTGGGGATACTCGAGCAGGCCATCGTCGTGGCTCTCGGCCAGCAGCGACTCGGCGTCGAGCACCTCGGGCACCAGCCGCCCAACCGCGTCGGCGATCACCATTGCCGCCAGCTCGCCGCCGGTCAGCACGAAGTCGCCAATCGACACCTGGTCGGTGACGTGGCGCTCGATGTAGCGCTCATCGAGGCCCTCGTAGTGGCCGCAGACCAGCACCAGGCGCGGCAGCATCGCCCACTCGCGGGCGAGAGCCTGGGTGAACACGCGGCCGCTCGGCGTCATCAGCACCACCGGGGCGGGATGCAGGTCGGCGGCGAGGACGGCCTCGGTGCAGCGGGCCAGCGGCTCGGCCTTCATCACCATGCCGGCGCCGCCACCAAACGGGTAGGCGTCAACGGTGTGATGTTTGTCGGTGGCGAAGGCCCGAATGTCGTGGAAATGAAATTGCAACAGACCGCTCTGAGTCGCCCGCTTGAGAATACTCTCGGTGAGCGGGCCTTGAAACATGGACGGAAATAGCGAAAGAAAATCAAACCGCATAGCTTAATCACGCTCAAACAGCAAAATTCGTCGATCCAGATCTGCTGCGTATTGTACACGATCGATGTGTCGAGACTGCCAATTCTGCAGAAAGGAATGCCGCCAATGAGCAAAAAACCGCATCCGTTTGATGGCGTGGATCTGCGCGCCGAGCCGCACAGGTACACGATTGGGCGCGGCGAGTATGGGGTGTTTCACGCCGAGCCGTATAAGAGCGAGCTGCTGCCGCTGTGGCATTTTCGCACGCCCGAGGTGGCCCGCGAGGCCGCCGCCGCAATCTTCGCCAGGTACGAGGACTATCGGGAGGCCGACGATTTCGTGGGCATGGATGTGGCCCGCAAGTATATTCAGATGGGGTATACTCGGGCGCGGCGCTATGCCAACCATCAGGGTGGGATTAAGTACAACGCTGTCGGCGAGGTGCGGCCAATCCACCACGATGCCGAGAAAGCCGAGGCGGCGACGATTTTTGCCGACTACCTGGGCCGGATTATGGACGATCCGGTCTACAAGCAGCTTAAGCGCGCACTTCAGAAGCGCCCATGAAAGGATGTTCTGTGCCACAACTGGCCCTCCAGATCGGCCTCAACGCTCGGCTGTTCCCCTCCAACTGGCGCCCGGCCCGCCAGGAGATCGCCTTTGCCGCCAGCGGCGGGTTCCAGGCGATCCAGTTCCCCGGCCCGGAGCATGGCCTGGATGCCGAGCGCCTCGGCGATGATTTCCCGGTTGTTGCCAAGGCGTTACGTCAAGCGGATATCCAGCCAGTGCTGGAGATGCTGATCCGCGTTGATGCGCAGGGCCAGATCGCCGCTGGCGGCACAGCGCTGGATGTGATCCGCGCCAACCTGCCGGCAATCAGCGGGCTTGGCTGCCGGATCGTGCAGATCCATCTCGTCCCCGCCGAGGGCTACGCCGCCGCAACCCTGCGGGAGATCGAGGCGCGGTTTGGCGAGGCGCTGGCCGCCGGGGTCGAGCTGGCCCGCCAGCACGGCTTTCGGCTGGGCTTTGAGCCCAACGAGCCGCGGATTGGGCTGTGCGGCACGCCGGAGCTGTGTGCCAGCATCCTGGCGGCGGTGCCAGACCTGGGGCTGGTCTGGGATGTGAACCACACCGTCCCGGAGCACCTGGCCGGGTTTCTGGCGCTGGCCGAGCGCATGACGATGCTGCACATCGCGGATACGCCGCTGCCGACAGTCAACGCCCATCTGCCGCTCGGGATGGGCACGATTGATTTTAGCGTCTACCTGGGCGCACTCCAGCGCAGCAATTTCAGCGGCCCGGCCATTCTGGAGATCGGCGGGCTGCCACAGTCGGGCGGCTACGGCCGGGATACCGACGCCGCGCTGCTGGACTCGCTGGCGCGGCTACGGGTGGCGAATGGTGATCAGTGATTCGTGATCAGTGGTCAGCGAGAATGTATAGAGGTCCATCTCACTAACCACTGAATATGCCCTAATGCCCGGCGGTGGCCGGCGCTGGGCCATCGGCGGCGCGGCGCCCGGCCCACTTGAGCGGCCAGCCGGGGAGCAGCGCGCCCAGAATAACTGCAATCAGCGCCACATAGAAGGTGAACTGATAGGTTTTTTCAAAGCCAGCGACCTGCTCGGCGCAGGCCTGCTGAACGCCAGCGCGAATCTGGGCCTGGGCCGCTGGGGGCAAGGCTTTTGTGACCGCCGGGATATTCTCGGCAGCGGGCACGCCGGGGGTTTCGCAGAGGCCAAAGGCGGGCGCTTTGGCGCTGTTGGCGACGGTCGGCGGCTCGCGAAACTGCACCTGAAGATCCTTGGTCGAAGTCGAGAGCGTGCTGGCCAGAATCGTCGCCAGCAGCGCCACGCCGATCGACTGCACCACCTGGCGGGTTGAGTTGACCAGCGCCGAGCCACGGGCCAGCTTCGGCAGCGGCACCACCGACAGCGCCGTGACCAGCGTCGTCTGCACGGTCATCCCCAGCGCCAGGCCGCGCAGCGCAATCAGAAACAGGATCCAGCTAATCGGCGTGTCGGCCTTGATCTGGGCCAGCTGCCAGGTGTTGATCAGCAGCAGCGAGAAGCCGCTGACCACCAGCACCCGCGGGCCGACTTTATCGTAGAGCTTGCCCGCGATCGGCGTGGCGATCCCGGCGGCAATCGCCAGCGGCAGCAGGATCAGGCCGGTCTCTAGCGCCGTCCGTCCGCGCAGAATCTGCAGATACAGCGGCATCAGGAACTCGGCCCCGAACAGCGCGACCACGCTGACCCAGCCGACAAAGCTGGCGATCAGGAAGATTGGCTTGGTGAACAGGCGCAGGTCGAGCAGCGGCTCTTTGGCCACAAACAGCTCAACAAGCGCCAGCGCAATCAGGCTCACCGCGCCGACGGCGAACCAGGTCAGGACGGGGCCGCTGGTCCAGCCGTTCTCGGCGGCGATCGAGGCCGCGTACAGCACCGCGCCAAAGCCAACCGTCGAGGTGATCAGCCCGAGCAGGTCGAGCGGCACCGCCCGGTCGCTTTTCTGCTCGCGCAGCCAGCGGGTGCCAATAAACACACCGACCACGCCGATGGGAATATTGATAAAGAAAATCCAGCGCCACAGGTTCAGATCAACCAGCCAGCCGCCGAGGATCGGCCCAAGCGCCGGCGCGATCACCAGGGCGATGCCGAAGAAGCCCAGGGCCATGCCCTGCTCCTCGGGCGGGAACTCGCTGAAGATAAAGGTGGTGCCCAGCGGCAGCGCCAGGCCGCCGCCCAAGCCCTGCAGCGCTCGCGCCGCAATCAGCAGCCCCAGGTTGTCGGATGGCGCAATCCCACACAGGAACGAGCCAAGCACAAACACCGACAGCGCCACCAGATAGACCTTCTTGATCCCGAAGCGCTCGGCGAGAAAGCCCGAGACCGGGGTGCTAATGCCCAGCGCCAGCACATAGACGCTCAGAATCCACTGCGCATCGTTGACCGAGGCGTTGAACTCGCTGCTGAGCGTGCGAAAGGCCACATTGACCACCGTCGTATCCAGAATAACCATAAAGATCCCGAAGATCACCGAGATTAGGACTTTCCATTTGTGCGCCAGGCCGCGCTGTGGCGCCGTTGGTGAAGCTGTCATATCTATTTCCTTATCATCATTGTTCGGGGCGGGTTGGGATTAGGGGTTAGGGGCAATACCGTTCAAATAAGCCGGAATGGCGGCATTTCTGACCTCACCCCGTCCGCTCCGCGGCCACCCCTCTCCACGGCGGTGGAGAGGGGAAGTACCCAAGAATTTGCTTATTTGAACGGTATTGGGGCTAGAGGTTAGCCCTCACCTCAATAGCATTGGGATTTATGCGCTGGCCTCGACCGGGTCTGGCGCTGGCTTTTTGGTGGCGACCCACTCCTCCAGGGTTGGATAGTGGGGTTTGGACTGGGCCGCGCCGCGCTGCTCAATCAGCCGCAGTACCAGCTTGAAGGCTGCATCGACCACCACGCTGGGCAAGGTCTCGACAAAGCCAATCAGCGGGCCATAGAAGGCCGGCACAACTTTGCGGGCGGGCGGGCGGCGGCGCCGAACGACAGCGACAATCGCCCTGGCGACCACGCTGGCCGAGGCGCCGCGCTGGTTCGCCATCTCCTCGAAGGTGCCCAGGAACACCGCGCCCTGGGGATAGGCCGTCGTGGCAGCGGTCAGATTTTGCTGGGCCACTGCAGCAAAATCAGTCGAGATCAGCCCTGGCTCGATCAGCACAACCTGAATATTCCAGGGCGCCAACTCCAGCCGCAGCGCATCGCTGAGCGCCTCGACGGCGAACTTGCTGGCGCTGTAGGCGCCGCCGTAGGGCATCACCAGCCGCCCGCCGATGCTGCTGACATTGAGGATCCGCCCGGCGCGGCGCTCGCGCATCTTGGGCAGGAACTGCTGGATCAGCGCGACCATGCCGAAGACGTTGGTCTCGAACTGCTGGCGCATGGCGGCGATCGGCACCTCCTCGACGGCGCCCATCTGGCCGTAGCCGGCGTTGTTGAGCAGGATATCGATCTCGTGGCCGGCGGTGGCGGCGCGAATGTGCTGCACAGCCCGCTCGATGCTGGCGGCGCTGGTGACATCAAGCTGAAGCGGCTCGATCAGCCAGCCGTTTTGGCGGGCCTCGGCGGCCAGCTCTTCGAGCTTCTCCAGGCGGCGGGCGGCGGCGAAGACCCGAGCGCCCTGGGCGGCCAGGCTGAGGGCGGCGGCGCGTCCGATGCCGGCCGAGGCGCCGGTGACCAGGGCGATCTGCCCGTTAAGGTGTGCCAATATCAACCTCCTACACATAACAAAAGCACGACTGTGCGTGCTTGGGACGTGGGTATTTCAGTGAAAATTAGTTAGTTCAGCTAACAAAATAAATGGTACTCCCAATTGGGGGGTTGTCAAGGTGGGCTGGGGCTTTTGCCAGGGCAATCGCATCTAAATTAAAAACAGACATTGTTCGCTCAAAACAGTGTTTTTTGATCGGTATGTCATGGTTTAACCGCACCAAAACCAAAAAAAACGAGAACAGTATCGCTCATT